>PMHI01000786.1:0-4296 GCA_003156615.1 Acidobacteriaceae bacterium | reverse complement strand
CAGCGCGTTGTTCAGGAGGGTTCAAGTCCCTCTGGCGCTCAAATGAGGGGCGCCATATCCAAAAGCGGGGGTAATTCCTCGCTGGCCGAGGAAAGCAGAAGGTATGCAGACGTCTAAACGGGCACGAAGGCGAAAGCTGGATACAGCCAAGGCGGAGCTAGAGCCACTGCTTGTGGTACCTCGGAGGGCAGGGTGTCCACCGTGAGGGGAATCCGAAGGGCATGAGGAGAAGTACCGGGCCGTAATCGATGGGGAAACCCGAGATGAACCGGTCGGCCAAAGGTGGGGCAAGGTCGAGCCTGCACTTCTAAGGCGAAGGCGTTCTCATTCACCCACCGTACCAAGGTGTTTGCGGACGGCACGGTACGGAAGAACAACGCGTGACCTCAGGAGAACTGGCAGAGTCTCCGGTTGCACCGGAGTAAGCAGACCTATAAGCGGTTGCGAAATGGCGAGCGACGCTCTGTCAGTAGTCGGCCGGCTGAATAGTACCTATGAAGCGTGGTGAAAGCCGCGTGACCGGGCAACCGGCGACGGACGTGGGTCGGGGAAGGCAGCCGGCGAAGACGGTCAGGAAGAGAAAGGAAACCAGATGAGTAAGGATATGGGAGGGTCGGAACAGTTCCTTTAGCGAAAAACCCGTACGCCCGTGTCCGAGGAGACTGGTGGATCGGATCAACCTGACGGGTGCCAAGACGGTCCATTCATTACTCGACCACCTGGTTGGGTTCATTCCTTCTTTGGCATCTCGGAAGACTTGAGTCTTCGTGAACGCTGCATGCGGGAAATCTGCACGTGCAGTGTGAGAGGCGGACGGAGGCCAGCGCGAAAGCGCGCCTCCTCCGACCCGACAGTAAGAGCTCGTCAGTGTGTTTGGTGGGCTGGCGAGTAGACACGTGAAATCGGACCAGAGTTGGATTGGCTCAGTGACGACAATCGAGCGGGGCTTTCCGTTGGAAAGGACGCGTGCACCCCAGCCATCTGCAACCCCGCAGCCGACGGCTTACCCAGATCGGCTGCGCATGGCGGCACTCGAGTTCCGATTGGCAGGACCGCTGAGGGCCACCGCTGAAGCCCGGATGGAGTCCGAGGAAGGGACGGCCTTTGAGTTCCTTCCTCGTCGCAAGCTGTGTCGCAATACGACCAATTCGGTATTCAGTTGACGGAACCTGAGGCGCAAGAAGTAGTGCGGGAACTGACGCCCCATCTGTCCTAACTTGCGAAACCGGGCCAAGCGCTGATTGAGGGATTTTGAGTGTAACCGCGATTTTTCGACAACGGACTCCTCGCAATGCAACCAACTTCCACACTTTCATTGACTTGCCCACCCTCTAGTCCTAAGATTTCAGCCCAGTGATCGGTCAGACCATCTCGCACTACCGCATCATCGAGAANNGGGATGGGTGTCGTCTATAAGGCCGAAGATATAAAACTGGGTCGCTTTGTTGCACTCAAGTTCCTGCCTGATGACGTCGCCAAAGACGCGCAGGCTCTGGCCCGGTTCCAACGCGAAGCCAAAGCCGCTTCNNAACGCTTTCGCCGCGAGGCGCGGGCAGCATCCGCTCTCAATCATCCCAATATTTGCACGATTTACGAGATCGGCAAGCACGGGGAGCAGTCGTTCATTGCCATGGAGTTTCTGGATGGCGTGACCCTGAAGCACAAGATCGGCAACCGTCCGCTGGAGACGGAGACGACGCTGGCGCTCGCCATCGAAATCGCCGACGCGCTGGACGCCGCGCACGCGGAGGGCATTGTTCACCGCGACATCAAGCCGGGGAACATTTTCGTCACAAAGCGCGGGCACGCCAAGATTCTGGATTTTGGGCTGGCGAAGATCGGCGTGGCCAGCAGTTCTTCGAGCAGGATCGCATCGCTCGAAACACAGACGGCGGCGGAGGCGGACCACCTGACCAGTCCGGGATCTACGCTCGGAACGGTGGCGTACATGTCGCCGGAGCAGGCGCGGGCGAAAGAACTAGACGCACGAACGGACTTGTTCTCGTTTGGAGCCGTTCTCTATGAGATGGCCACCGGGCAGTTGCCCTTCCGTGGGGACAGTACGGCAACGATTTTCGATTCGATCCTGAACCGCGCACCTGTTCCTGCGGTGCGGCTGAATCCCGACGTACCAGCCGAACTGGAACACATCATCAACCGTGCGCTTGAGAAAGATCGGGAACTGCGTTATCAGCACGCCTCCGAAATGCGTTCCGAGTTGCAGCGCCTAAAGCGGGATACAGAGATAGGACGAGCCATAGCTGCGGGTTCGGGGACGGAGGCGGTGGCACAGGAAAGCGGCTCTCAGGTTGCAGCGCAACCGCCATCGCCAGTATCCGGTTCGTCCCCTGCGCTTGCTCCATCTCCGTCATCAAGTGGGGTGAAAGTCGCCGAAGTTCCCGTCGCGGGCAAGAACCTCTGGAAGGTTCTAGCTCCCGCCGCCGTAGTCCTTGTCGCGGTGGCAATCGCGGGAGCCTTCTATTTCCGCTCGCGCCAGACCACCCACCACCTGACCGATAAGGACACAATCGTTCTGGCGGATTTTGCGAACAGCACGGGCGATGCGGTGTTTGACGACACACTCAAGACAGCACTCAGCGTTGCTCTCAACCAGTCGCCGTTTCTGAATGTGCTTTCCGACGACAAAGTCACGGAGACTTTGCGAGAGATGACGCGTCCGGCCAATACCAAGCTCACTCCCGATGTGGTCCGCGAGCTATGCCAACGGACTGGCAGTAAGGCCTACATTGCTGGCGCGATCGGAAGTTTAGGGAGCAAGTACGTACTGGAATTGAAGGCGGTGAACTGCCAGAGCGGAGACTCGCTCGCCGAGCATCAGGTGACGGCGGAGTCCAAGGAGAAAGTGCTGAAGGCGCTGGGCGAGACGGCGTCGAATCTGCGCGGTGAATTGGGCGAATCGCTGGCTTCCGTGCAGAAGTTGGATGTACCGCTTGAAGAAGCCACCACATCTTCGCTGGAAGCTCTGAAAGCGTTCAGCCTTGGGGTGCATTCGGCCAGGTATGACGGTATAGGCCTGCCTTTTTTTCAGCACGCCATGGAGCTTGATCCTAGTTTTGCCGCGGCAATCCACACCGTTGGCATCTGCTACGAGAATCTCGGCCAACGAGGGCGGGCCAAGGAGTATTACGCCAAGGCCTTCCAGTTGCGGGATCGTGCTAGTGAGCGGGAAAAGTTGTTGGACGCGACTGACTATTATGAAGTCGTGACCGGGCAACTGGATAAAGCAGTACAAGCATATCAGGAGCTTATCGCCACCTATCCAATCGATTCCCAGGAGTCGAAAAACAATCTAGCCCTGGTGTACACCAGGCAGGGGCAATATGAGAAAGCAGCGGAAATCCTCAGGCAAATCGTGCCCAGCCACCCAAAGGATACGATGTTCCTGTCGAATCTTGCCTTGACAAATCGTGACCTGCAACGCCTCGACGAAGCCCGTCAAAATTACCGCGAGCTGCAGGCGAAAAATCTGGCCTACGGCGGGAACCATTCAGATTCGGGCGCAGGTATTTCGTCGATTCCGTATTCTCTGTATCTCCTTTTCTTTATCGAAGGAGACTCGAAGGCTATGTCAGAGCAGATGCAATGGTTTGCCGGCCACCCTAACGAGGACGAAGGGCTTTTGCTCGCATCCGATACCGAGGCGTATGGCGGCCATCTGCGCGAGGCGCGAGAGTCGGCCAAACGATTTGTCGATTCGGAGATTCGAGCTGACAGCAGGGAGAGTGGGGCGGTGAGTCAGGCGGTCGCCGCGCAGCGCGAAGCTGCTTACGGTAATCCTGCGGAAGCGCGGCAGTCAGCGGCAGAGGCTTTGAAGCTGGCTCCTGACAGTGAGGAGGTTGAGGTTAAAGCTGCGCTTGCGTTTGCTATGGCGGGCGAAACGGCGCGGGCCGAATCGCTGGCAAAGGATCTGAACAAACAGTCGCCCGTGGATACGCAGATGCAGTCACTGTGGCTGCCTGCGATTCGGGCGCAATTGGCACTCAACCGCAAGGACGCGGCGGCAGCGATCACGGCTCTGCAGCCTGCCTCACCGCCGATCGAGTACGGGGTGATTGCCGGTGACAGTTCCTGCATTTACCCCACATTCATTCGCGGCGAAGCGTATCTGNNCTCGACCACAGCGGCATCGTCTTGAACTGCTGGACGGCAGCATTGGCACATCTGGGCAGGGCGCGGGCGAATGCGCTGGAGGCGAAGAATTCAACTGGGGCTGATGCCGACGCTGCTCGTGTCCGCGCGCTTGCTGCCTACAGAGACTTCCTCACGCTCTGGAAA
>PMHI01000279.1 GCA_003156615.1 Acidobacteriaceae bacterium | reverse complement strand
TACTCGATCTTGATGCCGAGATACTTCAAGCTGTTTTCGCCGATGACGGCTTATCTGCTGGGGGCGATAAGTTATCCGACAATACACATTTTTGAGTCGGGTACGCGGTACGACTCGATTAGAGCGGCTGCGATGTCGCTGACTTTCGTCTACTTGTTGTTGATTCCGGCAGGTTTGATGAAGTCGTTTCTGACGTGGCGGACGGGAAACGCGTGGGTGCATGTCTGGGCATATCACGCGATTTCACCGCATGTGACCGTGGATACGCGGTTGATTGTGAATGATTTTGGCATCAAGTGACTCGGTACCGGGGCTAATGGCTCCCGCTCATTGGGGTCACGCTGAGAAAGCGTTGTCTGGGCCTTGCCGACGACATGACCTGCCCTTGGCTGACTCCTGCCTTGTGCAGCTCTGCGGCGTTTGTGGCCGTTCCCAGTCCCAACTTCACATGGCGCATGAACGTGCCGGTGCTACCCTTCCAGACCAAGGGTCAAGCCGTTTGGTCAAGCACCTTCATTTGTTCTTCATTCCTTACTTCGGCCCTGGGATCACAGCATTCCGATGGATGACAAGCTTCAGGCGGCCTGACCATCCCCGCCAGCGGCATGGGCGGGTCATGGATCGTTAAGCTGCCGTCCGCCCGCTTCGTCTCCGTGCCGGAGAACGAATTTGCGATGCTGGAACTGGCTCGGCGTGTCGGCATCACCGTGCCTGAAAATAAGCTCGTCGATGTCGCCGGCATCAAAGGCCTGCCCAGACAGGCTCATACGGTCGGAGGGAAGGCCCTCGCCGTTAAACGGTTCGATCGCCTTCCGGACGGCGCACCCGTTCACATGGAGGACTTCGCGCAAGTCTTCGGGGAATTCCCCAACCACAAATATAAGTTTCACAGCTACGCGAACATCGCCGCCGTGTTGTGGGCGGAAATCGGGGAGGATGCCGTGATCGAATTCGTCCGGCGCCTTGTATTTTCCGTCCTCATCGGCAATGCCGACATGCACCTTAAGAACTGGTCCCTTCTCTATCCCGACCGGCGCAGGCCTGCGCTCTCGCCGGGTTACGATTTTGTGGCAACGCTTCCCTACACTCCCGACGACACGCTCGGCTTGAGTTTCGGCGACAGCCGCAGCCTTTCGGAAATCACTCCCGACCAGATGCGCCGCTTTGCCGATACGGCGCGCATTCCGGCGAGCCCGCTCTGGCCGATCGTAGCCGAGTCGGCGGAACGCACGGTTCATGCATGGGAAGGGCTTGAAGAAAAAGAACTGTTGCCTGGCGACATGCGTGACGCCATTGGCAAGCACATTCTTGTGGTCGCCGCGACGATCCGCGACAATCCGCCGCGTTAGGCCGAAAATCAAGCGGACCCATGACGCACGAGCTTTAAAAAAGCGGCAGCTCCTATTACCGCATTCAGGGGCCAAGGTTGGTCATTGAGTTCTCCCCTCAGGGAGTAGGCGGCGATCCGACGATGCACGTCCACACCGTCTATCGCGCCAACTGGCTCGTTTTTCCACGTCAGCATCTCGTTCTGCAGCCGAAGCTCTCTGCCATCAATGGAAAATCTTTCATTCATTGCGGTCTCTGTTCTGAGCAGAAACCCGCAATCCTGTTTTCAGCGCTGATTCTTGGATTTCTTTTTCCTCTTTTTACCGAGATCTTCTAACAGGTACTTTAGGGACGCGCATTCTTGAATCACCGCCTCAAGTTTTGGGATGGTCGTCCGCAACTCGCTTTCCTCAACAACGCCGTCGGCGAGGGTTTCCGCAACGCTCTCGAGAGCTTCCCCGACTTCCCGGATCAGGTGGGAAACCGCAACCAGTTCCCTCTCCAGGGTCATGTCCGGCTCAGGGAGTTTGAACGCCACCCGCCCAGCCTGGCTCTCAAGAAAATCCAGGGCTTCATAATTGCTGAGCAGCACGCACATCCTTGGCAACAGATCCGCAGGCAACGGCCGATCGCCTCTCAGCCAGTACATGAGTGAGCGATAGTTCGTCCCCAGCTGTTGGGCGAGCAATCGAATATCGTATTCGGCTTTTATCTCTACTGCCCGGCTCAGTATCGACGGAAGGTCGTTGGCAGCCATGCTCGCTCCTGATCTCAGCCCCACTCGTTCAAGAAGCCGTTCATTTTGAACGGTAAGAGCGTTCATTCTAGCTGAATTGAACAGGGGCAGGCCGTGCGGTTAGATTGGTCGAGAGTTGATATCGAGTCTCTGTATACTACGACTGACAGAGATTGGGTCCCTGCGGGCTCGACTGGCACTCGGAACTATATGAAAACATTTGACAAAGGACGCAGTGGGCATTAGCTTTCTGGTCACGTGTTTGACTCTGGTTCTGCGCGGCTGGGGTTAGTTACCCAGGAGGCCGAATGTCCAAGAAGTGGTACAACTATATCGTTTCCCTCGACGACGCCGCCGGCGCCGAACAGAACCCGCCGAAGGCCCCCTCGAATGCAAAAGGCACCCCGGCCGCTGTCAAGAGTGCGGCTCAAAGCGTAGCTGATATCGCGTCCACGATAGCAGCGGAGCCGAAGTTTACTACTCCGATCTCCGATCCCACGTCGTTTGACGAGATCTACAAGGCGGCGGAAATCCCGCCGCCGCCCCAGGGCTATTCGATCCTCAAGATCTCCCACATGCTGGAGAGCGAGCGCCTTCGCAATTTGGCATCGGACGTAAAGAAGTCTTCGATTCTCGTCGCGCTCGACGCCGCCGGCATCGACATCAAGGACGTCATCCAGGACGCGGTTCGGCGCGACCGTGCGCTGGACGGGTACGAACGGGTGCAGCAGCGCGCTGCTCAAGAACTGGAACAGCGCAAGAATAAAGAGAACAGTGAGATTCAGGCACAGATCGATAAGTATGTGACCGAGCAGAGAGCGAAAATCCAGAGCAATAATGAAGAAGTATCGCGGGAGAAAGAACGTTTTAGCGGTTGGCGGTTGAAGAAACAGCAGGAAGAAAAGAAGATCGCCGACGCGGTCGGCTATTTTGTCGCCGAAAATCCAATTACGACGGGCGATGTGAATGCGCCGCCGCCCCCATCGAATACAGCGCAACGTTCCTGAACAGGAGGAAGTATGTGGCAACGGTTAACGCGAGTGATGCGGTCCTTCGTCGGTTTCTTCATCTCGGCGGCGGAGGACCCGGAGATGATTCTCCAGCAGAATATCCGCGACATGAATGACCAGGTGCCACGTATGAACGAAAGCATTGCCATGGTAAAGGCCAATGTGACGCTGCTCGAAAGAGAAGAGTCGAAATACAAGGAAGATGTCGCCAGCCTGACCGCGAGGGTGAAAACCGCGATTCAGGCCGGACGCGACGACATCGCCGGTACTTATGCCGCCCAGTTAGAGCAGACGAAGAGCGCTCTCGCCAGAAATCAGGGCCAGCTCACTACCGCTCGCGCCGCCTTCGACAAGGCCATGGCCGTGAAGCAGGCCTTTATGCGCGAAAAGGACCGGAAGACGCACGAGGCGTTGAGCGCTATCGCCGACTACCGCCGCTCCCAGTGGCAGAAGAAGGTCGCCGATGCGATGGAGCAATTCGAGGTTGCCGGCATCAGCCAGACGCACGATGAGATGGTGCGCAAGATAGAAGAGACGACTGCCGTCAACGAAGCGCGCATGGATATGGCGATGAGCAATGTCGATCAGCAGAAAATCAAGATCGACGACGAGGCCGAGAAACTCCAGGCCAACGAACTGGTAAAGCAATTCAAGATCGAGATGGGCCTGGCATCGCCACAAGCAGCGGCGCCCGGGAGTGCGGAAAAAACCATCGCCGCGAAGGATCCACAACGGACTTCGTAGCGTCCGTGGTCGAAGTGTGATTTGTATCTGATTTGTATCAGAGTGATTTTGTGTTTGCGTAGGCCTTTCGGCATACCGTAGATGGCCGAGTCATGAATGCGCCTCAGGCGCGGTAGGAACATGCGGCGGAGGAAAAGAGTATGGCGGTCAAAATTGAGCGCGGTGGATGGGTTCTTATTTTTCTGATTGGCGTAGCCTTGGTCGGCTACAGCCTGAATCGATACGGAGTCATCGATCTCAGCAAGTGGACGGGCGGCGCGAGTAAGACCCCCTCCGCCAGCGCGGAGACCGTGGATGCATCCAAGCCTCTCTTGCTGCCAGCATCTTCGACGACGAACGATTCTGAGGTCCGTGTGCGCGTCAACGTGTGGGTCGGATGCGTCGCGGGGCTGGTGGCCAATGGCGGGCTCGACACGCAGCCGGATTCTATCTACGGCAAGAAAGGCCTAAAGGTTTCTTTTAAGATCATCGACGATTGGACCGAAGGTGCCGCCGCTCTCGCAACCGATAATGTCGACGTGATGCTGACGACCGCCGATGTGTATGCCAAAGACTATGCGCAGTTTAAAGAAAAGGGATTCGGGTCGCATGCCTTCCTGATGGTCGACTGGTCGCGCGGCGCCGATGGCGTCATCGGCAAGCAGGGGATCAACAGCATCGAGGACCTGGCTGGTAAGAAAGTGGCTTTTGCCCCTTACACTCCGTCGCACTTCTTGCTGTGGAATGGACTCAAGACCTCTGGCCTGAGTACTGCGCAGCGCAATGAAATCTTCAACCAGGCGATCCACACCAAGGATGGCATCGAGCCAGCGACCCTTTTCGCCCAGGAAAAGGTTGACGCGGCCGTGGCTTGGGACCCGGACATGAGCGACGCGGTGGCCAAGCGGCCCGGATCGAAGAAGATCTACGACACCAAGATCGCGAACCGTCTCATCGCCGACATTCTGGTGGTAAGTGACAGCTTTTCCGCGAAGCATCCTCAAACCTTGCTGAAGTTTGCTCAAGGCTGGCTTGAGGGCGTTGAATTCATCAAGACCCAACCGGAGCGTGCCTACAATCTGATCGGCACAGTCAAGGATTTCAATATCCCGTCTGACCTGGCTAAGACCATGCTCGGTGGCGTGAAGCTTGCGGATTACGCCGACAACCGTTCGTTCATGGGCACCGCCGGATCAAATTCCGATTACGCCAACATTCTTGGCATGGCCCAGGACATGTATCGAGAATCGATGATCATTAAACACACCTTCAATCCGGAAGATAGCCTGGACCGCCGCTACGTCGAAAAGCTGGCCGACAGCTTCTCCATGGCGTCCAGCGAAGCGCCCATCGAATACAAGGAGCCACCGAGCGGAGCCACTCCCATCGCGACCCAACATCGGTCCATCTACTTCGATCCTAATTCTTCCGCCATGAGCCTCGATTCGCGCGCCATTGTCGATGAACTCGCCGGCACCATGCGTGCCTATGAGAACACGATTGTTGATATCGATGGCAACACCGACTCGACGGGCGCTCGTGCTTATAACATTCAGCTTTCCCACGCCCGGGCCGAGGAAGTCAAGAACTACCTGATGCAAAAATATGGCTTTCCTTCCGCGCGACTACGGACGGCGGGCAATGGTCCGGACAAACCGATCGCCAACAATGCGACGCCCGAAGGACGCGAAAAGAATCGGCGCACCGACATCAAGGTCTATGCCAACCCTTCGAGCTAGCGCTTAGAACTAGCCATTCGAACGAACGACAGCAGACAATGAGCGATTGGTTCACCATTCGGAAAGAGGTACAGCCTTGGGTCCGATGGGCTGCCCCGTTTATCACCTGGGGCGTCATCGTATTGCTCTGGATCTTGTTGCCCTACTGGGAAGGCCCGCACTTTTCACTGCTGCCAACGCCCCTCGGAGTAATCCGATCCTTTAAATTGTTGTGGACGGAATACGATCTGCTCGGCAACGTATTCATGAGCTGGTGGCGCATCGCCCAGGCATTCTTCTGGTGCGCGGTTGTCGCTATCCCGCTTGGCATTCTGATGTCCAGCTACCGCTGGCTGTTCGAACTCATCAACCCCGTCGCCGCCCCTATGCGCGCCATGCCGCTGACCGCGTTTCTTCCCGCGTTCATCGCCCTGTTTGGCATCGACGAAACCGAGAAAATTGCGTTCCTCTGGTTCGGAATGTTCTTTTATCTGTTGGCAGTGGTAGTCGAAGAGGTCAACCGGGTAGACAACGCTCTTCTGGAAACTGCGTACACGCTCGGAGCCAAACAGCGGCATGTGTTGTGGCTCGTGTTCCGCGCGTCGTTCCCCGCGATTTTCTCGTCCTTCCGAATCCTCTACGACATCGGCTGGACCTACGTGATCCTGGCCGAGATGTTGAATGCCCGCAAGGGCGTGGGTTACATGGTGGAGGCTGCTCGCAAAGTGCTGGATTTCGATCGCGTCTATGCGGGAATCATCGCCATCGGCATCGCTGCGTTTCTGTTCCGGTTTCTGCTGACGTTTCTCGAAGGCCTTCTCTTCCCCTGGCGCAAACCGAGTTCCACGCTGGCCGGAGGTGGGGCGGCCGTTCCCAGCGCAACGGCACACCTGAAGGCGGCCAAGCACCGGGCGTAAGAATATGGAGCCTAAGAAATCGAAAATCACGGTCAGCAAGGTCAGCCGGTCGTTTGTCAGCGCGGACGGTTCGAAAGTCGACGCCCTCGACAACATCAACTTCGAGATTGAGGATGCATATTCGCGTGAAGGGCGCGATATCGGGGAATTCCGCGTTCTGCTCGGTCCTTCCGGCTGTGGCAAGTCCACTCTGCTGCGTTTGATCGCCGGCCTGGATCAGGCCGACACCGGTGAGATCCTGGTGAGTGAACAGCCGGTACACGGTCCCGGAAAGGACCGTGGCATGGTGTTTCAGAAGTACACTTCGTTTCCCTGGCTCACTGTGGCTGGTAACATAGCATACGGTTTAAAGATCAATGGCGTCCCGGAAAAGCAGCGTAAGGAGACGGTGGCGCAATTAGTGCAGGATATTGGACTTAGCGGTTTTGAGAACGCCTATCCAGAAACGCTTTCGGGGGGCATGCAGCAGCGCGTGGCGATTGCGCGCACCCTGGCGCTTCGGCCGGCGGTCATCTTGATGGACGAACCGTTTGGCGCACTCGATGCGCAAACCCGCAGCGAGATGCAGCAACTGCTCTTGAAAGTGTGGGACGAAACCGCGAGCACCATCTTGTTCGTGACCCACGATGTTGACGAGGCGGTGTACCTGGCCGACAGGATCTTTGTTATGAGTGCGCATCCGGGAACGATTATCGAAGACGTTCAAGTCCCCTTCGATCGCCCTCGCGATCTGGGCCTAAAAGAACGAAATGAGTTTCACGAGTTGGCGAACTACGTTCTCGGCCGTCTGCGCAAGGCTCCCGGCAGCGGCCAAGTTCGGGTGAGTGTCTAAATGGCTCCCGCCGATCTCCAGGGCGTGCCCGAAGACGATCAGCTCGGTGCTCCGTCGCCGCAAGACAAAATCAACTTTGTGAGGGAGGCCTTCCATCTGCAGTACAACTGGATCGCCATGGTGAGTGCGGGTGCATTCGCGCTGGTAAGCGCCAGCTTTCTCCCGATTATCCTGGCGGGCGGACTGGAACTGATGTATCTCTCCATCGTTCCGCACAACTGGCGTTTTCAGCGGCTGGTGAAATCCTGGAAATTCGCCGAGGAACAGCAGAAGCACCAACAGAAACTGAGCGAGATGCTCGCGAGCTTGCCCGCGGTGATGCAGAGCCGTTATGTCCATGCCGTGCAAGTGTGTGGCGCCATCCGAGGCAACTTCGCGCAGTTTTCGTCGACCTCGCAAATCTTTTTGCAGCAAATCGACGCGCGGCTGCAAGGCCTGCTAAGTGGCTATGCCCGGCTCTTGTTGGCTGCAGCCCAGCAGCAGCAATACGTGAAGAACGCCGAACAGGATGGCATCAAGCACGAGATCGCCTCCCTGCAAAAGGCTCTGAGCAGCGATCCGCCGAAAGTCCAGGAAATCAACAAAAAACGCATTGAGATTCTCACCAAGCGCCTGGAGAAGTTCGATAAGATTTCCGAGAACCGCAAAGTCGTCGACGCGCAATGCTCCGCGGTAGAGGATGTACTGATGTTGGTGCGAGATCAATCGGTGACGATGCGCGATCCGCAGCAGGTGAGCGAGCGGTTGGACAGTCTGGTGCACGATGTTGAACAGACCGAACAGACTGTGCAGCAGGTCGAAGCGATCTTCAGCGGCATGTCGCCGGACTTGGACGGATTGATGTCGATCGACGATTCGTCTACGTCCTCGGGCCCCAATCGTGTACGGATTTCGAACTGATGTCGAACCCAAGATGCCCTCGAATATAGCCACGACCGCAACAACGTTAGGGAAATATCTCGGTGGACTTCCCGCGTGGGCGCGCGAACTCTCTGAAAAGTACTACTCGCGTTCGTTCGCTCTGTTCGTACTCTACGGAAATGTGCGCGACCTGGTACCGCTTCGCACTCAGGAAACCACAACCTTCGTTCCACTCGACGAATTTCTTTCCGGCGCGCTTTTCGGCCAGCGCGACCTGGTTCTGCATTACGACCGTGGCGGGCTGAACTTCGGGTCCGCGGAGAGTCAAGCCGACTTCCGCCGCGCGCTCGAAGGCTACGACAGTTTTCACGGCACCACCTATTCGAAAGGCGGTCTGCCGCGCAATCCGGATGGGGTATTGAACCTGCTCGACAACTATCTCCGGCTGCGCATTGCCGACGGCAAGAAGATCGGGCTGGTGATTGATTTCGCCGAGACCATCGCTCCCGCCGGCGATGTTTCCAGCATGTCCGCGGATGATCGTAATGCCCTGGTTATTCTCAAACGCTGGGCGCGCAATTCGGCTTTTCTGAATGCAGATGTCACCATTTGTCTTATCTCGGAGAATCAGATCGAGCTGAACCCAAGCATCGTTCAGCACCCAGGCGTTTCTTCGATTGGGATCCCGTTGCCCGACTATGCCGATCGGCTGGAATTTATCCGCTGGCAATTGAAAAATCAGGAATTGCCCGCCGGCTCCGAAGTAAACGATGAAACCCTGGCGACGCTCGGAGCGGGCTTGAAACGAGTTCAGTTGCAGAGTCTGATCTCCCATGCAGTGCAGAATCGGCAGCCGCTCACGCTGAAGTTTCTCTCCGACCGTAAGAAGGATTTGATTGAAGCGGAGTCCGGCGGTCTGCTGGAGTTTGTGCAGAGCCGATTTGACCTGTCCTTTGTGGCGGGAAATGACCAAGCCAAGCGCAAGCTGCAGGATGCCGCCAAAGCCATCCACGCCGGCAACACCGATGTCCTGCCCATGGGGTACGTAATCTGCGGGCCGGTGGGTACGGGGAAAACCTTCATCACCACTTGCTTTGCCGGTGAAGTTGGGATTCCGGCGGTGACCCTGAAGAATTTTCGCAGCATGTGGCAAGGGGTAACGGAAGGAAATTTGGAGCGGGTCCTGACCCTCCTCAAGGCCATGAGTCCGATCGCGGTGATCGTGGACGAAGCCGACGCTCAACTCGGAGACCGTTCCAGTTCCGGCGATAGCGGGGTTGGCAACCGTGTGTTCGCCCAGATCGCGCAGTTCATGGGGAATACGGAGTACAGAGGCAAGGTGATCTGGTTTCTCCTCACCTGCCGCCCCGATCTGTTACCCGTGGACCTGAAGCGGCAGGGTCGCGCCGAAGAACACATCGCGCTGTTTTATCCCGACACGCAAGAAGAGCGTCTCGCGCTGCTGCGCGCCATGCAGCGCAAAGTCGGCACGAAGCCTTTCCCGGAGGATGTAGAAACCTTTTTCCTGGCGCGGGCCGGCAACCTGTCGGGAGCCGATATCGAGGCGGTCCTGGTGCGCAGCCACATGAGGAGCAGCCTGCAAAACAAGTCCGTCATCGACACCGAAGACTTGAAAGCAGCCCTGGAAGATTTTATCCCGCCCTACTACCCGACCGAAATCGATCTGCAGAATCTGGTTGCCGTTCTGGAGTGCACCAGCAAGAGCCTCCTACCTCAGAAATACCGAGACATGGACCGCGCTGATTTGATCCGGCAGACCAACGAACTCCTCGCATTGTCACGAAAGTCGTCGAACTAGAACGCGCACCGTCCACCACACTCCGGACGGGCGAGATGCCTGTGCCCAGGGCCCGATCCCTTTAAATCACAACTCCATCCATACGGAAAGCCCGGCGTGTCGGTGTAAAGCGCGGAATCGGCTGCGGTTCTATCAGCGGAGTATTACCAGCCCAAAAGCTGCGGAAATCCCTCTTTTCACCAGTGCGATAAAAATGCAGCAGGTATGCCTGGTCACAGGCAGTGTAGTCACAAAACCATCGATCGATATCGATTATGCCGATCTCATGGAGCATCGCGAGTCCGTAACAGGCGGCCTCTCGCTCATAAGCGACGAGCGCGGGAATCACATCTTCATTCACGGGAGGTCGGTACTGCCGGCCAATTTCAAACAAAGCCGGGTTCACGTTCCACTGGACGGTGTGTCCAAAAAGGTGCGCCAGTAGAAACAGTCTCTGTTCTGGAGTGACCGCGTAATCGATATCGATTTCCGATCCGTCCAGATC
>PMHI01000066.1 GCA_003156615.1 Acidobacteriaceae bacterium | reverse complement strand
CGTAGCGATACATATCGGCGTAGGCCAGCTTCTTCGCTTCGATCATTGCGTGGAGAGCTTCGGCGGAGTTATGGCCGAACTGCGCGAGAGGAAACCTTTCCATGATGTTCAGCATTTCGAGCGCGGCCATGCCGTCGCCGTTGGGCGGAAGCTCATAGACTGTCCAGTCACGGTACGTGATGTATATGGGTTCGACCCACTCGGCGGAGTATTCGCTCAGGTCGTCGGCGGTCATGGTGCCGCCGAGCTCGTCGGAGCTTCTCAGGATTGCCTGCGCGATGGGGCCTTTGTAGAAGGCGCTCTCGCCCTGGTTGGCGATCAGCGTCAGGGTAGCTGCGAGTTCCGGGTTGCGAAAGATTTGCCCGATGGCTGGCGCCTTTCCATCCGGCAGATAAACACGGCGGCTTTCCGCATTGGTTTCGAGGTCGGGAACGGCCATTTCCCAGTACGCATGGACCAATTCCGGGATCGCGTAGCCGTTCTTGGCGTAGAAGATCGCAGACTGAAAGAGCTGATTCCAGGGAAGCTTGCCGAAGCGGACGTGAAGTTTGGTCCACCCATCGACGGCTCCGGGAACCGTAACCGAGTCGATGCCGGATTGCGGCATGGTGTGGACGCCTTTTGCTTCCAGGTGGTCAATGGTGAGAGCTTTGGGAGCCCATCCGCTGGCGTTTAATCCGTAAAGCTTGCCGGTTTTCGATTCCCAGTAGATGGCGAAGAGGTCTCCACCAATGCCGTTCATCATGGGTTCGCCGACGTCGAGAACAGCGTTGGCGGCGATGCCGGCATCAATGGCGGATCCACCCTGCTCCAGAACGCGAGCGCCGGCTTGGGAAGCCTGCACATAGCTGGTGGCTACGATGCCGTATGGAGATACCACCATCGAACGGCCATAGGAGCGTTCATCCTGCGCGTATGCCGTTGCGCTGATTAAAGTGATGAGAAGCAGCTTTCTGTGCATCTCCCTCTCCGGTCGTAACAGAGTTTGGGGCCCCATATCTCGCTGATGTTGGTGAAATATCGGTGTACCACGAGGGTTTCAGCTATGTCCAGTAGCAGCCCAAACTGTGTGGTGCGTCACTGGGTTACTCGAACTGAACTGGAGTGGCAGGTTCTGATCCCCGGATTCCCGGCTATCCGCACACGACGCTGTTCTTCGTTCGCGGAAACAAATCGTCCGAAAACCATGGAAGTTGCGAACATTCCGGGTCATTCGAATCATTACCTGTTGTTTTCCAAAAGGAAGTGTGACATGATGATTCCTGTGGGAAACCCAAAGAGCGACTCTAGGACTGAAAAAACGGATGTTCTGCAGGGAACGCTGGCGCTGATGGCCCTCAAGACGCTCGATGTGCTCGGTCCNNCTGCTGAAGCTGGAGCAGGAGGGCGCGATTTCGTCTGATTGGGGCGCCTCGGAGAACAACCGCCGGGCGCGTTTCTATCGCCTGACACGGTCGGGACGAAAGCTGCTCGAGACCGAGACCCGGGACTGGGAGCAAACGGCGGCGATCATCGCACGATTCTTCGCGGTGAAGGCGGAGGATTTGACATGAGATTCCTGAGAAGGTTTCTGGCGCGGCTCAAGAACTTTGCCACCGGGCGGCGAGACGATCAACGGCTGCGGGAAGAGATGGAGGAGCATCTGGCGCGGCAGACGGAGGAGAATCTGCGCGCGGGGATGAATGTGGAAGAGGCACGGCGGCAGGCCGTGATGAAGTTCGGAGGGGTGGGGACAGTGAGAGAGGATTACCACGCGGAGCAGAGTCTGCCGTTCTTTGAAAACCTGATCCAGGATCTGCGCTACGCGCTGCGCATGTTTGCGAAGTCGCCGGGCTTCTCCGCGATTGCCATTTTGACCATGGCGCTGGGCATTGGAGCGACGACGGCGATTTTCAGCCTGGTCGACGCCACGCTGCTGCATCCGCTGCCCTATCCGCACCCGGAGGAACTGGTACGCATCGAGGACGATCTGCCTGGTGCGGGCGCTACGGACGCGGGCATCTCGATTCCGGAGTTTAAAGATCTGCAGCGTTCGGGAATTTTTCAGTATGTTGTGCTGCAGATTTTCGGGTCGGCGAACCTGACGGGTGTATCGCAGCCATCGCGGATNNACGTTCGATCCTCAGGATCAAACGCCGGGGTTCACGCTGGATGTGGTGATCAGTGACGGGTTGTGGAAGCGGGCTTTCGGGAGCGATCCGCACATTGTGGGAAGAAGTCTGCGCGGGGACAACGATTTGTATCGGGTGATCGGGGTGATGCCGCCGGGTTTTCGCGACCCGGGGCGAACCGTGGGCGAGAGGAATACGGAACAGTGGGCGGCGTTGGGTTTTTCGGATAATCCGGCTCAGGCCCCGAACCGCAGTGTGCGGTTGCCCCTGGAAACGGTCGGGCGCCTGAAGCCGGGGCTGACGGTTGCAGCGGCGCAGAGCCAGCTGGACGCGTTGGCTGCTTCGTTGCGGAAGCAATTTCCGGACGATTATCCGGCCGACAGCAAGTGGACGGTGCGGTTGGTGCCTCTGAAGGAAAACGTGGTGGGCAACGTTCGGCAGTCGCTGATCCTGCTGTTGGGCGCAGTGGCGCTGGTGCTACTGATCGGCTGCGTGAATGTAGCGAATCTGCTGCTGGCGCGGGCCAGCGCGCGAGCACGGGAGATGGCGGTGCGCCAGGCGCTGGGAGCGGCACGCAAGCGGCTGGTGCGGCAATTGCTGACGGAGGGCCTGCTGCTTTCGCTGCTGGGCGGAGTGGCGGGGTTGGTGATTCTGTTCTGCATGAAGGGATTCTTGCTGCGGCTGATTCCGGAAAGCCTGCCTCGGCTGAACGACCTGTCGATCAACTGGACCGTGATGCTGTTCGCGCTGGCGGCTTCGATCGCAGCCGGGGTAATTTTCGGGCTGGCGCCCGCGAGGCAGGCAGGGCGGTTGAATCTGGCAAGTACGCTGAGGGTGGAGGGGCGTGGGTCGAAGGGTTCCACGGAGCAGACGCGCACGCGGCGCGTGCTGGTGGTGACGGAGTTTGCGCTGTCGCTGGTGCTGATGGTGGTCGCGGGCTTGCTGCTGCGCAGTTTTTGGGATTTGTACAAGGCGCCGCTGGGATTCAATCCGCAGCATGTGATGTCGGTTCAGTTGTGGCTGCCGAGCCCCAACGATCCGAAGACGGACATTTATGGAACGGCCGCTCAGGAGGCAGTGTTTGCGCGCGAATTGCTGCGGCGCAGCCGGTTGCTGCCGGGAGTGCAGGAAGCGGCGCTGGGAGCGGAGCCGTCGATTCCGCTGCGCCACGACGGCAACCGGAGCGCGCTGATCGTGGAAGGACGCCAGACACAGAGCAAGCAGCCGCCTTTGGTGGAGCGGTCGCAAGTTACGCCGGAATATTTTCATTTGCTGGAGATTCCGGTGCTGCGGGGCCGTCTGTTCAACGACGGCGACGACGAGAATGCGCCGCTGGTCGCCGTGATCAACCGGGCGATGGCGGAGACTTACTGGCGGGGCGAGGATCCGCTTGGGAAGCGGCTGAAGGTTGGCCGTGGGAGGGCTGGGGTTGGCCAACGNNAGTCGCTGGCGAACGCGAGCGTTCCGCAAATCTATCTGAGCCTGTACCAGGAGACACCCAAGGAGTTGGCCATCTTTCTGCGTGGAGACCTGAATGCGAGCGCGATCCCGGAAGAGGTGCGGGCGATGGTGCAGTCAGTGAATCCGGAGCTGCCTGTTTACGGCGCGCAGACGCTCGATGACGCGGTGTCGGCGTCGCTGGAGCAGAGACGATTCTCGATGGATATTGTGGCGGCCTTCGCGATAACGGCGCTGCTGCTGGCGGCGCTGGGAATTTACGGAGTGATTTCCTATCTCGTGAGCGAGCGCACGCAGGAGATCGGCATTCGCCTGGCGCNNGACTGGTGGGATCGGTGATCGTGTCGCACCTGATGGCAGGGTTGCTCTATGGCGTAATGCCCACCGATCCTCTTACATTTGTTGGCGTCACCCTGGTGCTCACAGGTGTGGCGCTTGCGGCCTGTTATATCCCCGCGCGGCGGGCAATGC
>PMHI01000619.1 GCA_003156615.1 Acidobacteriaceae bacterium | reverse complement strand
GCGGGTAACATTGACACTTGCGTTTCTCTGGGCTGCCAGTTGCCATTTCCCGGAGAGTTCTGTATTGACCGCCGCAATCAGTTGAGTCGAGCGCCCGAGGGATTCATGACTGAACGTTGGTTGTATCATTCGCCTCTGCCGCTTCCAAACGTCACCCTTGCTCACCATGAGGCCATTCCCCAGGAGTAAGGCCACGCGTCTGATGGCCTGACCTTTTGCGTAATTTTGCCAGTTCTCAACCAGCACACGGTGGGCAAACTCGACGTCCCGAACGGCATACACGCTGGTCTCATAAACCGAGGCCTTGTAGATGTCACCGAAGACCCCAAACTGAAGACTCATCCACTGCAGCAGGTCGTCGCTGATTTTATATTTCTCTTGAGGGCCGGGCGGAATGCGTCCGCGTTGGATTTCCATATCTGCTCTCCTCTGCCCCAGGTATGCTACCACGCTGAATTTCGTCTGGTCTGATGAGCCGGAGGTCCCACTCTTAAAGTCACTTCGATACGCTGTCACGACCATTGGGTTGGCGTGGTATGCGCATCTTCAGGCCCTCCACAAACTCTTCGTAGCGATGTTCTGGGGTCAGTGGAACGGTTGCCACTCCCAAGGCTTCGGCAGCGGGAGGTCCCCAAAAAGCGTGTGCCGGCACATTGCGGCTCACCACGGTACCAGCCCTGATCACCGCCCCTTCACCAATTCGCACGTTAGGCAGGATGACACAGTGTGGCCCGATAAATACGTCCTTTTCAATGACAACTTTCCCGTTGCTGACTGGTCTTCTGGGTCCAGAGTAAAAGTGGGCGATGATCGATGTTCTGAGGCCGATTGTGCAGTTGTCCCCGATGGTTACATCCGCGGGATGTATTTCATCAATGTAAACAAACTGGGCAATCCAGACGTTTTTTCCGATCGCAACTCCACGGACTCGCTGCAGCCACGGTCGCAAACTGAGTCCGCCCGGGGCCACAAAAGCGATCTTACCCGCAAGCCTACTGAGAAGTGACAATGTTACTGGCTCCTATCCCTCATTTTAGTATCCGAAACGCTGGCAATTGGACGCGCGTCAACTGCCGGAGTGGCTACGAAACTGTTTGTGAGGGACCTCCCGGTTCGAGCCGCACGATTGGCATCGGCAGCTAGACCGCTTGAGAACAGCCTGCCGCAGCGCCTTCTCGACCCCACTGTTGCTCCCTTCCTTCTCACCGCAGTGCTGAGCGTTTTCGCGAGGTTTGATGATAGACGGCAGCAACGGCCGGAAATGCTGACCGATCCGCTTTTTTTGACACCACATACTGGAGCCAGTTCCGATAAATACTCACGGCGGAGGACTGCCACGTCTTCTGCAAACCGTCGACCAGGGAAGCTTCAGGAAAGCCTTCCATCAGCTCTTCTCGCCGATCAGACAGAACAACATCTCGAAAATCGGTCAGAAGCGTCGCGGCGGCTCGATCGAAATAGCCCTTCGGCATGGAGGGATACGTCTCCCGNNAGGCTCTGCTTTTTCTTTTTCACAAACGAGTCTACCCCGCCCTCGGCCGATTGCGTGAGCACAAGGTAACCAGATGCGCTCAGGGCGTCGGCCTGCACTTCGTTCCATCGAGAATGCGGGAAACGCACCCGTTCCCCGCTACCGGCAGTTAACGGGTGGATGGCTGTACTCGTGAAGTCGAAAACACCGAACTGCTTATCGCTCAGCGGATGACGGTTGATACCATCGCTGTAGAGCACGCCTGCGTGCGCCGCCAGGCAGGACAAAACCGTCGATACGGTGCCAGTCTCCGCCCAGTCCAGAACCTCGGTTAAGTAAGACCAATAGGGTTCACTGCGCAAATCAGGCTGTCGCGGCTCGGTGCCGGTCATGATGAGGCCGTCAAACCGAGTGTTCAAAAGATCGTCGATGCCAAAGTAGAAACTGTCCAGATGCTGCCGTCCCCGTTCTCCCCGAGGAACTCCAGGCAGCGAGTAAAGTTTGAGCCGTATGGAAACGTCGCCCGCCGCAGCCTCGAGCAGTTCGAAGAACTGCATTTCGGTATCTTCCAGTGCCGGGTCCGGCATGTTGTTAATGAACGCGATCTTGACGCATTCCATCCCCGACTCATGGCCGTCGATTGACGATGCACGGCGCAGATTCCTTCGCTCTGCCCAACGAAGCGGAACCCGGCCGCCGTCAATAATCAATGGCATGACATCCCCACAATCGGTGCGAACTACAATCTTCCCCAGCTTTATTCCCTGGCCTGGTCGAGCGCCTGACCCAGATCTGCAAGAATATCGTCGATATGCTCGATCCCCACACTAAGGCGAATCATCTCCGGTGTAACTCCCACCTTCGCCTGCTCCTCCGGCGTAAGCTGCCGATGCGTAGTCGATGCCGGGTGACACGACAACGACTTGGCATCTCCCATGTTCACCATCCGCTTGAACAGGCGAAACGCGTTGAAGCACTTCCTGCCTCCCTCGTAACCGCCTTTCACTCCAAACGTCAGCAGTGAGCAGAAGTTAGAGCCGAGATAGTGATGAGCCATCGGATAGAGCGGATTCTCCGGAAACCCGACGTAGTTAACCCACTCGACCGCCGGATGATCGCGCAAAAATTCCGCTACCTTACGCGCGTTCGCCACGTGGCGCTCCACCCGGAGAGCAAGCGTCTGAATTCCCTGCAAGAACAAGAAACCATTGAAGGGAGACAAAGTGGCGCCGGTGTTTCGTTGACACACGGTTCGGCATCGCGCGACAAAAGCGGCGTCCCCGTAATGGTCGACATAGACGACGCCGTGATAGGCGACCTCCGGCACATTCAACATGTAAAACTTTTCGGGATATTTTCGCCACGGAAATTTGCCGCTATCGACAATCATCCCGCCGATGCTGGTGCCGCCTCCTCCAATGAATTTTGTCATGGAATGCACGACGACATCGGCCCCATACTCGATGGGCCGCAACAGAATCGGCGTTGCCACGGTGTTATCGACCACCAGAGGCACACCATGTTTATGCGCTACCCGCGCCAATCCTTCGATGTCGGCTACGTTTCCCGCCGGATTGCCAACACTCTCACAGTAAACCGCGCGCGTATTGCCGTCGATCAGCTTCTCCACATCTTCGGGGCGATCGCTCGCCGCAAAGCGCGAGCAGATTCCACGCTTGGGAAAGATATGCGCCAGGAGCGTGTAGGTGGCGCCATATAACTGCGGGGTGGAAACGATGTTGTTACCCACTTCGGCAATGTTAATCAGCGAATACTCGATCGCCGCCATTCCCGAGCTGACGCTGAGCCCATCGACTCCACCTTCGAGAGCTGCCACGCGCTTTTCTAGAACCGTGTTGGTAGGGTTCCCGATCCGGGTGTAGATATTCCCCTGGACTTCGAGGTTGAACAGAGCCGCGCCATGTTCGGCACTGTCAAACTCAAATGCAACCGTCTGGTAGATCGGCACAGCCACGGCCTTGGTTGTAGGATCGCCGTCGTAACCGGTGTGGATTGCGATGGTCTCCAACTTCATGTGTCCATCAGCCTTTCCCATCGATCGACCCCATTACTTCGCGGTCGTCGCTACGCTGCGAACCGGAACCGATGCCGGTTTTCTTGAGAGTGACTTCGTCAGGGCGCAAGTAATCGCGCGAGCGGCAAAGCCAGCCCCGCACGCGAATCGCATGACTGGTCCGAAGCTGTTGTTGGCCGCAAGTCCCGCGAAGTAGAGACCGGGTACTGACGACTCGAAATCCGACGAGAGCACCGGGGATCCCCCGACGACCTTGATCTGCGAGCGAATCCCCGCGTTGAGAAACTTCAAACGCTCTAGATTCACTCTGTAGCCGGTCGCCGCAATGATGTGCTCGGTCACAATCTCCCGCTTACTGCCGTCCTCTGCCTGAAGAAGCAAATGGACGCTGCCATTTTTAACCTCGATGCCTTGCGGCGTGCATCCGAGATGCAGGGGCACCTTTCCCATCACTTTGTCTCGAATGAACCATCCTCCCGAGGGGCCAAGGGCCCTTCGGACAGCCTCTAAGCGAAGACCTTCGGGCAAATAGTGAAATGCTGCCGGAGCATTGGCAAAAAAACGCGAGCGCCAGCCGGGACCAAGCCCCGATTGCGGATGCCTGATCTGCTGCCACGCTGAGCGTGGCTTGCCCGTGGGCTGGCTATGGAACTTCAATTCATTCTTTCGGCTGACGAGCTGCACGTCGGCGCCAGCCTCGTGCAGTAATCCCGCTAAATCCAGTGCGGAAGCTCCGCCCCCGATCACCACAACGCTGTGGCCTCGAAAGGGCTCGACCTCGCGATGGCGAGCACTATGGGAAAGGACATCAGGCGGCAGGTGAGCCATGTTCTCGGGAACATACTCGAAGTGAGTAATCCCGACCGCCAGCACAACTCTGCCGGCTTGCAACGTCTCTCCATCCGCGAGTCGCAAAAGCCATCCCCCGGTCACACGGTCCACGCTGACCACAAGCTTGTCTTCAAGCTCCGGCACCATGCGGTCCCGGAAGGCAAGCCCGTAGGCGCTGAAGGTGTCGAGGTGCACCGGTATACCGGTGTCGGCATACTCGATGCCCCGTTCAGCACAAAATTGCCGCAAAGTGAACGCGCTCTCGGGATCATAGATGTCCGAAGCGAAGCCATCGGACTTGAGCATCATGCCTTTCGGCATGCGTTGCCAGCTGTCCATCGGACGACCGAAAATGCGGAATGGGATTCCGCTGCGGCGGAAGTGCGCAGCGATTGACAGTCCATACGGACCTGCTCCAACAATCACGGTGTTCAGCATAAATTCTAGGAAACCCTTCCTTGGGGGAGGGTATGTAGGCCTATCGAATTCAACTCCAGGGGGGTATTGAGCATCGTATCACGTCCAGTCCCGAGGGCAATGGAACGAAAGTGGGACACACTATCGAGCAGCTTACTCCGGTCCAGGGATCATTCGAGGGTCGCTGTGAGGCTCGGGCAGCAGGGACAGCGACTGCCTCCGTCAACTGCTTGCCGGCCGTGCACTGCATCAATTTTAAGCCTCGGAGAAGCCA
>PMHI01000651.1:5922-7639 GCA_003156615.1 Acidobacteriaceae bacterium | reverse complement strand
GCTAAAAGCGTTGCACCTCTTGCCAAACCCTAGCTACGGAGTTTTGGGCTCGACGTCGCGCGTGATGCGCCGAATTAGGAACCGGCTCGAAAATGACCCGATAAACGACAAAGAAGCCGGGGATCGCTCCCCGGCCTCTTCCGGTGTTCTTGCAAAGCTCAGGTCACTTTTTCCTAATCAGCCTTCCTCGCCGTCCCGGTCAAACCGAACGAAGCAGCCCTGCATTGAGATGAATTCAATCCTAGGGTGCACCAGTTGACAAAGGTGAGACCAAAGAAGGGTGAGTTTACATACGTCGAGCCGGTCGGCTGCGCGTCGGCAGAAATCCCGTTTGTGTCCTGCGTTGTGTTCGAAAGGTAGATTCTGCCCACGTAGCAACTGCCATCCTTGGCCCCGTTGGTACAGGTAGCGGTAACGTTGAACCAGTACTCGCCCTCTTCCAGATATTGGGCCTCAGGCAGACGCACCAGCAGGGAGTACTCGTTAATGCTGAGAAAATTCCGTCCTGTTAGAGCCACTGTGATCTTCGCCGTGCCGGAAGCGATGCTGGTGCCGCCGTTGCCTTCGACGACGCCCGTGCGGATGTCATAGGAAGCAATCTTGGGATCGAAATCAACCGAAGCCAGCACGTTGACGAGAATTCCCGTCACCCGAGCCGTAACCCCGTTGGGCACGTTGTAGGCCGCGTAGGTAGAACTGCCCTTGATGTAAAGAGTGTTTTCATCCGACAGGCCGAGGGCATTGGGATCGTTTGGGTTCAGGTCGCCCCCGTAGAACAAGCACGGCCTGCACAATGGGGGCGGAGTTCCCGAGTCCCATTGAGGCTGCTCGGAACTGTCGGTACGAGCGAGCCACATCGCCGGTTTCTTCTGGGCCGCTGCGGTCAGAGTGAGCACTGCGATAAGGGTTGTCGCGAATAGAGTCTTCTTCACTCGACACCTCCCAGCAAGCCGAACGACAGACGGGCGCATTGTACGTTGTTCAAGTTCTGGTCGGGCTCGCACCAATTCGCCCAGCTGACCCCGGAGACGGGCGAATTCAAAAACACCTCGTGAGCCGGTTGCCAGCTGCCGCGCAAGTTGTTGGTCTTCGAAGTGGTGTTGGATACAAACTGTCCGAAAACAGCGCAACTGCCGTCCAGCTTGTTGGTGCAGTTGGAAGTTACGTTGATCCAATACTCACCTGAAACGAGCCTTATCCTGGGAAACCGAACCACGACCGAATACTCGTACGCGCCGGCCACGACACGGCCCGTCTGAGCTACCTCGATATGANNCGTGCCGGAGGCGATGCTGGTGCCACCGTCGCCTTCCGAAACCCCCGTCCGGATGTCATAGCTGGCCGTCCTGGGATCAAAGGCTGCTAATGCCTGAACGTTGAAGAGCACGCCCCTGATTATGGCGGTAACCCCGGCGGGAATCTTCACCGCGCCATAGGTGCTGCCGCTGAGGCTGGCGAGCAGAGTATTCCCATCCAGCAGGCCCGTTGCATTCGGAGAGGTGAGGTTAATGTCGCCGCCATAGAACAAGCATGGTTTGCACAAAGCTGGCAGGCTCGGGGACAGGTTGTCTTCGGACTCCTGAACTTCCACCGCGGGGTTGCCGGTACGATGACGAGACACGACTGGCGCTTTACCCTCCTGCGCCGCCCCCGAGAGGCCGAGCGTTATCGTTAACGCCAGTGCGAAAAGCGTTCTTTTCACTTCTTCCTCCTCCCG
>PMHI01000651.1:0-5867 GCA_003156615.1 Acidobacteriaceae bacterium | reverse complement strand
GGATCGGGACTGTTAACTGTAAAGATACGTCAAGATACGAGAAATGTGTTGACCTATCTTCCGTTTCCAGCTACATTGTGTTGGCCCGCGGATACCGGAGCCTCTAGGTCTTATTTCTGAGATACCTCGACCTGTGAGCCCAAATCAGGAAAATCGAGCATCTTCGGTATCCGATCACGCATCTATTCTGGGTAGGAATTGCGCTAACTCCTTTACAACCTTAGTGGAATCAATGGCTT
Source organism: Acidobacteriaceae bacterium (assembly GCA_003156615.1). Next base: position 5,628 of record PMHI01000651.1, on the reverse strand, counting down.
AGGCGACTTGTGGGGTTCCGGCCAGTTTCCTGGGACAGGGGCGAAAGCGAAATGCCCATACTTATAAGGAAGGAGTAATACCAACATGCGCTCCGATCGTGTGTTTGACGCTTTACAGACGTTACGGAATCGTTATATGCTTTGCCAGCTCGCCTCCAAGGCCACGCGGAAGTTCCATCGGCCCAGCACCAGAATCCAAGAAACGATGAATGGTGTGTTGGACCGGATCGCAGGCGCGGAGCGGCAGGAAGTTCTGTCAGAGCCGGAGAATTTTGCTGAGGCACAACGGCGGGCTGCTTAAGGCAGCCCTGTCCGCCTGCCTCGTGGTGTTTTTGTCTTCCCTGAATACCCTCCTTTGAAAATCTCCCGACAACGCTGAAACGGATACGTTTGAGTGACCGGGTTTAGGTGAATCATGACCATTGCTGAACTGAAAGAAAAGAACATTACCGAGCTGACCAAGATCGCAAGGACCTTGGAGCTGCCCGGTGCCAGCGGACTGCGCAAGCAGGATCTCATCTTCAAAATCCTCCAGGCGCAGAGCGAAAAAGAAGGCCACATCTTCGCCGAGGGTGTGCTCGAAATCCTGCCGGACGGCTACGGCTTCCTGCGCTCGCCGGATTACAACTACCTGCCCGGCCCGGATGACATTTATGTCTCGCCGTCGCAAATCCGCAAGTTTGATCTGAAAACTGGCGACACCATCAGCGGACAGGTGCGGCCTCCGCACGAGGGCGAAAAATACTTCGCGCTGGTGAAGATCGAGGCGGTGAATTTTGAGTCCCCCGACGAAGCCCGCAACAAGATTCTGTTCGACAACCTCACCCCGCTGTATCCCCAGGAGCGGATCAAGCTCGAAACCACGCGCGAGAACTCCAGCGCCCGAGTCATGGACCTGCTCACGCCTCTCGGCAAGGGCCAGCGCGGCCTGATTGTCTCTCCACCTCGCGCCGGCAAGACCATGCTGCTGCAAAACGTGGCGAACTCGATTACCACGAACCATCCGGAAGTGGTGCTGATGGTGCTCCTGATCGACGAGCGTCCCGAAGAAGTCACGGACATGCAGCGCTCGGTAAAAGGCGAAGTGATTTCTTCCACCTTCGACGAGCCTGCCGCGCGTCACGTGCAAGTCGCGGAGATGGTGATTGAGAAGGCCAAGCGCCTGGTCGAGCACAAGCGCGACGTGGTCATCCTGCTCGATTCAATCACCCGCCTGGCTCGCGCCTACAACACCATCGTTCCACCTTCCGGCAAGGTCCTTTCCGGCGGCGTCGATTCCAACGCTCTGCAGCGTCCCAAGCGCTTCTTCGGCTCCGCCCGCAACATCGAGGAAGGCGGTTCGCTCACCATCATCGCTACCGCACTCATCGACACCGGCTCCCGCATGGACGATGTGATCTTTGAAGAATTCAAGGGCACGGGCAACTCCGAAATCATTCTCGAGCGCAAGCTGGTGGATAAGCGCGTATTCCCCGCCATCGATATTCAACGCTCCGGCACCCGTAAGGAAGAGTTGCTGATTCCCAAAGAAGACCTTTCGCGAATCTGGGTCCTCCGCAAGGTCCTGAACCCGCTGTCTCCGGTGGAAGCGATGGAGTTGCTCATCGACAAGCTGAGCAAAACCAAGTCGAACGGCGAGTTCCTCTCCAACATGAGTTCGCTGTAACAATCACAAAACGGTAAGCGGGTGCGCCGTCCTTGTCTCTCCGGTTCTTGGGAGAGACGGGGCCGGGCTTTCGACTTCCGTCCCCAAACTACCGAGCAAGAAAGCGGCAAGAGGCTTTGGCTAGCTTTAAGGATCGGTCGGTGCTCAGTACTATTTCCTCTCCTTGTCCGCGCAAAAGCTGTCATACTTTCCTGAACGGACAAACAGATTCACGCCCGTTTTCGAGGACACCGTGCGAGTTCAACGAAGCACTTGGACACTTTCTATCCTTTTGCTGTTTGCTATTCCCAGCCATGCGCAATCCCAACCGCCCGCAGCTCCGCCGCCGATGATGAAGGCGGATCCCACGCGGCCCACTGACGCCGACGAAGCCCAACAGCGCCAGATTCGCGAGATGGCCAAGAAAGCCAACCTGCAGCGGCAGGCCGCGCTCAAGTCCGATACCGACAAACTCCTGAAGCTGGCGGTGGATCTGAAAGATTTCGTGGACAAATCGAATGAAAATGTTCTGTCCCTCGAAGTGCTCAAGAAGGCAGACGAAATCGAGAAGCTGGCCCACAGCGTGAAAGACAAAATGAAGGGGCCAAACTAGAGGGANNTTCGCGAAGGACGCGGAGAAAAGCAGGTAAGGGTTTCAGTTTGGCAAGGCAGCGAGCACCAGGCTTCGCCGGGACGACGCTGACATGGGGGCCGCTTGGTTCAGGGAAATATTGTCTGTATTTACGTTGCGACGCAAGCGATGGTGCCGATGGAATCGCGCCCGGAAGTAACGGCCGTCGCGGGACGCGGAATCGAAGGGGACCGATACTTCTATGGGACGGGTTATTGGGCAAAATCCCCAGGCACCAGCCGCGATATCACTTTGATTGAAATCGAAGCCATCGAAGCGCTCAAACGCGAAAAGGACATCGCCCTTGTGCCCGCCGCGTCCCGCCGGAATCTAGTGACGCGGGGCGTGCCGCTGAATCACCTTGTGGGCCGCGAGTTTCTAGTGGGTCCTGTACGCCTCTTGGGGACCCGGTTGTGCGAGCCGTGCGCCTATCTGGAAGGGTTGACCCAGAAAGGCGTGCTCGCTGGATTGATTCATCGCGGCGGCTTGCGGGCTGATATCGTTGCGGGCGGAACCATCCGCGTGGGGGACTTAGTCTCCGTGTGAGGACTATGCGCCTCTGCGCTCGCGCCACGCAAAATCAAACGCTGCCTCCGCTTCGAATCCGCATCCCGTAGAACGACCGGTACACGAAGAAGAACGAAACCAGAAAGAAAACCAAGGCCAGCACGTTGGTGATCATCGGGCCCTGATCGCGGGTCAGAGTGACTGCCAACTCCACCGCCAACAATCCAAACAAAGTAGTGAACTTGATGACCGGATTCAGCGCGACCGACGAAGTATCCTTGAACGGATCGCCCACCGTGTCGCCGATCACCGTAGCATCGTGCAGCGGAGTTCCTTTCTGCTTCATTTCGACTTCGACGATCTTCTTGGCGTTGTCCCAGGCCGCGCCGGCGTTGGCCATAAAGATTGCCTGGTAAAGCCCGAAGATCGCGATCGAGATAAGGTATCCAACGAAGAAGAACGGCTCTACGAAGGCGAAGGCCAGCGTGCCAAAGAAGACGGCGATGAAGATGTTCAACATTCCTTTCTGCGCGTACTTCGTGCAGATCTCGACTACCTTCTTGCTGTCGGCGACCGAAGCCTTCACCACTCCTTCCAGCTTGATGTTGGCCTTGATGAACTCGACCGCCCGGTAGGCGCCGGTGGTAACCGCCTGAGTGGATGCGCCAGTGAACCAGTAAATCATCGCGCCGCCCGTGATCAGCCCGAGAAAGAAGGGCGCGTGCAGCAAGGAAAGCTTTTCAACATCTGCGGTGAGGCCGCTGGTCAAGGCCATGATGATGGAAAAAATCATGGTGGTGGCCCCGACGACAGCTGTGCCGATGAGTACCGGCTTCGCCGTAGCCTTGAACGTGTTTCCCGCCCCGTCATTGGCTTCGAGCAAGTGTTTGGCGCGCTCGAAGTTCACCCCCATGTTGAAATCCTTCTTGATTTCAGCTTCGACATTTGGAACCTGCTCAATCAGTGAGAGTTCGTAGACCGATTGAGCATTGTCGGTAACCGGTCCGTAGGAATCCACGGCGATGGTCACGGGGCCCATGCCCAGGAATCCGAAGGCGACCAATCCGAAGGCAAAGACCGCGGGAGCGAGCATCGTCGCGGCCGCAGCCAAGCCCATCGTGCTGAAGTAATACGCGATCGACATCAGCACAACCATCGACAGTCCGAGGTAGTAGCCGGAGAAGTTTCCCGCGACAAAGCCGGAAAGAATTCCCAACGACGCGCCGCCTTCTTCGGCGGAGATCACAACTTCCTTCACGTGCCGCGATTCCGTCGAGGTAAACGACTTCACCAACTCCGGAATCAACGCTCCCGCCAGAGTTCCGCAGGAGATGATCACCGCCAGCTTCCACCACTGAGAGACGTCTTCGCCCAGCTCAGGAATAATGAAGTAAGACACCAGAAAGGTCAGTCCGATCGAGACGATCGAAGTGAGCCACACCAGCGTCGTGAGCGGAGTTTCGAAATTCATCTCATCGGCACGGCCGAAGCGCGCTTTGGCGATAACGGCGTTAAGGAAGTAGGAAACCGAGCTAGCCACCAGCATCATGACGCGCATCACAAAAATCCAAACCAGCAACTGCACCTGCACACCCGGACTCTTCACGGCCAGCAGAATAAAAGTAATCAGCGCCACGCCCGTAACACCGTAAGTTTCAAAGCCGTCAGCCGATGGCCCAACCGAATCGCCGGCATTGTCGCCCGTGCAATCGGCAATCACGCCAGGATTGCGTGCATCATCTTCCTTGATCTTGAAAACAATTTTCATCAAGTCCGATCCAATATCGGCAATTTTCGTGAAGATGCCGCCGGCAATACGCAGCGCGGCCGCGCCCAAGGACTCACCAATAGCAAATCCGATAAAGCAAGGCCCGGCGTAATCGCCCGGAACAAACAGAAGAATGATCAGCATGATCAGCAGCTCCACGCTGATCAGCATCATTCCAATGCTCATGCCGGCTTCCAACGGTATCTGGTAGACGGGAAACGGCTTCCCCGGCAGCGAAGCGAACGCCGTCCGCGAGTTCGCAAACGTGTTCACGCGAATTCCAAACCAAGCCACGCCGTAACTCCCGCCGATCCCAACCAGGCTGAACCCCAAAATAATCACGACCCGCATGGCCTCCATGTGCTCCAGCAGGCCAAAGTAAAGCAAAATAATGACGGCAATAAACGCCCACAGCAGCAAAATGAACTTTCCCTGCGTCACCAAATAAGTCTTGCACGTCTCATAGATCAGTTCCGAGATCTCCCGCATGGAGCGATGCACCGGCAGATTCTTGAGCCGCATATAAATGACCATGCCAAAGCCGAGTCCGAAGATGCAAAACAGAATCCCAATCGCCAACAGCCGATGCCCGTCGATGGCGCCGTTCAGAAAGCTGACCGAGGAAAGGTCCGGAAGTTTCAGCGAAGCTTCGCCGCCGGCGCCTTCGCCAGTAGGTTGAGCTAGAGCCCGAGCGGCGCCCACACCAATCACCGCCCCCACGCCCAAAGTTTTTTTCAGAAAGCCAGATACCACACGGCATCCTCCAAACGCAGCAGTGGCCAGCCAGGTGCGCATAATAAGTCCTCCAAATGAGTCGGCTTTAGGAATATACAAACGTGTTTAGATACAGCCTTCCGGCACAGTATCCCGTCCGAGCACACCCAGTGCAGCCCGCGGGATTCAGCCGCCGGAATTCCGAACACGCTTCCACCGCAAAACTAGAACGGAGTGTTGGAGCTTGGCCGCGTCGGAGTTCGCGCCCGGACCAGAAAGCTAATCCTCCGTCCGGGACACACCATGGTAAAACGGGCATTTATAACACGTTGCAACAAAAGGGTCAATCGCGGAACGAGTGTG
>PMHI01000121.1 GCA_003156615.1 Acidobacteriaceae bacterium | reverse complement strand
GACCGATCAACAAGTGCGCACAAGAGGAGCGGTCTCGCAACGCTTCAGGGTTCATGAATCTCTCCGTCGGTCAGTGACCTTAAAGGCACGGCTGCGTTACGGATGTGTGTGGTCCATGCCTGACATTCCCTCCTTTGGCACACTTCCGAAGCGTACTTCGGAGGCAACCAACTTGTCCTCTGGTCCGGTTGCATGGATTACGACTCTATCGCCGACCTTAAGATCCTTTAAGGTCACAGGCAACCCGCTCTTTACGAATTTCGTTGCAGCGCCGATATTCACCGTAACCGTCTTCTTTGATGTGGTTTCGACAGAAACGGAGCTTTCGGAAATGTTGGTCACTGTGCCCATCACATGCGTCTGGTTTCCGTGGGCAAAGACGATTGACGAGAGGACTAACTGGAAAACGAATACTGCTAGGGTCCGATTCATCATTTCTCCTCCGAGGGACGTGAATGTTTGGATTGTTTTGGTGTTGGATTCCTGGGTTCGCCATTCAAGAATTGCTCTTCCTCTTGTTCCTCCTGGTTCTCTGCCGGACCCTTCGGATTGAGCGACTCCATCTCGCGTTCCTCCCTAGGTGTCAGCTCGGGGAGGTGCCTTATGAACAGGACCAGTTTCCAACTGTCATCGTCTTTCTCTTCCGCACCCCATGCTGGCATACCGGTCAGTCGAATCCCGTTGTGGATGGTATAGTAAAGCTCTCCATCGGTCAGTTTCTGTGTTCTAGGCAGGCGCATATCTGGGGCTTTCGGGTATAGGTTCTGACCAATTTCTGTTTTGCCGCTACCATCGTTTGCGTGGCAGATGGCGCAATGGTCGGCGAAATGAGCCCTGGCTTCGGCCAGCGCATCAGGTGATGGCAGGAACGGATTCCTCTCGTTCCTGGCGCGTGTAGGCACGGCAAGGGCGTGCACCGATGTCGCTAGGTAGTTCTCAAGCGCCGACGGCTGTTCACGGGCGCTGAATCCTCGACGCATCACGGACACAACCCCCGCAATCGTCATCACAGTAGCCGCAAGCACAAGAAGGAAGATAGCTGTGCCTTTTCTCATATCTCTCCTCACTCAAGCTGGATGGCTGAGGTCGACGATGGCGCGTTGAATTTACCCACTGGCCGATCCATTTCGCCGGCATGGCCCGGCGACTCCAGGCCATCACTCAGAAGGAAACCCTGCAAGGCGACCAAATTCACCCAAAGGTTCTCTAGGGCAGTGATGTAATTCGCCTGAAGCTGGAACAGGGTCCGCTGGGCGATTAGCACCTGAGCATAGGCAGCCGCCATCCCGCTGTAGCTCTTCAAGTACAGTTCGTATGCTTTCCTCGCACGCGGAATCATACGGTCACGGTACCTTTCTACCGTTAAACGCGAAGTCGCATAGTTTTGGAGAAGAGCGGCCGCACGTTCCTGCAGGACCAGCCGAACCCGCTGAACTTCCTGTTGCGATCGCTCGAAGTCGGCTTTTGCGGCCCCAACATTTCCCTGATTTCGATTGAATATAGGAATTTCAACACCCACTTCGGCAAAACCTTGCACGCCGATGGCGTGGTTTGTCATCGCCTCCAACTCCAGATTCTTTTGGAGGCCACCGCGAAGTTGCAGGTTGGGTATCGGTTCGCGCTTCGCACGCGCAACCGATGCCTCCGCTTTCAGCACTTCCAATTGCGCGATCTTCACTGCCGGACTGTCCTCGACCATCGCCCGCAACCACTCGTCAGGATTCCCTTCAGGCACGTCCTCGAGATTGCCGGCGAGGTGTACGGGCGCAATCTCCGGCTTCCCGATCATTGCCGCTAACTCTCGCCAGACGCGGTTCTGTTTCTGCTCAGCTGCCGCAGCAGCTAACTCCTCCTGTTCCCCTTCGACCTCCGCCTGCAGGATGTCCGGTTGATCTGCCTGGCCCACGTTGCCAAGCTGATGTGAGGTTTCGACGGCATCTTGAGCAAGTTGGCTGAGTTTGTGACGAAGGTCGACCAACTCTTGCGCGGCTAGCGCTTCGTAATAAAGCATTCGTAGGTTGTTGATGACGCGCTGGCGCTGCTCCTCGGCTTCGACTAGGGCCTGCCTTTTTCCCTGTTCGAGAATGCTGCGGTTTAGCCCGAGCTTACCCCCAAGAACGATGTCCTGACTGACGAAGAACCCTTGTTCGCCTCCGCCTTGGATTCCACCTCGTATCTGGTCCCCCTCATAGCCAAAAGTAGGATTGGGATAGAGTCCACTTTGCAGCTTTCGAGCAGTCGCAGCGCGGACTTCAGCAGCGGCCTGGGCCAAAGTTGGATTACCACTAAGAGCCATTTGTTCCAACTCAGCCAGCGTCAAGCCGGATTGCGATCCAACTTGATCCGGCGCCGACGTTGCGACTGCCGGTGTCGAACCAGTCGACACCGGCTGATCCTGACCTGATGCAAGTGGCGATACCACGATGACCATTAACAAAATGCCGGCCCTCACGGTGAGCCCTGCCGGAAGATGTAGTGATTGCATTGGGCGCTCCTTTCGAACGAATTTCATCCAGCTACTCCTGGGAATGGTGCTCCATTTCTGGCATGGGCTCCGGTTTGTTCTTCTGCTGTTCCCGCAAAGCCATCACCTTGTCGTACATCTCAGGCGTGAGCACTCGCAGGAAAGTCATCATCCCCTGCATGAATCCGCTCCAACCCGCACGAAGTCCGTAGTTCTCCGGCTTTTCCACCATCTTGTCCATCGCCATCGCAGGCCCTTCCATGAAGGCATCCTGCGGGAACCCCGGAACTGATTTGGCATTTTTTGTCACTTCCGGCGCCGTCATTTGCATGCCGGGCATGGCGCTATGCTCCACTCCGGGCATATTGCTCATCGACTGTCCGGCCTGCTGGGTCGCCTGTGGTCCATTTCCAGTGGTCTGGTCGCGAGTGGACGCAACTCCCATACCACGACCCAAACTCGGACCCTTGTCCTCGGAGGTGGCATGTCCCTCCCGCAGAATTCCCATCCCTTCTTCCATGCCCAACCCCGCAGGCATTCCGCCCCCGCGTCGGGTCATCGGACCAACCACTGACGACATCTGGTTCATCATGTGGTGTGGCAGGTGGCAGTGGATCATCCAGTCGCCGGGATTGTTGGCTACGAATTCGACATCCCGAGATTGCGCGACTCCCACTAACACCGTATTTCCCGGCCCCCAAGTCGATTGGGGTTGTCGGCCTGCCTCCGTGCCGGTGACGACGAATGTGTGCCCATGGAGGTGAATCGGATGATGATCCATGCCCAGGTTGATGAAGCGCAACCTGACGCGATCGTTCAGGCGAACGATCAGGGGAGTAGTCGCTGGACCCGACTTGCCATTGAGAGTTAGCCAGTTGAACTCCATATTCATGGAATTGGGAACGGGATTATTGGGAAGGATTGCGAACTCTTGAAGGATGATCGCGTAGTCTCTGTCTACGTGAGGTAAGTAGTTTTCTTTAGGATGCATGATGAAGGCCCCGATCATCCCCATCATTTCCTGCATCGCCATGTGCGAGTGGTAAAAGAACGTTCCCGACTGGTGAAGGGCAAACTCATACACGAAACGGCCGCCTGGCGGAATCGGATCTTGGCTGCTTCCCGGCGCCCCATCCACTTCTACCGGAATCTCAAATCCATGCCAGTGCATCGACGTGGGTTCTGGAAGATGGTTGTCCACGATGATCCTGACCCGATCCCCCTCGATCACTTGAATCGTCGGACCGGGAGCGCTGCCGTTGTACCCCCAGAGATTTACGACCTTACCGGAAATCAGCTCCTGCTTTACCGGTTCGGCGATGAGATGGAACTCCTTCGCGCCATCGACTATGCGATAAGGGAGTTGTGGCACGTCCGGAGTTTCAACGGAAACGACCCCTCGAC
>PMHI01000350.1 GCA_003156615.1 Acidobacteriaceae bacterium | reverse complement strand
GACGCTACATGTTCCAACTGGCGCATCGGCTCGCCCGGATTCGTCGCAATCATGTAAACCACCTGGTCGATTCCCGTCGCCGTCCAGTTCCCTTCTTGCTCTCCACTCGTCATCTCGATACGGAATGCCGACTTCATCGCNNAAATATTCCGTCCCAGCCTTCGCCAGCTCGGCCCGCCACTCGCGCAACATTTCGTCCTTATTCTCGACTTCCGAAAGCTTGCGTGCCACGTCCGCTCCGAACGCGATCACATCGTCTAGCGCCGGACCGTACTTCCGCTTCAGCCGGTCGAGCGACGCCAGGCGGTCTTCCACCTCCGCCAGGTGTTCGGGCGAGGCATGGATTCCGCCCGCGTAATCGCGCACCGTCGCTCCCACATCCTCCACGCTGATCCGTGCCGTCTCGAGCGCAGCCAGAGCCTCGTGAAACTTGGGCTCAAACCGCGCCAGCTCTTCTATCTGCTTTTGCGCGGCCCGCATCGACGAAGATGTGGAGCCATTGCCCTCGTACAGCAGATCGAACGCCTGCATCGCAGCGTTATAAATCCTCTCCGCATTCGCGAGTACGCGCTTCTCCGTTTCCAATCGGTCGTCTTCGCCGGCCTGCAGCTTGGCTTCTTCGATCTCGCGCTTCTGAAACACCCAAAGGTCCACCAGCCGCAACCGGTCCTGTTCGCCGCGTTCCAGTTCTTCGATGCGAGTGCGAATTCCCTTCCAGGCCTCATAGGCGGCCGATACCGGCTCGATTTGGCTTCCCGCAAATCCATCCAGCAGTCCCAGCCGCGCCGGACCATCGAAGGATAGAATCGATTCGTTCTGCGCATGGATGGTCGCCAACTGCGGCGCGAGCTGCCGCAGCACCGCGACGGTTGCCGGCTGATTGTTCACGAAGACCCGGCCTTTGCCTCCAGCCGCAATCTCACGACGCAGAATCAGCGAGCCGTCTTCCGATTCGTCCAGCCCGTTATGCTTCAGCACGTTCTCGCCTTCGCACTCGAAAACCGCCGCCACCACGGCGCGTTCCCCTCCTGTGCGAATCACGTCAATCGAAGCCTTTTCGCCCAGCAGCAGCGCCAGCGCATCGATCAGTATGGATTTCCCCGCGCCCGTTTCTCCGGTCAGCAGGTTCAGCCCGGAGGCGAACTCCACCGCCGCATTGTCAATGACCGCGTAGTTCTCCAGACGCAATTGAACCAGCACAGGCCGTCCTCGCTTGACGATGTCGCAGTTTTGCGCAGCATAGCATGAAAGGCAGCCGTCGGCAGTCCGTTGTCGGCTGCCCGTTGTGCCGGGAAGGCTTTATCGGCTGTCTCTCTCGAGAATCGGGAGCGCCCTGTGCGCCTCGAAACAAAAAAGCCACGGCGGGAACCGTGGCTTAGCAACCATCGCGCGGGCTAACCCGCCTTGCGGTACCTGTCGGCGCTTTCTTCCGTGGATCCGGTATCAATTGCCTGCTTGCGCCGTTCGCGCAACCGGTCCTGGAATGTGTCCCACCGCGGTCCGATGCCCACCGCACTCTGACTGATCACGACCGAGTCGGTGCTGGCTGCAAACCCGCCTTCGGTGAATGCCCCAGTATCTCTGTCTGCGCTTACTGTCGCCGAAGCAGCCGCCTGCTCCGGCATCTGCTGCGTCGTCGGAGTTATGTTCCGGTCCGTCCCCGTCCGGTGCATCACCGGGTCGGCCTCCCACTTCGAGCGGTAGCGGCCTTCATAATCCGCCCACTGCTGCTCGGATTCGAGGTCGGACTCGCTATAGGGTGGGAAGGCCTCAACCTGCGCCTTGGTTAAATCGACAGCGAAGTCGTCTTTGTGCTCGGTCGACGCCCGGAGCCGATCGGCTGGAACAATGAATTTCCTGGTCGTTAGCCACCCGCCCGTGTCGACTACAACATAGCGGATCAATCCCGTGAAATAGTCGAAAATTACGTCGTCGATCTTGCCCAGTTTCTCGTCCTTCAGACCATACAACTTGGAACCCCGGACGTCCTCAGCGACATCTGGGAAGCGGTAATCTCGCAGCATTCCGTAACGTGCCATGATTTCTCCTCCCGTGAAAAGTTTGAAACAAGCGATCGGGCTCTTCTTGGATGTCAATCTCGGATCTGGGGTATATCACTAAAATCAGCTCTTTATGGATCGAAAGGCGATCCCGGTTCGGATCAGAAGGTTATTCTTGCGATACCACTCCCGAGCGGCCGTGCCTTAATCATCTATAATCGCCTCAAGGTATTCTCCAAATCACAATGCATCTGCTTCCATACTCTGCACTCTTCATCAGCGGCGAAATTCTCGATCTTCTTTCCAGTACCGGTCCTGTCGCCAAGTTCGTTCTTCTCACCTTGCTGGTCTTCAGCCTAATCTCGTGGGCAATCATCCTTACCAAATGGAGCTTGTTGCGCCGCGCCCGCACGCAGAGCGGACGATTCCTGCGCGCTTTCCGCAAAGCGCAACGCCTGCAGGACATCGCGAGTGTCGCCGATCAGTTCCGTCCCAGCCCGCTGGTCGGTGTCTTCGAGGGTGGATTCCAGGAATACAAGCACCAACTAGCCGCACCCGCCGCCGCGCTTCGCAGCCTCACCGCGGTGCAGCGCGGCATGCAGATCGGAGCCTCGGAAGAAATCACGCGGCTTGAGCGCAATGTCCCCTGGCTCGCCATCACTGCCGCCGTCACCCCTTTCATCGGCCTGTTCGGAACGGTCTGGGGAATCATTGACGCCTTCCATGGTCTCGGGACCGCGGGCGGCGCCACTCTGCGTGCCGTCGCACCGGGCATTTCGGAAGCTCTCATCACCACCGCGGCCGGACTTGCCACCGCCATCCCGGCCGTCATCGCCTATAACCTCGTCGGCAGCTCCATTCGCGAGTTTGCAGCCCGCAGCGACGATTTCACGCTCGAAGTGCTTAACGCTATCGAGAGCATGCAGCCGCAGCCTGCGGCCGAAATGAGGCGTTGATGGCGTTCACTTCGTCCCAGGGCCGCACCCAAACCGCACTCGCCGATATCAACATCACTCCCCTTGTCGACGTCGTCCTCGTCCTGCTCATCATCTTCATGGTCACTGCGCCAATCCTCCAGTCGGGCATTGAAGTAAACGTGCCAAAAACCCGCACCGTCAAGGAAATTACTGAGGAACGGGTGGTTATCACTATCAATAAGGATCAGCGCGTCTTTCTCGGCAACGATGCCATCAACATCAACCAGATTGCCGCCCAGCTCCGGCAGAAGATCCGCGATCCCCGCAACCAGTTCATCTTTCTCCGCGCCGATGCGAACGTGCCCTTCGGTGCCTTCGCCACCGTCATGGATGCGGTAAAGCAATCGGGCATCACCAACGTCAGCATCGTCACTCAGCCTTTGGAACAAAATGGCGCAACACGCTGAGATATTCTTCGAGCACAATAACTGGGGACGCGCCCTCGCCTGGTCCCTGGGCTTCCACATCACGCTCACTGCCCTCGTCCTGCTCTACTCGGTCGTCTTTACTGGAAACCGAGGGGAAAGCTGGGGCGCCGGCGGAGGCGGTTCGGCGATCGGTGTCACATTAGTCAGTTCGGTTCCCTTGCCCAGCACGGCCGCTCCAACCCAGAACGTTCTGGCCAACGAATCCAAGGGCCTGACCAAGTCTGAACCCAAAATTGAAGAGAAGGAACCCGACGCCATCGAGATTCAGGGCAAGAATTCAAAGATCAAACCGAAGAAGCCCCCCACCCCGACCGAAGCAAAACCGCAGCCTGCACCCGAGGAAGAGACCAACCGGGTCGCCTTCGGCGAAGGCGGACCGGTCAGCGGCCCTTATGGCACCTTCGACGCCGGCGGCGCCAAAGGCGGTTTCGGGATCACCGGCGGCGGGGGCGATTTTGGCACAAGGTACGGCTGGTACGTGCAGGTCATCCAAAAAAAAGTTTCCGAGAACTGGCTGAAGTACGAAGTCGATCCCCGGATCACGAGCGCACAACGCGTATACATAGTTTTCGATGTCGCCCGCGATGGCCATCCCTATAACGTACAGGTAGAGCAATCCAGCGGCGTGCCGTCGCTCGATATATCCGCGACCCGGGCCCTGCAGCGCATTGACACCTTCGGCCCGCTGCCCTCGGACTACAGCGGGAGCAAAATCTCAGTGGAGTATTGGTTTGACTACAGCAAGAAATAAACTTGTGACCTTATCGCCCGGTGATGGCATCCATAACTCATGCCCGGAGAGTCCGATCCAGAGAATCGAGAAACCCAACGGCATCCAGCTGATTACTCCTGAGGTTGCAGATGTGTGACTATGATGGATAGTAACGATGGACCGTAACTTGCCAAGGAAAACATATCGGAGGACGATATTGTTGTATACCCTATCCTTTTGCCCGGACTTGCGCAACGGCTCCAGACGGATGAACGAGACGCATAGGCCAGTTCCGCACTCCACAATCGGCGCACGGTTTCTCAGCGCCTTGAGCCTGCTGATTCTGCTTGGTTCGCTTTTCCCGTCCACGTCCTTCGCCCAGGATTGGGTTCGCACCGGTTCCGGCCTCGGCATCGAAAAAGTCCACCTCGCCGTTCCGGACTTCAAACCTTCCAACAGCGACCCCCAAAACGATGCCCTGCTCAAGGCGTTCAACGATACGTTGTGGAACGACCTGGACAATTCCGGCGTGGTGGAACTCGTCTCCAAGAGCTTCTATCCCTTGCAGGTGCCCGGTCAACCGCCCGAGGTCACCTTCGGAGTCTGGAACTCGCCTCCGCCGAACGCGGCCATGCTGGCCTTCGGCAACCTCGGCGTTGCCGCTGGCAAACTTACCGTCCAAGGCTGGCTCTACGACGTAAAGAACACGGCCTCGCCTGAGGTTCTCGGCAAGCAGTACACCGACGTTGCCACGAGCGACGCGGCCCGCCTCGTCGCCCACAAATTTGCCGACGAAATCATCTTCCGCCTGGGGGGCGGCATTCCCGGCATCACCGAGAGCAAGATCTATTTCGTCAGTGATCGCTCCGGCAACAAGGAAATCTGGGTGATGGACTACGACGGCTCCAATCAACGGCAACTGACTCACCAAGGATCCGTCTCTCTTTCTCCGCGCGTCTCGCCCGACGGTTCTCGTCTCGCCTTCAGTTCTTTGACCAAGGCCGGCTGGGACATTCTCATGTTCTCTCTCGATCTCAACCGTCTGGTCAGCTTCCCCCGTTTCGGCGGCACCAATCTCTCGCCCGCCTGGTCCCCCGACGGCGCCCGCCTCGCGCTCTCGTCCTCTCGCGGCGGCAATTCCCAGATTTATCTCTGCGATGTTTCCGGTGCCAACCTTCACCGTATAACGTCCAACAAAGGTCCGGACGTTGGTCCCGTTTGGAATCGCAAGACCGGCGCTCAGATCGCTTTCGTAAGCGGCGACACTGGATTGCCCCAGGTCTATACCATCGAGGCCGACGGCACCAACCAGCAGCGCATGACGGACCAAGGCTACGCCGTCTCGCCCAGTTGGTCGCCCAATGGCCAGTTTCTCACTCTGGCCTGGATTCGAAAGTATGGCCCCGGTGAGCCCGGCTCTTCCGACATCTACTTGATGGACATCGCCAGCAAACAATGGGTTCAGCTTACGCACGATGGAGGACGCAACGATTATCCCTCGTGGGCGCCGGACGGCCGCCACATCGTTTTTCAGTCCAGCCGCTCGGGCAAAGAGGAAATCTGGATGATGCTCGCCGATGGCACCAAGCTGCATCAGTTGACTTTTACTGGACGTAACACGCAACCAAACTGGAGTTGGAAATAAGGACACTTCGTCTGAACTCGAAGACGATTTTTTGGTTTGCAGGAGGGACAAACGTGGAGAGGAAGAACATGAAACATCAGACTTGGAAGGCGCTCGCAACCGTCATCGCTCTGGCCGGTATTCTCATGCTTGGCGCATGCCATAAGAAAGCAGCCCCGCCACCACCACCGCCGCCACCGCCTTCGGCAGCGCCCACAGCTTCTATCTCCGTCAGCCCGGACACCATTGCGCAGGGGCAATCCGCCACCCTAACTTGGCAGACTTCAAATGCCACCGATGTCTCCATCGATGGCATCGGCGCCGTTCAGCCCAGCGGGACGCAACAGGTCACTCCCACCGATTCCATCACCTATCACCTCGTTGCCAAAGGCTCTGGCGGAAACCAGGAGGCCAGCACGCGCCTCACCGTCACGCCGCCGCCCGCTGAAGCTGCCCCGCCGTCTTCGTCCACGGAAGAAGACCTCTTCGGCCACAACGTCAAGGACGTCTACTTCGACTACGATCGGTACGACATTCGCTCCGATCAGCAGGCTTCCATCCAGGCCGATATGCTCTTCCTCAATCAGCATCCCAACATCAACTTTACGGTTGAAGGGCACTGCGACTCCCGCGGCTCAACCGAGTACAATCTGGCCCTGGGCGACCAACGCGCCAGTGCGGTAAAGAGTGCCTTAACCACNNGCATGCGGGAGCTTCGATGTGGCCGGGTGAAAGACCCGGCCACAAATCTTCCCAACCCACAGCCCCCTCAATCCGTCTAAAATAGGTTTCAGGAACCTTAAGCCTATGAACTTACGACGCTTCTCCGCCGTTCTCGCCCTGCTGTCCACGCTTTGGCTGGCCGTCACCCCGGCTTCGGGCGCCAGCAAAGAGATGGTCCAACTGCAAACTCAAGTCCAGCAACTCCAGGAGCAGATGACCGCCATGCAGCGCAGCTTCGACGAGCGCATGGGCGTCATGAAAAACCTGGTCGAGCAGGATACCGATGCGATCAACAAAGTGACCGCCGCCATCACCGGCCTGCAAGCCACCCTGCAAAAACAGCAGGGAGACTCCTCCTCGCACGTCGACCAGCTCGCCGGTCAGATCCAATCGCTCAACGACACGCTCGACGAACTCAAGGCTCGCCTCGCCAAAGTCAGCAAACAACTCGAGGACATGCAGTCGTCCCAGCAAAGCCTGGCGGCGCAGCAGGCTCAGTCGCAGGCGCAACAGCAGGCCCAGGCGCAGGCTCCGCCGCCGGATGTCCTCTACAACAACGCTATACGCGATTACAACGGCGACAAGAACGATCTCGCCACTCAGGAGTTTTCCGACTACATCAAGTTCTATCCCAATACCGATCTCGCCGGGAACTGCTACTTCTATCTCGGCGAAATTCAATTCCGTCAGGGAAACTACCAGCAGGCGGCGCAGAGCTACGACCAGGTCCTGCAGAGTTTTCCCACCGGAAACAAAGCCGCTTCCGCTCAGTTGAAAAAAGGTTTTTCGTTGATCGAACTCGGCAAGCAGGATGACGGCGTGACGGAACTCCGCCACGTGATCCAGCGCTATCCCAGATCGAACGAAGCCCTGCAGGCCCGCGAACGCCTGCGCAAGCTAGGAGTTTCAGCGACGGCCCACCCAGGGCAATGAGTTGTGTGCTTTCCGCCGGGAGGTCCACCATGACTAAGATTTCCGACAACGATCCCGACCGCGCCAAGGGCGCCACTGAAGGCGAAAAGCGCGACCACGACGCCAATGCCGGCCTCGCCGGACAACTCGGCCACCGCGACCAGGATCCTCGCATCAAGGGCGCCGACTCAGACTTCCCGGAGCCCGGTGGAAGCCCTGAACACTCCGGCGAAGACAGTGAGCAGCAAAGCAAACGCTGAGGGTGATCGTGACCTAGCTGAATGGTCTAAGCCCGACTGTCGCCAACGTCAAATTGACGACGAAAATCATCTGTGCGAGCAGAACTAAGACGGCTCGTGCGAGCAAAACCTCTGTCAGAACAGTCGTAGGTTTCGAGCCGCGGGAGAAGTAGACGGCGCATAGGTAGAAACAAACCCAAAAGACAGCGATCCCGCCAGGCATCCTCCAGTAGTGCCACGTTGCAGTCTTCGCTTTCATCGACAGGGGCTCGAGAAAGTAGACGGCAGCAAAACACACAGAAACGATGTCGTCACCACGTGCAGTGTGCTCGCCGAAAACTCATCGCTGACCTTGTGGAGGTGTATTGAAATGCCTGGTTGGCTCGCAGAAAGGTGGGATAAGAAACTTAATGCCAACAGCAAAGCAGCCGAAGCTGCGAAAAGGCCGGAAGGAGGAGTCACTGTAACCCTCCCGGCTACGAGCTAACGGCTAATAGCCGCCTTTCAAATCGCCATCGCCCCAACTTCTTTTTCCACTTCGGCGGTATCCACCATGGCGATGGCGTCCCAGGGACAGCCGTCAAGAAAGCAGCCGTCGGGCCCTTTGCTGAGGCACTTCTTGCAGCCGATGCAGAGAATGGGATCAACCGCGATGCGCCCGAAGGGCGTGCTGTCTTCGTCCGGGACCCAGAACATGCAGTCTTCCACGGGACAGTATTCCACGCAAGCCGGCGAGCCCGCGCATCCCGTGCAGCACTCGGTGATCACAGCCAACTCTTTCGGCTTTTTCTTGCGCGGCGTGGTGAGGCCCTTGGACTTCGGTTCGGCCTTCATCTCATCGGGGACCATGCCGACGGCTTTGGTGGCGCCGGGTGCAGGAGGCATAGCGTGATTATACCGTGGTTCTCCTCTAATCGAAAATGCACGCTGTTACGGCCGAAGCGCGGTACCACACGGGGAAGAACGGCGCTTCCGCGCCGCGTAAGTCGACTCGAATGGGTCGGGCGTTCAGCCCCTGTCGAACCCAGAGCGGATTTCCAAAGAGAATATGATCTACCGCGCCGTCGGCAGCCCNNGCCACCAACGAGCGCTTCAAAGACAAGGACGGCAACTGGCAGGATCGCACCGAGTGGCACAACATTACCGCTTGGGCGCGCACCGCCGAGATTGCCGGCGAGTATCTGAAGAAAGGCAACAAAGTCTATATCGAGGGCAGTCTGCGCACGCACTCTTGGGACGACAAGACCAGCGGCCAAAAGAAATACATGACCGAAATCGTCGTCAATGACCTCGTCCTGCTTGGCGGCCGCGGCGAAGCCGGCGGCGGTGGAGACTTCAGCGGCAACTCGCGTGGCGCAGGCGCGTCCGCCGGTGGCGGCAACAACTTCGACCAGCGCACGCCCGAACCCGAGCACGCGGGAGCCAGCGCCGGCCCCATCACGGATGAAGATATACCGTTTTAAAGTTTGGTCTTACGTGTTGTGTCCATTTATTCGGATAGGATGCGTGGGTTGGGACGATTCATCATTGTTTCGTCTCGACCCTTCCTGTTCGCTTGGAGCGTAAAACGGCGCGTTATTATTGTTTCGTTTCTTGCAGGTTGAAGCCATTCCATGCCTGCTCAAAAGCTT
>PMHI01000530.1 GCA_003156615.1 Acidobacteriaceae bacterium | reverse complement strand
AAGGCGTCCGCTGGATTGTCCTCCTCTGGTTCTTCGAGTGCGACCGCACCGGATCTTCCCTTAGGCCCCATTCCGCAGGGCGCCGGAACCAACGAAAATGGATTCTCAGCAGGATCAGCCGATGCTCTCGGGCGAAGAAGCCTGCGCCATAACCACCAAACCAGGCCAAGCGCCGCAATGACTGTCAGAACTCCGAGAAAAGCTAGCATGTCAAAGTTCTCCCCCAGCCTCTGTGTCTGGTGCTGAAAGATAGCCTTTATTCGAACAGCGAATCCACAAACTCTTTCGGGTCGAATGGCAAGAGATCGCCCACTTTCTCGCCCACACCTACAAATCGCACGGGCAGCCTCAACTCGCGCGAGATGGCGACCACCACGCCGCCCTTCGCGGTGCCGTCGAGTTTCGTGAGCACGATGCCGGTGACGCCCGCCGACTGCGTGAACAGGCGCGCCTGCTGCAAGCCGTTTTGACCCGTGGTTGCGTCCATCACCAGCAGCGTCTCGTGCGGCGCTCCGGGAATAATGCGGTCTGCCGTCCGCCGCATTTTCTCCAGCTCCGACATGAGGCTGGTCTTGGTGTGCAGGCGCCCCGCAGTGTCGACGATCACGTAATCGATTTTGCGCGCTGCGGCGGCTTGCAGCGCGTCGAACAATACGGCCGCGGGATCGCCGCCGGGCTTGGTTTTAATCACTTCCGTGCCCGTTCGCTCGCCCCAGATTTCCAGTTGATCAATGGCCGCCGCGCGGAAGGTATCCGCCGCGCACAACAGNNACGACCAGAATTACTTCCGGTGTGCCTTCTACGCTTTGGACTGGCCGGGTATTGGCCGCATTCAGAATCGCCAGCAGCTCTTCCTTCAGAAGCCGTTTTAACTCTTGCACATCCTTGATCTGTTTGCGGTCGGCCTTGTCGCGGAGCTTGCCCAGCACTTCCTGGGTGGTCGTGGTTCCGAGGTCGGCCCCGATGAGCGTGGCCTCAAGATCGTCGAGCGTGTTGCGGTCGATCTCCTTGCCGAAGGCAACGACCTCTTCGATGCGCTCGGCGAGATTTTCCCGTGTGCGCGTGACCGCCTGCTTCATGCGCTCGAACAGGCCAGTTTTCTTTTCTTCGGTACTGCCGAACAGAGTTTGAATCATGAGGGATCCCACTTGATTATAGCGGTCAGGCGCAGTTCGACCGGAGTGGGTGGGCAGAGGATGAGCGAGAAAGATGGCTAAACGCGCATTCTTTCGAGATTGGCAGTTTCCGTAGCGGTCGACGCCGGAGCAGCCGGCTGGGCGTTAGGGACCGCATCCGCGGCCACCGGCCTCTTGATCGCGATGCTGCGCTGGATGCGAATCTCGCCCCGCGCGTACACCGCCATCAGCGCTGCCACCGCCTCGGGATCAAGCCGCTTGCCGACCAGAGTCTGGATAATTGCAAGCGCTTCTTCCGGAGTGTGGGCATGTTGATAGGGACGATTGGTGGTCAAGGCATCGAAAGTATCGGCCACCGCGATCACGCGCGCCAGCAACGGAATCTGATCTCCCTGGAGGCCGTACGGGTAACCGCGGCCATCGAGAGCTTCGTGATGAAGTTCAATGCCGGGGAGCATTTCCGCCAGTTGGGTTACGGGGCGCAGGATATTGGCGCCCTTTGTGGTATGGGTCTTCATGGCCTCAAATTCTTCCGCATTCAGCGCGCCCGGTTTCTTGAGGATGCGGTCTTCGATGCCGATCTTGCCCACATCGTGGAGCTGCGCGGAAATCTGCAGCGTTTCCATGAAAGTAGGAGGCAATTTCANNGGATCCTTCTCGTCAACCGCGCCCGCTAGCATCTGGATTGAGCCGAGAAACAAAGCGTGGTTTTCTTCCGCGGCCCGCTTCAGATCTTCGACGAACTGTTCGAGTTCCTGCGACATCGTGTTAAAGGTCTCGGCCAGTTCACCAATTTCGGTGCGGCTCCGCAAATGAACCCGCTGGGAAAAGTCGCCCCGCGCCAGGGCGCGGCTGGACTGGGTGAGGATCTGCAGAGGATTGGTAATGATGCGGGCCGCGAAAATGCTTATGCCAATGCTCAACAGCACGGCCAGCAGCGCCAGCAGCCGCGCCGTGCGCTGCATCTCGTAGACTCCGCGATAAGCCTCGAGCTGCGGCTTCTGCACCACAACAGCCCAATCGAGTATGGTGACCGGGCTGTAGGTGCCGAGCATCTCAACGCTGTTCTTGCCCTCCTGGACGGCGAAGTCTTCGGTGGCATCCACCTGTGCCTTGTTGCCATCCACAAAATTGCGCACGATCTCCAGGTTCTTCATGTCCTGGCCGGTCACATATTGCGCTGTGCCAGCAGCCACTAACCGGCCCTGAGCGTCCACCACATAAGGAATCAGACCGCCGCCGCTGACTTCGTGCAGGCGGCGAATCAGGAATTGCAAATCCACGACCGCGCCCACCATGCCCAGAAACCGCCCGCCGTAGCTGACCGGACTGCTCACCAATACGACCGTGCGCGCTGACTTGCCGTCTCCCACCTGCAGCGCATGCCCATTGTATGCACGGCCATCGCGGGCGGCATCGAAGGCATGTTGCAACTCTCGCTGCAGAAAAGCGTCCGGTTCGATGCGCCCGGCAGAGACTCCCTTCGCCTCGGAGTTGAGCAGAGTGGCGTAAGCCAGTTCATCGGAGGAAGAAACAAAGTTTTCGAGCAGCGCGCGCAACTCGGGCGCCTGAATGTTCTTGCCGCCGATGTCACCCCCGCTCGCCACCTGAATCGCCGACGAAAGGTTGCCCAGCATCATTCGCAGAGAGCGCTCGTGCTGCGACAGATCGTCGGCCAGCGACCGCGTGACCGTATTCTGCAACAGCATCTCATTGGTCTTCAGGCGGTCCCGGTTAATCGCCTCCACTCGCGCCGAGTAGAAGTACATGGGGACGATGCTGATCACCAGGAGCACGCTGAGAATTACATATAAAATGGGCACGCGCGCCGGATTGGTTGCTGTGGCAGACAAGTTGCCCCCCTGGCTCAGTTCGGAGGCGCCGTCGATCGAAGTGGCGGCGGATTTCACAGGTATCTATAGAATTCTAGTGTGGCAAGGAGTGCTCAGAGGGGAAAACCGTGAGCTTTGCCATTACCAAAGTACCAGTCAAAACGGCCGTCTGGCGCGGATTTGGCCATGAAACTTCCTGGAGGGCGGGGGTCGGTTGCCGCCTTACCGCCTGAGCGTTTCGCTTTTGCTGCTGCGGGTCATCAGTTCATAAATTGCTTCGCGCGGCGCTTTACCCCGTTGCAGAATCGCGTGCATCTGCTCGGTGATGGGCATCTCGACACCGCGAGCCCGCGCCAGCCCCACCGCCGCCGTGGTCGTAAAGATTCCTTCGGCGACCATGCCATGCATCCCGGCAAGAATCTCCGCCAACTTTCGTCCGCGGCCCAGTTCGACGCCCACGCTGCGATTGCGGGAGAGGCCACCCGTACAAGTCAGCACCAGGTCGCCCAGGCCCGCCAGGCCCGCCATGGTTTCGGCTTTTCCGCCACAGGCCACGACCAGCCGCGTCATCTCCGCCAGACCACGTGTGATGAGGGCGGCCACGGAATTGTGGCCCAAGCCGAGACCCGCGCTAACCCCGGCGGCGATCGCCACCGTATTTTTCAGCGCGCCGCCCAGCTCCACGCCGATCGGGTCGTCCGTGGTGTAAACGCGAAAGCTGGCATGACTGAACTCTCGCTGGACTGCGCGGGCGAGTTCCTGATCCGCTGACGCGATGGTGATCGCCGTTGGATCTCCTCGCGCCGCTTCCAGCGCGAACGAGGGGCCGCTGAGCGCGCCGAGGCGTGGCTCAGGTGTGTCATCGGCCTGGCAAACCTGTGTGATCACCTCGGTCATGCGCAGCAGGGAATTTTCTTCCAGTCCCTTGGTTGCACTGACGATCATGGTTTGCGCCCGCAGGTGCGGCCGCATCCGCTCAAACAGAGCGCGGCAATGTTGCGAAGGCATTACGTTCACCACGATGGCCGCGCCCTCAAGCGCTTCCGCAAGATCAGTGCAGGGCGTCACGCAAGCCGGGATCGGCTGGCCGGGAAGAAACTTCTCATTCACGCCTTGCCGCTCGATCGTCTCCCAGACTTCTTTTTCATGGACCCAGAGGCGAAGCCGGTGAGTCTGTTTGCGCCCCAGAACAATGGACAACGCCGTGCCCCAGGCTCCCGCTCCAATGATCGCGATCTCGCTCATTAGCGCTTGGCTCCCACGCGGTTTTCCCTTCCGCTCAGCAAACGACGGATGTTTTGGTTGTGCCGGGCGATGATGAGCAGGGAAGTGGCGGTCATGAATGCCAGGGCCATCGGCACATTGCCATAGGCGCGCATCTCGTAAACCAGGAGCGGAAAAGATGCCACTGCGATGATCGACCCAAGAGATACATAACGAAACAGGACTACGACCGCGATAAAGATACCCGCGGCGACCAGCACCACCTTCGGAGCGATCACAACAAATGAGCCCAATCCCGTGGCCACTCCTTTACCCCCGCGAAACTTCAGCCAAACCGGAAACATGTGACCGATAACAGCGACCAGCGCCGCCATTGACATCTCTCGATAAGGCAGAACCCCGCCTGGTATTCGGTCCGAGAAGACATATCCCACCCCTACCGCCGCGCTCCCTTTCAGCGCGTCCAACAGCAGGGTCAATCCTCCGAGCAGCGGTGATTTGCGGGAGACATTCGTCGCCCCGATATTTCCACTGCCGCNNAGCAGATATCCGAAGGGAATCGAACCCAGCAGGTAACTCAGTGCGGCGATGATAGGGAGCGTTGACAAGGTAGGTAAAGGTTCCTGCTCGATGGGCTAACGCAAACCAAATCCCGCCAGCTTCGTATACCTTGAGCCACCCGGCGAGAGCTGACTCTGATACAGAAAAAACTCGCGGACCGTCATGGTACCAAACTCCGGTGCAGGCAGGACCGCCAGTTTTTCCTGCAACCGCTGAAAATTGCGGCTTGGACCATCTCCTGTTTGTTTGCGGGGCGAACCTGAGCCTCCTCCACCCCGCGCCAGTGTGAGATGCGGGTTAAAAGCATGCTCCTCTTTCGGGATGTCGAGCGACGCCATGTTCTCATCCACCGTTGCCGCCAGAGAAGACAGTTGCGACCCAGCTTCAATTCCGATCCAGAACACTCGCGGCGCCCGCGCGCCGGGAAAGAATCCANNAAAGTGACGTGCAGCGACTCCGGCCGCGCCCAGCGCGCATCTGGAGCAAATCCGCGCACGCCATCGAGGAAGCGGGCAATCCGGCTGCGGAGGTTGTCGTCGATATCGAGCGCAACGAAAAGGCGCATGAGAAGCTCTTATGTGGTTAGCTCTTAGATTGAACCCTTGAGCGAGGGAGTGCCAAGCGATGGGCTAGAAGCTCAGACCTGAAAGCTAAGAGCCAAAAGCTTCCTTCACATCAACTTTCTTCGCACCATATCCAGCGCCAGCGTGGTCGCGAACCAGCGAATGCGCTGGCGGTCGCCGGGGAAGTTCCGCTCGATCACTTCCGTCCCACTATCGCTAGCCAAAGCGTGGAACACCAATCCCACGGGCTTCTCCGGAGTTCCTCCCGTGGGTCCGGCTACCCCCGTGACGCCGATCCCGAGCGTTGCCTCGCAACGATAACGGATGCCCTCGGCCAGTGCCGCTGCCACTTCGCGGCTCACTGCCCCATGGCGCTCAATCATGTCGGCGGGCACTCCCGCAAGCTCGGTCTTTACCGCATTCGAGTAGACGATCGCGCCGCCGGCAAAGTAGCGCGAACTGCCGCCTACCGAGGTAATCCGCTCACCCAGCAAACCACCAGTGCAGGACTCCGCCACTGCCAGCGTAGCGTTGCGCATCTGCAGCCAATAGCCCACGATTTGCTCGAGCGACTCGCCATTCCGCGAGAACACCGCATCATCGAGTTCTTCCTCGACCGCGTCGGCCGCTTCATCCACGCGGGCTTGCGCCGCTTCCATGGTTTCGGCGCGCGACTTGAAATGCAACTGGATTTCTCCCGCTCCCGCCAGTATGGTGGTCTGCACGTCGCTAAATCGCTTGTAGATGGGGGCCACGCGCGCATCTACGTGAGACTCGCCAAGCATGGCTACCTTTAATACGCGGGTTGCCAGAAAGGCCCGAGGCAACTTTGCCCGCAGCCGTTCGCGACATTCCGCCTCAAACAAGGCCTTCAGCTCGTGTGGAGGTCCGGGCAGCAGGATGACAATGCGTTCGCGTCCATCGAACTTGCCGCTCAGCCACTGTCCCGGCGCGGTCCCATTGGCATTGGGAAGCACCGTGGCGCCTTCGAGAACGTCGGCCTGCTTGGCATTGTTGGGGGACATCTTCCAGGCCCGCGCCGCGAAACGTTTCTCGATGCCCGCGAGGATGTCTTCATCCCGCCGCAAAGAGACGCCCAACGCTTCGGCCACCGCCTCGCGCGTAAGGTCGTCTTCTGTGGGGCCCAGACCGCCGCTGAAAATCACGATTTCCGAGCGAAACAGCGCATGTTCCGCGGCTGCAACCAGGCGCTTGCGATCGTCGCCGACCACAGCCTTGAAGATCACGTCAACGCCCAACAGATTGATCTGCTCGGTGAGATAGAGAGAGTTCGTATCCATGCGGAAGGGCGTGAGCAACTCGGAGCCNNCTTGGCCTGGAAAGAACCGCAACCGCTGAAGTCTGAGTGCTGAAGCCCACGGCGAGCGGGATCCATCGATGCCGGTCGAGGCCTACTCCGGCAGCAGCGACAGCCCCTGAATATTCCACGAAAGATGATGCACCGCGTCCGTGGTCGCCAAGATAACGCTTCGTCCGGGCGCAAAGGCCAGCCCCACCAGTCCGTGGCCTGCAACTTCCAGGCTGGCTTTGCCCTCGGGCGTGACCTTGACGATGCCGCGCTTGCCGGACAGCGATGCCGCCACATACAGGTTGCCCGCCGCGTCAAAAGCCAGGCCCTGCGGGCGTCCCAAGCCACGAAAAAACGTGTGTACCGTTCCCTGCGGATCAATTCGGTGTACGCCGTCAAAACTCGACGTCGTAGGCCCAGTCACAAATAAGTCGCCCTGCGGACCGAAGGCCAGGTGATAGGCCGAAACGCTCGGCTCCAGGGTAGCGAACACAAATACTTGCTGGTCGCGGCCAATCTTGAAGATGGTGCCGCTGCGGTCGCCCACATAGAGGTTCTGATTTCGATCAAATGCGATCCCGGTGGCGACTCCCATGCCCTCGGCATACGTGCTCATGCTTCCATTTGGCGCCACGCGGTAGACCGCACCGTCATGGCGCGATGAAACATACATCTGCCCCTGCCGATCGAAGGCAATGGCGGTGGCGTTCATCATCTCGACGACGAACGGCTTCACGGCGTAGTTGGTATCGATCTTGAAGATCGCGACCGGAACCTTTTGGCCGCGTGAACCCGAGAAAGTCGCGTAGATGTTGCCTTGGGCATCGAGCGCCGGAGTCGTCACAGGGTGCAAATTCTCGGCGATGGGGACCGCCACCTTGACGGTGTGCGGGTTGCTGACATGGCCATCGGCGGCGACCACCACCGGGCCCGACGTCGCTCCCTCGGGAACACGGGCGACCAGAAAAGCATCCGAACTGATCACGACCCCACCCTCTAGTTCGCCAAACTGCACGCGCGGGCGCTGCCACTGCTGCGGTCGCAATCCCGAGCCCGCAATGCGGACTTCGCCCCCTGCCAACGCCAGCAGCGGCGATACGGACTCGATGTGCGGTCCGCCATTCACGTTTTTCTTGCCCAGGATGCGGTCGGAAAATCCCATGAGGAAAACACTCGCACTAGTTTAGAAGACCAAAGTGTAACAAGAGATGCATCGTTCCCAGCGCGTAAAGACCGGCGGCGATGTCGTCCAGCACAATCCCACTGCCTTCCGGAAGCGCCTCCAATTGTCGCACCGGCGGCGGTTTGACGATATCGAAGGCACGAAAAAGTATAAAGCCCGCGAGAAAAGATTTCCATGCGAGCGGTACGGCGACCAGAGCTACCAGTTGACCCGCTACCTCATCAATCACCACAAACTGCGGATCTTTTGTTCCGCAGCCTCGCGCGACCCTTGTAGCCGCAGGAATTCCGACGAGCGTGACCACCGCCGCCAATCCGATGGCGAGGGGGGTGCGCCAGGAAGCGGCCAGCGCGTGGGCCAGCGCCGCCCACAACAATACGGTTGCCGCCGATCCCCAGCTCCCCGGTCCAGGCCGCAGCCGTCCAATTCCGAAAAACGTAGCGATCAGCGTCGCCCACCGTGGAGTTCGGCGGAACGCTCCCGCGACGGCGCCAGGTTCCGGGGTTGCGGGCTCGGAAGGTTCTTTCACAGATCTTCGTCCGGAGCGCCGTCCCGATCCTCAGGAGTGCTCTCTCGGATCGGCTCGTCCGCATCCGTAACCGGCGATGGAATCACATAAGCGCCGCTCGCCCACTTACCCAGATCAATCGTGCGGCAGCGCTCGCTGCAGAAAGGAAACTCCGGAGCGCCGCTCTTTACGGCTTTCTTGCAGATCGGACAGCGAAGCTTCACAATGCGCTTGCGAGGCATAGCCAGGAATGTTCCGAGGACTTGCTGAATCAAACCACAGATTCCAGAGCGAGAAGCCCGCTACAGAATCCTTGCTACCAGATCATAGTCATGTGCCTCCATGATCTGACAGCGATAAAACTCGCCCGGCTGGGGCTCCCTCTCTTCCGCAAAGTCGTTCACGAAGACTTTGCCGTCAATCTCGGGGGCGTGCATCGAAGTGCGGCCTTCCATGAGCAGATCGGTTTCTTCCGACGTGCCCTCCAAGAGCAGGTCGAACTCCTGTCCCACGAGCGCCTTCTTTTTTTTCTTGCTGATCTGGCGCTGGATCCCCATCAAGTGCTTGCGTCGCTGCTCGATCTCACCGACGGAAAGCTTCTTGTCCAATCCATAGGCCTCCGCGCCCTCCTGGTCGGAGTAGGAGAAAGTTCCCATCCAGTCAAACTGAGCTGCACGGACGAACTCGCACAGCTCTTCAAATTCCTTCTCAGTTTCTCCCGGAAAACCCACGATAAACGACGTGCGCAAAGTAAGCCCGGGAATCGCGCCCCGCATCTTGGCGATCGACCGCAGGAACACATCCGCTCCGCCTCCGCGCTTCATGCGCTTCAGCACCGCCGCCGATGCGTGCTGCAGCGGCACATCCATGTAAGAACAGATCTTTTCCGAGGATGCAATTGTCCCGAGCAGCTTGCCCGTGATCTTGTTCGGATAGGCATAGAGGAATCGGATCCAGCGCAAGTCTTCGATCTTCGCCAGTTTCTCCAGCAGCAGCGCCAAGCCATCCTTCAATCCGAAATCCTCGCCGTAGCAGGTCGTGTCCTGTCCGATCAGAGTTATTTCCCGCACGCCGCTCTGGGCNNCGTAACTGCGGAATGATACAAAATGTGCAAGGATGGTCGCAGCCTTCCGCGATCTTGATGTAGGCCGTGGATTTCGGTGTGGCGAGAATGCGCGGGGTCTCGTCGTCATAGAGATAGTTGGGCAGATCTGCAATTGCACCGTCCCATTGCCCGCGCGAGAATCGTCCCTGCGCCACCCGTGCATTGCCCTCGGCCCGCGAAGGCAGCACCACGAACGGCGAATCCTTATGCGACGGAGTTGCTCGAACGCCCGTCGCCGCCAGGATGTTCTGCAACTCCCCGGTCCCCACCACGGCATCCACTTCAGGAATGCGTTGTCGAATTTCATCCCGAAACCGCTCGACCAGGCATCCGGCCACGATCAGCTTCTTCGCCCGGCCCGAGGACTTGTGCTCCGCCATTTCGAGAATCGTATTCACCGACTCCTGTTGCGCGCTCTCGATGAACGAACAGGTATTGACCACGATCACGTCGGCGTCCTCGGCTCGGGATGAGAGTTCGGCCCCGGCGCGTGCCAGAAGGCCCATCATCACCTCGCTGTCGACCAGGTTCTTGGGGCATCCCAGGCTGACGAAACCCACCTTCTGAGGACGCCCATCCGGGGAATCGTCTCCCGACAAAGGGTCGGCTTTTTTTTCGCTGGAACGGGAGATCGTGAGGCTTTTCGAGGACATGCAATGTCGCTATTCTAACATTCTCCCGCGACATCCCCCGGATAGCCAACCGCCTGACCCAGTCCCGTTGCAACACGCGGTTGAGCGAAGGCGCCATACAAAGATAGTACC
Organism: Acidobacteriaceae bacterium; assembly: GCA_003156615.1. The sequence goes on along the minus strand of PMHI01000530.1, from coordinate 11,261 downwards.
TTGTGGAAGAAAACCTTACGCTTCATGCTACCCTAGGCATTACCGAAGCTAAACAAAAGAGTGAGTCCCGCATCCTGGAGGGGAAATGTCTGGGAAACAGGCCGTAATCGCAGCCCTGGTAGTGACCATGTGGATTCTGGGCGGCTCCGCGTCGGCCCAGGAAGAGAACAACGAAGTGACCGGCATGATTGGCCGCATCTTCATCAGCGACCAAGGCCTCCTGAATGAGACCCCGCCCGGCAATTACGTGCACTTCGGCAACGGTCTCAGCTTCGAGGCCAGCTATGCCCGCCGTTTTTTGGTCACTCCCATCTTCGCCATCTCGGGAGAAGTCCCTGCAGTATTCAACCTTGATGAGAAGCTCCTTTCCTCATATGACGTTGTTCCTGAAAGTATCAAACAGATCTTCGTCACCCCAGCGGCCCGGTTGAATCTGTTTCCCGAAACTGCCTTTTCCCCCTGGATCAGCTTGGGCGGCGGCTTCGCCTACAACGGCAGCGAGAGTAAGACGCTGTACTTCGGCGGGACCAACCCCGGTAGCTCCTCGACCTCGGGTGTGCTCCAGGGCGGATTCGGCCTGGATGTTAGAGTCTGGCACCGTTTCAGCATTCGCGGCGAGGTCCGCGACTTCTGGTCCGGCACGCCGAGTCTACCTTTAGCCGACACGGGAAAGAGCCGTGAGAACAACTACTTCGGCGGCGGCGGAGTGGTCTGGCATTTCTAGCCACGCTGCCGATCGTTATGCCGCTGCCGTGTCCTCTACTCGCTGACAAAGGATAGGTCGATTTAGGGCGATGTGTTGCGGGCGGTACCGGAAGGAATACTCAAAATTCCTCGATATCCATCTGCTTAACGCAAGCGGCCTGCTGACTCCAGCTCCTCATACAACTGCGGCAATCGCAGCGCNNCACAAATTCCTGCGCCGTCTGCGTTGCGGACTTCCGCACTCCGCGCCTCGCCAGATAACGAGCCATGCGTTCGTACCACATCGCCGCGGCCTGATCCGGTGATCGCTCCGGATGTGCCTCCAGCCGTCTCGTACGGATCATGCGGGCAATGCGCGCGGCATTGGCCAACCCCAGCAACAGGAGCGCAACCGCCGCACCGCCTATAAACCATCTTCCCGGCGCGTGCTCGACGCCCCGTTGGCGTTTCCGCGCCCAACTCAGCAGGCGCGCATACCGCAGCCGGGCCCACATCCGGGTTCGTTCCACCGAACTGCGCGTTCCGTTCAGCACCAATCGGCCCACAGCAGACTGGTGCCCAGAATCGTAACTGATTACCCACTCCCGCCAGAACGATGACGCAGCGTCCAGATAGAGCATCACCCGGCCCCAGCCCTGGGGTGACCCGGTCGCGCCGCCCGGCGTGGGGTCAAAGGTGATCCATCCGTAGCCGGGGAAGTAGGCTTCCACCCAGGCGTGGGCATCCCTGGCCCGGACCACGTAGTTGCCCGTGAGGTCGTTGAATTCATCGTTGACGAAGCCGTTTACCACGCGCGCCGGAATGCGCAGGGTCCGCAACATCACGGCCATGGAAGAAGCGAAGAACTCGCAGTGTCCTTGCTTGCGCTCGAAAAGAAAGTTCGCCAGAGGATCGGCGACCGGTGAAGCCGGCAACTGCAGCGTGTATCCGTAATGCGTCTTCAGGTATTGTTCGAGCGCGACCGCCTTGTCATAGCTATTGGCAGCCGATCCGGAGACCTCGGCTGCCAGCTGCGGAATTCGCGGATCGAGCCCCGGCAGTTGCAGGTAGGCTAGGACCAATGGCGGAAGATCATCTCCTGCCTTCCGAAGCAGTTCGGGGGAAGGCGCGGAGATATCGGAGTCCGCCTCATAAAGACTTACGGCGCGCTCGCCATCGAGATCGGAGACCGCTCCGCCCCTGTCGATCTGCAGCGCCCGATAGGCTCCACTCACGCGGCGCGCCCAGGGAGCAAGAAAAAAAACGTTGGTACCGATCGGCTCCATTATCACCCGGTAGTGAATCGGGCGATTCGGCTTTCCCATTTCGGTTTGAGTCCGCGCCAGCGCAGCCTGCGCCACTCCCTGGCTGAAGAGAGGCACGGCGAAGCCTCCGTCCGCTCCCCGTTGCAGCACGTGTTGCTCACGCGGGTTCGACCAGTTCCGACCGTCGAAATTCGCTAACGCCACGCCACGCCAGTGCAGCGCGTACCGGCCGTGTTGATCCCCGTCTATCTGGATGTGCATCACCACGGCGTTCGACTGCTGAATCTGCCCGATCCGACCCAACTGCACCTGATCGCTGAAACCGGTGGAGAAATCCGTGCCGAATGAGTAGCCGCCCAAGTAGCCCACTGACATGCGAGGCAGAAGAAAAAATACCGCCGCTGCGCCCACCAGTATCATCAGCATCAAAGCCGGAGTTACTTGTGCCAGGGAGAAGGCCAGATGCCGGTGTTCCTCGGCATCGCTGGAGTGTCGCGCTTGAAAGCGTGCGGCTCGCCCTGACCGCCGCATCTCCATCAGGATGAACGTGGCCACCGCCATCAGCATGAACCCGGCAAAGAAGAGCAGAAAAACGCTGTCCACGGTTAACACCGCCGAAGCCAGTACCATCAGGAACGCCAGGATCGCCAGCATCGTGCAGTCGCGATCGCGGCGCAAGGAAAATGACCGCACCACCGCGGCGTACAGCACCAGATGTACCGTCGCCGTCAGGAAGCTGCGCGAGAGCAGGAAGTAGTCCAGGGCATAGAAAGCGAAATACGCCATAGTAAGAGGCGTAGTCCACCGCTCCGAAATCACCACCCGCCGCCGCGCCGCCAGGAAATAGCCGCGGAGCGCCAGCGCCGATCCCACCAGCAGCATCGTCAGCAAACCGAGCCCACCCGTGCCTGCCAATGCCCCAAATCCCATTAAGACCAGCAGATAGAGAGAAAGATCGAAGTATTTGTTGATTGCCTGGGCAACGGGAATCACGCCGGGTTGTGGGCTGGCTTGCGGCATCGAGTTTCGCGGATGATTTCTCAGATGCGCATCCGCCTTCAGGCTCGGTTGTTCAACTGCGATGGTTCAAACTCTATTGTTCGATAACTTCCATCAAGAAGGAAGGCTTTCCTCCACATTTCTTGCACCGAAAGTCACCAGCCCTTTGCCCTGTCCCACGCGACGCCACCCTCGCGCCCGGCTTCTGCGCTCGCCTTTGTTAGAATGATTCAGGTCAGGCATCGGTCTCACGCGACGCACTCTCGCCAACCCCGCCAGGTCCGGAAGGAAGCAACGGTAACGGGCTCTTGCGTGTGCAGTGGGTCCCCGGTGCCTGGCTTAATTTTCCTTCTCGAACACTCACCTTGAACGGACCACCCGTCCTGCCGTAATCAATAAGCGCGCTCTTGAAGGTTGCCGGCTTTCGCGCCTTCTTCTGCCAGCAGTTCGAACTTTACACATCCTTTACAAGTCTTTGCGCAAGAAACGATCCGCCCCACGTCATAATTGGTCGGGTGGTTTAGCAAACCCAGAGTAAGAGTTTTCGAGGAACCAATATGCGCGGTCTTCCAGTAAAGGCAGCTTCTCCCACTGTTACGATTCGAGTTTCTGGCCACTTATCTCAAAGTCATCTGTCGTACCTCGANNGTTGTCGCCTGCCCGAATTTTATCCGGGAGTGGATGGAACATGAAAAGGAGCAAGGCGCAGCTTGACCTTCCCTAGACTTGCTCAGGCGACCTCAAAGGCCTGCAGAAGTAGAACCATGCATGCCATCGGCCTGCGTTAGACATTCCGCCTTCAATCGTTCAAAATACTGGTTTCCTTGCATCAGGAGTTCTAATTGAACGAATTGACGCAACCCCTCCGCCCAAGACCGAGGGTAAAAATCAGCGCCCTCGGCACCTACGTGCCGCCCCGCCTTCTCACCAACGCCGACCTCGAAAAGATGGTCGACACTTCGAATGAGTGGATTCTCGCTCGCGTCGGCATCCGCGAACGCCACATCGTCGACAAAGGCGTAGCCACCAGCGATCTCGCGGTCGAGGCCGCCAAGAAGGCTCTCGCCCAGCGCGGTCTCGCTGCCAGCGATCTCGATGCCATTATCGTCGGCACGGTTACGCCCGACATGTTCTTCCCCTCCACCGCTTGTTTAGTCCAGCACAAGTTGGGCGCCCAAGGCGTTTGGGGCTTCGATCTTTCGGGCGCTTGCTCGGCTTTCATATACGCAATGCAGACGGGAGCGCAATTCATCACCTCCGGCACCCATAAGCGGATCTTGGTGATCGGCGCCGACGTGATGTCCTCGATCATCGACTACACCGACCGCGCCACTTGCGTGATCTTTGGCGACGGGGCAGGCGCCGTGATTCTCGAACTCGCCGAAGACGATTCCACCGGCCTGATCGACTTTATCCACGAAATCGACGGCTCGGGAGGATGCTCGCTCTATATGCCCGGCGGCGGGAGCCTTAACCCATCCACTCGTGAAACCGTCGACAAGAAGATGCACTACGTTCACCAGGACGGCCAGCAGGTCTTCAAGTTCGCCGTGCGCAAGCAAACTGAAGCCTGCCTGAAGTTACTCGAACGCAATGGCCTCAAAGCTTCCGATATCGACGCCTTCATCCCGCATCAAGCCAATTTACGCATCATCAACGCCACCGCCGACCGCCTCGGCCTGCGTCCCGAAAGCGTGATCGTCAACATCGAGCGCTACGGCAATACCACTGCGGGCACGATTCCGTTAGCTATGGGTACGGCCATCGAGGACGGCAGACTGAAGAAGGGAAGTCTGGTGCTGCTGGCCTCGGTAGGCGCGGGCTTCACAGTAGGCGCCGCGCTGTTGCGCTGGGCATTCTAGCCGCTAGTGATCACCGGCGAGGACGATGTCTAACACGATCTCCGCGGTCTTGCTGATGAAGTTGGGTTTGATGGTGGAGTTGGGATCTTTTCTCAACTGATTGGTGTCGTCGTCTAGACCGACGATCATGGACAGTCGAACGGTGTATTTGCCGGGCGTGTCGAAGCGGAACTTCTTGGTCAGAGTATAGGGGTATTTTTTCGGTTGTGCGGTCAGATCGCTGCTTTCGATACCGATGACGGGGCCGCTCGTTGCCCCACAGTCATGTAAGCCGATGTCGGTCCATCCGCCTGCAGGAGTGACCAAGAGACCAGTGTGTGACAAACCGGCACTGCGGGAATCCGAAGCAGCTCTCCCAAAACATCTTGCATGGCTCGAGATAGCGATTTGGCGCGGTGGTGGAGATGGGGACTTCGAGTGGAATGACCTCGCCGAGCTGGAAGCGGTTGGAGCCGGTGGCGGAGTGGAGCTCGACGCGGAGGTCCGCGGGTTCTTTTGCGCTGGGTTGCTGCGCCGTCATCGATGCGGAAGTTAACAGCGGCAAGACGATCAGGCAGGCGATCGGTGAACCGAACACGGAACCTCCTATAGGATCGGCCGGATTTGGTACAAGTGTATTTGGACGGATTCTTTGCATTTAGAACGGGCGCGCCGGGTTTCTTGCATTTAGATTGGCGCCCGGGTTTGGTTCGCGGTCTGGCCCGTACCCTTCAAGCTAAAGCCCGTACGGTTCAACGCGGCTGAATCCGCGAGATTTTCTCCTTAAGAAGGGAAGACTGACTTCGGCACGAGTAAAGCCACCCCAACGACGAAGACCTGTCGTTGGGACCCGGAAACTTCTGCCCTGATACTTCGTGCCTCTCCGGTGGAGTTTTTCCGCATCCTGCTATTCTAGAAGAGCGGCACAAGCTCGAAAGTATCGCCGACGCCCCGCCGGCGGTCGCGGAGGCGTTCTCGCCGCTGCATTCGTAAGCAACAGATTTCGTGCCGCGAAGCGCAGCGGATACGCAAGAAGACCCCGATGTAGGCGCGGACCCAGGAGAAGCCCGGAGCGTCGTGCGCACCCCTTGTGTATACATCGTATATATTACGGACGCGTCATCCTCTCCGGCCTCACCCACTGATCAAACTCCTCACCTGTGAGATAGCCCAGCTTCAACGCCGCCTCGCGGAGGCCGCTGTGCTCCACATGCGCGGTGTGGGCGATCTGTGCCGCCTTGTCGTATCCCACCTTCGGTGCCAGCGCGGTCACCAGCATCAGCGAGTTCTTGACGTTCCAGTCGACCTTCGCGCGATCGACCTCGATGCCCTTGATCATGTATTCGACATATCCGTGGCAAGCGTCGGTGATCAGCGTAACTGAGTGCAGGAAGTTATAGATGATCACCGGCTTGTACACGTTGAGTTCAAAGTTGCCCTGCGAGCCGGCAAACCCCACCGCGGCAGTAGCGCCATGAACCTGCACGCACACCATGGTCATCGCTTCGCACTGCGTCGGATTCACCTTGCCCGGCATGATCGAAGACCCAGGCTCGTTTTCCGGAATCGAAATTTCACCCAGCCCGCAGCGCGGCCCGGAAGCCAGCCAGCGGATGTCGTTGGAAATTTTCATCAGCGAGGCAGCCAGCGTTTCCATCGCGCCCTGCGCAAATACGATCTCATCATGCGCCGAGAGCGCGGCGAATTTATTGCCGTGCGAGCGAAAGGGAAGACCAGTGAGTTCGGCAATCTTTTGCGCGGCGCGCTCCGCGAATTCGGGATGCGTGTTCAGTCCTGTCCCCACGGCAGTTCCGCCGATCGCCAGATCGTAAAGTCCATCCAGCGCTTGTTCCAGACGTTTAATATCGCGCTCCAGCAGACTGGCCCAGCCGCCGAACTCCTGCCCAAAGGTCAGCGGCACGGCATCCTGCAGGTGCGTGCGGCCGATCTTTACGACGTCGTTGAATTCCTTCGCCTTGGCCGCGATCGCATCGCGCACATTCCCAATCGCTGGAATCAGCGCGTTCTTCACCCGCTCCGCCGCAGCAATGTGCATTGCCGCTGGAAACGTGTCGTTCGACGACTGCGACATATTCACGTCATCGTTGGGATGAACCGGCTTCTTCGATCCCATCTCGCCACCGGCAATTTCGATGGCGCGGTTCGAGATGACCTCATTCACATTCATGTTGGTCTGCGTGCCACTGCCCGTCTGCCAGACACGCAGCGGAAACTGGGCCTCCAGCTTGCCCGCAATCACTTCGTCGGCAGCTTGCACGATCAGCCCGGCCTTGTCTGCCGGCAACTTGCCCAGATCCTGGTTCACCAGCGCGCACGCCTTCTTGAGCGTGCCAAAGGCCCGGATCAGTTCCGGCGGCATGGTGTCGCGCCCAATGTTGAAGTGCAGCAGCGAGCGCTCGGTCTGCGCACCCCAATATACGTTGGCCGGGACTTCGATCTGTCCCATGCTGTCGGATTCAATGCGGGTTCCTTTTCTGGTCGGGGTGGCGGGTTCGGTAAGAGTAGTCATGATGATCTCCTCTGCGTCGGACCGGAGCAGAAACAGCCAAGGGTCTCCGGCAGGTATGAGGAACCGATTATTATACGGCGGTGTCAAAGGTTTTTCGCCCAATTGGCAGTGTCGGCCAGCCCCAAGGAGCGCTTGCCAATGAGTATCCACTCGGATACGAGGAGGGATACATCGCTTCGATCGTTGGATTTCGATGGGTCGCTGTCCCGTCTGGCCGACCAAAAAGTAAAGGCCAGAATTCTGACTCGCCTTACTGGCGCGACATACCGGAAAATTTCGGCCATTGCGAACCGGCCGGGCCAAGGCGTTTCCGAGATGCGCGTTCATGTCGGAGCAGGGTATCGCTGCCTCCGATCGCGAGTCGCGCAAGACAAGCTTTTGCGCACGATTGAGCGCGAAGTTCGACCAGCCTCATTCGCCGCTGTGACTGCCCCGTCGTAATCCGCTCCGTCGACCACTTCCAGGTTCCGGCGATCACCGCGTGCTAGAATCATCGGTCTCTGACCAGTGCTCGTGCCACCGCGCGGGCACAACCGTCACGGAATTGCGATGCCCGACCTTCTCACCGCCGAAGATCTCGAAACTTTGCCCAAGGCGAGCACTCGTCCGCATCCCGAGAATGCCGACGTTCTGGTCATCGGAGCGGGGCCCACGGGCCTGGCCTGCACCATTGAAGCCCAGAAACTCGGGTTTCGCGTCGTGATTCTTGACAAGGGCTGCCTGGTGAATTCGCTTTTTCACTATCCCGCGGGCATGGTGTTTTTTACCACGCCCGAGCTGCTCGAAATTGGCGATATCCCGTTCACCACCGCCCAGCAGAAACCCAGCCGCGAGGAGGCTCTTGAGTATTACCGCAAGGTTACCGAGCATTACCATCTCGACATTCGCCAGTACGAGTGGGTCAAGACCGTAATGGGCGAAGATGGGAACTTCAGCGTCACGGCCACCGACCGGGCCGGCCGGCCCCGCGATTATCACACTCGCAAAGTGATCGTCTCCACCGGATACTACGATCTGGCCAATCAACTCGGCCTGCCCGGCGAGGATCTGCCCAAGGTTTCGCATTATTACGCCGAGGCTCACCCCTACTACAACACCGATGTACTGGTGATCGGCGGGAAGAATTCCGCCGCCATAGCCGCCCTCGATCTGTGGCGGCACGGCGCCCGCGTCACACTGGTCTATCGTGGCGCGCAACTGCACCACCACGTGAAGTACTGGATCAAGCCCGATCTCGAAAACCGAATTAAGAACGGGGAGATCGAGGCGTACTTCAACAGCACAGTGCAGGAAATAGGAGCGGACCATGTCGTCGTCGTCACGCCCCGCGGCGCCGTCCGGTTGAAAAATGACTTTGTACTTGCCCTGATTGGCTATCACCCTGACTACGACTTCCTGCGCAGCATGGGGATTGAGCTTTCCGAAGAGCAATGCCGTCCGGTCTGCGACCCGGTTTCGCTGGAGAGCAATGTGCCCGGGATTTATGTGTCGGGCGTGATCGTCGCTGGATCGCGGACCAACGAAATCTTCATCGAGAACGGCCGCTTCCACGGCAAGCAGATCGCCGACGACCTCAAGCGCAAGATGCGGCCCGAGTCCTGAGAATTCTCTTACTTTAGCAAGTATTCCTTCACAAACACCACCGTGGCATAGAACTGGTAGTCGCGGTTCTTTTTCTTGGCGAAGCCGTGGCCTTCGTCTTTGCCCAACAGCCACCAGACCGGCGTTCCATTCTGCCGCACGACTTCGACCATCCGCGCCGACTCGCTGGCCGGAACGCGCGGGTCGTTCTTTCCCGCAATGACGAACAGCGGCTTGGTGATGTTCTTCGCCTTGCTGGCGGGCGCGATCCGCTCGAGGAATTCGCGCATCTTGGGATCGCGCTCGTCGCCATACTCGACCCTTCGCAAGTCTTGACGGTATCCCGAGGTATGTTCGAGGAACGTGACCAGATTCGACGGTCCCACGATATCCACCGAGCAGCAAATGCGGTCGTTGTAATTGGTTGCAACGGCCAGGGTCATGAATCCGCCGTAGCTGCCGCCGGTAATCATGACTTTTTCCGCATCCAGGTCTGGCTGCGTCTGTATCCAGTCCAGCAGGGAGTTAATATCTTTGTACGACCCCTCACGCAGAAAGCCATTGTCGAGCTTCTCGAACGTCTTGCCGTAACCGGTTGAGCCGCGCACGTTGGGATAAATCAGCGCGATGCCCAACTCGTTGATGTAGTAATTATCACGTCCAAGAAAGTCAGGGCGGACTTGACCTTCTGGTCCACCATGAATGGCAATGATTACGGGATGTTTGCCGGAAAACTTTGCCGGAGGCTTGTACAGGAACGCGGAAATGGAGCGCTCATCCCATGACTTCCAGTGGATCAATTGCGGCTGCGCGAATCCTGAAGTATTCAGACCGCCAGTTTCGCTGAGCGTCCAGCGCTCCAGTTTGCCGGTGGCCATATCGAGGGAATACGCATCGTCATTTTGGTTCGCGGTACTCAGGGTGAAAGCCAATTCGCGGCTGCTGTTGCGCCAAGCGATGCCATTCACCACNNACGTGCAGCACGCTGATTCCGTCCTCATTCGCTTCGAAAGCAATCCAGCGCCCGTCCTTGGAGAGGTCCAACTCGTCTACATTCCAGTTGAGCGCGGGAGTCAGAACGGTTACTTTGCGGCTACTCAGATCCATGTAAACCAGGCGTTGAAATTCCGCATCCTGATCACTCGTCATGTAAGCGCCCTTGCCATCCTTGGCAAAGCGTACGTTACTGTACGCCACTGTTTCCGACCCCGTCTTCGGAGTGAGCAAGTCCTTTTTCCCGGTAGCGATGTCGATGAGCCACACCGAACTCTCCGCCGCCGAGACTGTATTCGTCGCCAGCAACTGCTTCCCTTCGGGCGACCAGTCGGAAACGCTCCAGCCGCCGCCTTCCATTTGCGCGATCATGTGGGCGCTGGCCGGGTCGTTTGCATCGACGACCCAGATGTCCACATCATTCCCTGTGCGCTTGGTGGATCCATATGCGATGCGGTCTCCCTGATACGACCAGTGCGCGCCGGTGTTCCGCGACTTGCCGTCAGTCAACAGAGTGATATCGCCGGTGGCAAGGTCGTAGCGATACAGTTGGAAGAATTCACCTCCGCCAACATCTTTGACGAAGAGAAACGAATCGCCATCGCCCGGCTGATATTCAGCTCCCGCAATCCGGTCGGGGAAGAATGTGAGCTGAGTGCGCGCGCCGCCGGGAAACTTTACCAGGTGCACTTGAGCCGTGTCGGCGAAGCGGGTTTCGATCAGCATCTCACGTTTCGTCGGGTGCCAGCTCGCGAAGCTGGCGGTGCGGAACTCGCTGTAGCGGCCGACCGATTCAGCCAGGGAGACAGGAATCTTGGGAATCCCCTCTACAACCAGATTCTCGTTGGGAACAATTTCATCGCTCTGCGCGAAGGCGAGTCCAGAGAAGATAATGACGGCGAGCACTCGCAAAGACAAAGACAGCGCCAAAGATCGTTTCATCGATCAGCTCCTCTGTCCCTCGGACAAATGGGACCTGTTCCGTTAGCGGAATTGCAGGGTGCATCTTAGGCTGGCGATGAAACGTGAGTCAACCGATGAGTTCAACAGGTCTGAATGGGAGCTGCGAAACGGTTATGCTTGCAGCCGGTCGATCTTAGCGGCCATGATGAAGTCGCTTTCAGTTAGNNATGTCAGGATGATGGCCTTGTTCCTCAGCCAGCGCGCCCACGCGGTTCACGAAGTCGAGCGCATTCTTGAAGTCGGCAAAAGTGAAGGCGCGAGTGATGTGGTGCTGGTCGACCACGCTCCACTGGGGGACAATTTTGTGCAGCGCGTCGAGTTCCTTGCCCTTGAGCGGTGGCACTCCGCCGCGGCAGGGAACACATTTTTTGTCGGCTAGTTGTTCCGTCATGGGAGTCTCACTGA
>PMHI01000716.1:3871-16166 GCA_003156615.1 Acidobacteriaceae bacterium | reverse complement strand
GCTGCAACTCGGAACGCATTTCCGAAGAGTACTGATACCGCAGTTCCCGATCTTTCTCCAGCGCCCGGTTGATGATGTGTTCCAGTTCGGAGGGTACATCAGGATTCAGCCGCACGGCAGGAACAGGCCCGCGATTCAAAATCGAATCGAAAATCGTAGCCATACTGTCGCCACGGAACGGCAACTGCCCGGTGGACATCTCATAGAGGACCGCCCCAAACGAGAACAAGTCGCTTCGGGCGTCCAGTTCCTTCGCTCGCGCCTGCTCCGGCGACATATAAGCAAGGGTGCCGAGCGTTGAACCGGGGCTGGTGAGATGATCCGCGTCCACCGAACCCGTCTGCGTGTTAAGAGACCCAATCTCGCTCGCAGAACTGCCCGCCAGACTGATCTTCGCCAGACCAAAATCAAGAATCTTGGCATGTCCGCGCTCGGTCACGAATAGGTTGGCAGGCTTGATGTCGCGATGNNAGCGACAATATCGACTCGGTTTCCATCGGTCGGCCGCCGATGCGGTGCTTCAGCGTCATGCCATCCAGAAGCTCCATGGCGATGAAGGTTTGTCCGTGCTGGTCATCAATTTCATAGATGGTGCAGATGTTCGGGTGATTCAGTGCAGACGCCGCCTTGGCTTCGCGCTGAAAGCGGACGAGTGCGTGCGGGTCTTTGGCTACGTCGTNNCCGAGTTTCTCGATGATGCGGTAGTGCGAGATGGTTTGGCCGATCATGGGAAACGCAGGACTCAGGGTGCAATGTTAGGGATGGGACAGGGTAGAGTCAACGACGGGCACGCTGAACGGCCGCAGGAGGGGCAAATCCAGCGACTTCAGGCTATCCCAAGCCCTTGCCAATCCACCGTCTCAGAGGGGTCAATCCGCAGCTTCATTTTATGTGGCCTTTCGCCCCCTGTTTCGCCTCGGCGGGGGATGGTCAGCCCGATACCTTTTGACCAGATGATGGAGATGACACAAACTCAGAAGCAACTCTTCATGGAACCTGCCAGTCAAGAGCGTAGATTTCCTCTGATCCCACGTCACGCAACAGCAAGGGAGCGTCGTCGGAAGCAAGTCCGGTCCACCCCCAAGCTCCAGCCCGTCGGATATTCGTCAGTTTGACAAGCCGATCAAGCTTCGGATCATCTACCCGCACCCGATAGAACGCCGGACTGTCACCCGTAATATCGAAATAGTGTAGTGGGATCACGCCGCAACCTCTTTCGCCTCCAATAATCCCACCAATTCCTCCAAACTCCAAACGTGATCGGTTAGGCCCGCTTCCATCGCAGGAGTGACGCGCAGCGTTTGGTGGACACGGCAGAAATGGTAATAGGCATGATAGATCGCAACCAAAACAGCCTACTAGATATATTTGGAGTTTCGCGACCAACTTGGATAGCCTATCGGGAGCTTCGCTAATTCGACCCATTTCTGGGTTGCGACGTCATAAGCTGCAAGCTCGCCCCGTCGATGGTAACGGCAGCGATATAGCGGCCATTCGGGGACCAGCGTGGCGAGTATAGGCCCTCCGAGCCCGGGAGGGCTGATCGTTCGTGCGTTTTCAGATTCAGCAAGTGAATAGCTCGAAACTATGCTGACCTCGTGGATGCGGGACGCAAAATTCGCGAAGATCGGGAACGGATCGAGGAACAGGCGAAGGAGTTCAGCCATAGAATAGCCATAGTGAGCACCAAAAGTGGGGCAGATGACAACGGGACAAAAGTGAATTAAGCTTTAGTCTCAGTCACTTACCCACCAGCCGGGATGGCGGAACTGGCNNCTTGGGGGTTCGACTCCCCCTCCCGGCACCAAGGTCCGACCCAACCCATTCAGGTCACAGCTCGCTAACCGGCGGGGGCCGCGCTCGAGCAAAGGCTGCCACGTCTTCACGGATGAAGGCAGCCAGATGAGGTATGAATCAGCCCGCGAGCGCCGAGGTTGGAATCTGCAGCGCCTGGTTTCGGAGAGCGTCAAACAAAATGCTGGTTAGGTAGCGTTCGCCGAAATCCGGGAGAACAACCACCACCAGCTTGCCTGCATTCTCTTTTCGGCTCGCGACTTTGAGGGCGGCGACCACAGCAGCCCCCGACGAAATGCCCACCAGAAGACCCTCTTCTTTGGCGAGGCGGCGCGCCATATTGACCGCATCGTCATTGGTTACCGTTTCGATTTCGTCGATGTAATCCCGGCGCAGAATGCTGGGCACAAACCCGGCGCCGATGCCTTGTATTTTGTGAGGCGAAGGCTTGCCGCCCGAAAGCACTGGGCTGTCCGCCGGCTCGACAGCAACCGCCTTAAACGAAGGCTTTCTGGGTTTGATATATTGGCAAACGCCGGTGATGGTCCCGCCGGTGCCAATGCCCGAGATCAGAATGTCGGCGCGCCCGTCGGTGTCATTCCAAATCTCGGGGCCGGTGGTTTCGAAATGTATCTTGGGATTGTCCGGGTTGTCGAACTGTTGCAGCATGAAACCATTTGGAGTTTGGGCCAGAATCTCTTCCGCTTTAGCGACCGCGCCCTTCATCCCCTTGGGCCCCGGCGTGAGAACAATCTCCGCGCCAAAAGCGAGCAGCAGCACGCGCCGCTCCAGGCTCATGGTCTCCGGCATCGTCAGGATGAGTGTGTAGCCTCGCACCGCCGCCACGAAGGCCAAGGCGATGCCGGTATTGCCGCTGGTCGGCTCGATCAGCACGGTTTTGCCGGGCTGAATTTTCCCGGCACGTTCGGCCTCGGTGATCATGCTGACTCCAATACGGTCTTTTACGCTGGCGCAAGGATTCTGGCTCTCCAGTTTCGCCACCACATCCGCAGCGCACCCTTCTGTTACTTTGTTAAGCCGAACCAGCGGTGTGTTGCCGATCAACTCGGTCACGTCATTGGCAATCTTCATAGTTGGTTTTTCTCCCCGGATCGCGTGCGGGCAGATGCGTGCGATCCCCAGCAAGACTACGACCGGACTGGTCTATCGTCTGTGATATAAATCGCACTCGATGGGCGGTGACGTCAAGCTGCCCATCCCGCTTTCGTCCACGCATATCCGACTGCCAGGTTAGAGACTTTCGTCTGCTGTTGACAGGTTCGGCGGGAACGCGGCATACTTCGACGCCGGTGCCGTCTGCTGTTGCTCCCGCAAGGCTAAGACTGGCACAGCTTTTGCCACTTCTCCCAGGAGGACTTACATGCCCCGAACTATTTGTCCGGCGCGGACTCTCTTGCTGCTTCTGCTGGTGGTCACGGTCTTAGTTCCGTTCGTTTCCGCTTCCGGCCCCTATGTGATCGGTTCGGCCAATACGGTGACGGCCGATCCACTGGTGACGCGCCCATCAACAACCCCTTGCGTGGTGCAGCTCTTCACCAACATGGGTTTTAACTATACCAACTACAACCTCAACCCATATTCCTATACCCCGCCCGCAGACTGTCCCGGACCGTGGGCGAAAGTTGTATTCGAGGCAGACATCAGCGTCACCGCGGGCATTCAGTACGACCGCACCATTAATGTTTGGCTCGGACCAACCAACATCTTCTTCGGCACAACCTCTGAACCCGGGGCTACTCTGGCTCCCTCGTGGCATGTAGAGAGCGACCTGACCGACTACAGCTCAATCTTTTATGCGGCGCAGACGGGATCGGTTTTTATGGGAAATAACTTGTGTTGTGGACTCAACGGGATCATCTACGCGTCAGGCACACTCGAGTTCTATCCGTTGGCTAAGCGCCAGACCCCGCCGGAGGCCGCCGACCAGGTGCTGGCGCTGTCGGCTGGCCCCACAGGTGGCACAGTCGCGCTGAACACGACATCCAGCACGCTGTCCGGCACATTCGATTTCCCCTTGAATGTGCGCGCTGCCTTCCTGGATGTCTATGCGCAAAGCCAGAGCGATGACGAATTCTGGTACACCTGCGTGCCCAACAACGTCGCCAGTGAGCTCGAAAGCTGCGTCAATACCGGTTTCCGCGAGACCGAGATCACCATCGACGGCCAGCCGGCGGGCGTGGCGCCGGTCGATCCGTGGATTTTTACCGGCGGCATCGATCCCTTCTTGTGGTTCCCGATTCCCGGCGTCCAGACCCTGAACTTCAAACCTTACCGAGTGAACCTCACCCCGTTCGCAGGNNGGACACGGCCCAGATTACCGGCGCTGTAACCCAAAACTCCCTGACCGGGCCTTCTCCTGTGGTGACGGAGAACCTCAACGTACAGCCGACCTTCATCCGCGGCAAGGTGGGGGTCCGTTCCAACCGCAGCTTTGTCATCTCCGGCTATACCAACAGTTCGCGCGGCAAGGTTACAACCACGGTTGAGCAGACGATCAACTTCTCCAACAACCAGTTTTTCGACATCACGTCAGCCGCGTTCGTGCAGAATATTTCACAGACCTCGGAAGTTTTTTCGACCGCGACGACTTGGGGCGACGGAGCGGAGCACAGGGTTACCAGCCAGTGGTTCAATTTCCCGCTGACCGTGGATCTTTCTTTGCTATATCTGTCGAACGGGAACATTAATCAGATCACGAAGGCCAAGCAGAACTACCAGTCGTCGGTGATCACGTTGCGGAACAACCGACCCATCTACTACAGTTCGCTGGTGAACGGCGGAGAGCATGCCGACACGCTGGAACTCAATTCCTCGTACGATATTCTCGGGAACACGGGTCAATCCGGTGCTCAGCACTACAGCTACTTTGATTCGAACAGCGCACCGTACTTCTGCGCCATCTCGGAGGCTGCCAATGTGCTCACATTCTTCAGTCCGGGATGCGCGCAGTAGGGGCGGTTGACTGGAGAGTCGTCTGGACAAGATGCTGAAAAACAAGGGGGCGGGCAGCCGCTCCCTGATTTAATTCACGTCCGATTGCCATTGCCGTGGAAGTAGTTCATCGCGGCGGTCTGGTGATCGCCCCCTGCGCAGCCGAGGCGACCAGTGCCGCATACTTGGCGAATACCCCNNGGCTGCGATCGGGCCGCCCAGCGCAGCTTCCGGCGAGACGTGTCCGGCCATCAGTCCATGCGTGGCCCCGCTGAACCGGCCGTCGGTCAACAACGCAACCGACGATCCCAATCCTTCGCCCACGATGGCGCCCGTGACGCTGAGCATTTCGCGCATGCCCGGCCCGCCTTTGGGACCTTCGTTGCGGATGACGACGACATCACCTGAGTTGATTTTCTTGCCGGTCACGGCGGCCATGGCATCTTCCTCCGATTCAAAAACCCGCGCCGGACCGCGTTGCTCCAGCCGCTCATGTCCGCTGATCTTCGCCACGCAGCCTTCGGGTGCGAGATTTCCTTTCAGGATCACAAGCCCCCCGGTTTTCTTCAGCGGTTTCTCGAGTGGCACGATCACTTCCTGCCCTGAGGTTTCGAAGGCGCTCTCGCTCTCTTCCCCCAGTGAAAGGCCAGTAACGGTTTTCGCCGCCGGATGAACGTGCTTTCCCTTCAAGAGCCGGCGGACCAGCAAGCGCACCCCACCGGCACGATGCATATCCGCTGCGACGAAACGCCCGGAGGGCTTCAGATCCGCGAGCAGAGGAGTTCGCTCGCTCACTGTCTGAAAATCGTCGATTTCTAGATCGACTTCAGCTTCGCGTGCGATCGCCAGCAGATGCAGCACGGCATTCGTCGATCCGCCAGTTGCGGCCACCGATGCGATGGCATTTTCAAAAGCATCACGGGTCAAAATGTCTCGCGGAAGGATTTCTTTTTGCAACAGATTCAGTACTACCTTGCCGCAGGCGAAGGCAACGGAATCCTTCTCTGCATCCATTGCCGGCACACTGTTGAAGCCCATGGGAGAAAGCCCGATCATCTCCATCACGGTCGACATCGTGTTGGCCGTGTACTGGCCGCCACAGGCGCCGGCGCCGGGGCAGGCCACGTCCTCGAGGTCGCGCAATTCCTGATCGGTGATTTTTCCTGCAGCGTTTGCGCCCACGGCTTCAAACACATCCTGAATGGTGACGTCCTTGCCGCGATAGCTGCCCGCCGCGATGGTGCCGCCGTACAGCACCAGCCCGGGAAGATCCATTCGCGCCAGCGCCATGGCTGCGGCCGGTATCGTCTTATCGCAACCCACTACGCACACCACGGCGTCGAACATTTGGCCGCGGCAGACCAGTTCAATCGAATCGGCGATCAGCTCGCGGCTCACCAGGGAAGCGCGCATGCCCTCGGTGCCCATGGTTTCGCCGTCGGAGATGGCGATGGTGTTGAATTCCATGGGCGTGCCGCCAGCGGCCCGAATGCCTTCTTTCACTTTGGCGGAGAGCCGCCGCAAGTGAAAGTTGCAGGGCATGGTTTCGATCCAGGTATTGGCTACGCCGATCAGCGGCTTGCGCAGGTCGGCGTCGGTGAAACCGATGGCTTTGAACATCGAGCGCGCCCCAGCCCGGTCGCGCCCGTCGGTAATTCCGCGGCTGCGATGTTTAAGATCCATGGTGAAAGATTACAACAAGGCGGGCAACGCCGCAGAGCCACGACCCCACGCGGCCGGCAAAATTATGGAGGGGACCCCACACTTGCGGAAGCGATGGAAAAGCATTCCATCATCAAGTGCGAGTTCCCCAAGTTATCTACACAAGTTATCTACAGAGGTCGCTGCTTGCCCCGGATTCCCAATTCATCAAGGTTCGGCCCAAAAACTATGCTCAGCACAAAAGGTGTGACCCGAAATCGAAAGCCGCCACCAGCACCGGAAAGCGCCGGCTCAACCGCCGTGGTTTGAAGCTGGCGGATGCGGCCCACGAACTATACGCTCGATCGCCGTGCTCTGCAAGNNGCACGTCGCGCACCGCGCCCGAATCGCGGCAAGATGCAGAAAAAACGGGGAACCTGCGGTCTAAAACGATGCCCAAAGGCCGCGTCCCAACTGGAGGTTCCCCAACCGCATGACGCTTACCCAGGGAGCGCTCATGCTTGACACTGCCAAACCCGAACCACTTAAGCCCGCGCGGCCCGGGCCGACTGCTCGGCAACGCTCACCGGCGGATGCGGCGCCCATACCGCCTCGTCCGGCTCCCGCAAAGCCGCGCTCGAGCGTACCTCGATCACATCCACGATGGAATGCCACTCTCGGTAAAGCTGCCCGGTCTGCTTGTTGGTAACCTCCAGCAGCAGAGTAACCAAGTGATCTTGCCCTGCATATTCCGCGTGCACCGACGTGAGATCGAGCCCCCGGCGCGAAACCGCGTTGAGGATGCGCATCAATGCGCCTTGCGCGTTGCGATAGCGGATGTGAAAATCCTGCATGTTAGTTCCCCTCAAACCTTGGTAATTGGCAAATTTAGTAGTTGGGTAATTTAAAACCGTAGGTTCCACCGTTTCTTAAATTCCCCAATTACTCGATTCCTTCGTCCTCGAACACCATCTCCGAAAGCGCCGCTCCTGCCGGAACCATGGGATAGACATTTGCTTCGGGATGACAATCAAATACCAGCAACTCCGCGTTCGGCGAGTGCAGGAAGTTCTCGATGAGATCCCCCGTCTCCGCCGACACCGGATACTCCACCACGGCGGCCTCGTTCAGCCGCCATCCGTGAATCTTGTAAGCCTTGGCGATCTCGACGAAATCCGGGTTATCGCTCAAATCGGTTTCAGCATAGTTGCGCGCATAAAAGAGCTGCTGCCACTGCCGCACCATGCCCAGATATTTGTTGTCCACGATCACCATCTTGATCGGCAAACCGAGCCGGTGCACCGTGGCCAGTTCCTGAATGTTCATCTGGAAACCGCCGTCGCCGGAAACGCAAAGCACGCAAGTTTCCGGTTTCGCCAGCTGCACGCCAACGGCAGCCGGCAGGGCGAAACCCATCGCTCCCAGACCGCCCGAAGTAATGAAGCCGCGGGGTGACGACGAACGGTAGCGCTGTGCCGCCCACATTTGGTGTTGGCCCACGTCGGCAATCACTACGCTGTCCTCGGGCAGGCGGCTGAAAAGCTCATCGAGAAAACGAATCGTAGGCTGCGCCAGTCCCCGCGGATCAAGCTCCGCGCGTCCCGGCCCGCAAGCAATCGCGCGCCAGCCGCTCCAGTCGGGCAGAGACGCGCGGCGCAATTCCGCGTGAAATGCCGGAATCGTCTGCGCAAGATCTCCAATCACCGGCAACTCACAGGCCCGCACGCGATCCAGCTGGGCCGGATCAATTTCAAAGTGTACGATTTTGGCATGAGGCGCAAAGCGCGTGGGATCTCCGGTTACGCGATCATCCAGACGCGCTCCGAAAACCATCAGCAAATCGGTCTCGTGCAAGGCGGTGTTGGCCGCCCGCGTTCCGTGCATGCCCACCATGCCCAGGTAATATGGCGATTGCGATGGAACCGCGCCCAATCCGTGTACCGTGGCGAACGTGGGAACATTCAAGTCATCGAGCAGCCGCCGCAGTTCGGGAATCGCTCCCGAAAGCTTTGCCCCCGCGCCCACCAGCGCCACCGGCTTCCTTGCCCGTTCGAGCAAAGCCACAATCGTCTCGCTGCATGCGCCATCCGCCTTGGCATCGGCGGGCCGAGCGTGCGGAACGAAACTCACCGGGCTGGAGAATTCCTTCTTGGCCTTCAATATGTCCGTGGGTATGTCGATGAGCACCGGCCCCGGTCGTCCGCTGCGCGCCCAGTAGAATCCCTCGGCGATCACCTCCGGGATTTCGTCAATCGTGCGCACCAGCCGGCTCCACTTGGTCAACGAAAGCGTCACACCGAACACATCGGTTTCCTGAAATGCATCGGTTCCGATCATCGCCGTCCGCACTTGTCCCGTGATGCAGACCAGCGGGACTGAGTCCATCTTGGCGTCGGCGATGCCGGTGACCAAGTTGGTCGCGCCCGGCCCGCTGGTAGCCATGGCGACACCAACTTTTCCCGTAACTCGCGCGTAACCTTCTGCCGCGAACACCGCGCCCTGCTCATGCCGGGTGAGAATATGCCGCACCCCGCTCCCGTCCAGCGCGTCGTACAACGGCATGATCGCGCCGCCGGGATACCCGAATACCAGGTCCACCCCCTCAGCACGCATGCACTGCAGAACGATTTCGGCTCCCTTAAGCATTCACGGCCTGTTTGGCCTCAGCCTGCGGTGCCTCGGCGGTTTTCTTGGACTCCCTGCCGGGCAGCCAGCTCATCATGCCGCGCAACTGTGCACCCACAACCTCGATCGGATGCTGCAGTTCCTTCTCACGCAACGCGGCGAATTGGTGGCCACCGTCCTTGTTTTCCTTGATCCACTCGCGGGCAAACGTTCCATCCCGAATGTCGGCCAGAGTTTTCTTCATCGCGTCCCGTGTGGCATCGCCCACAACTTTCTCGCCCCGTGTCAAGTCGCCGTACTCGGCGGTATTCGAGATCGAGTAGCGCATCCGTCCGAGGCCACCTTCGTAGATCAAGTCAACGATCAGCTTCATCTCATGCAGGCACTCAAAATAGGCGATCTCCGGAGCGTAGCCGGCTTCCACCAGCGTCTCGAATCCCTTCTTGATCAATGACGTCAAACCACCGCACAGCACCGCCTGCTCGCCGAAAAGGTCGCTCTCGGTTTCTTCCCTGAACGTGGTTTGCAGAACACCTGCGCGCGTCGACCCAATGCCGTGCGCGTAGGCCAGCGCATATTCATGAGCCCGNNGCGGGCGGCACGATCGTTTTGAAATGAATGCTGAAGCCGTGCGAGAACCCCAGAATCTTGCCGGGATGCAGATAGGGTTGGATGTACTGCTCGTATACCGCCGCCTGAGTTTCATCCGGCGTGAGCACATGAATCCAGTCGGCACGCTTGGCAGCCTCGCCCGGAGCCACCACCACCATGCCATCGGCGCGGGCCTGCTGCGCGCTCGGGCGCGTCGGTTCCAGCCCCACGATTACCTTGCAGCCGCTGTCGCGCAAGTTCTGCGCCTGCGCATGACCCTGGCTGCCGTAGCCCAGGATGGCGATGGTCTTGCCCTTCAGGGCGTCGGGATTGGCGTCGTGCTCATAGAAAATTGTGGCCACAGGGGTGCTCCTTTTATGCAGACCGACCGGTCGGTCGGTCTGCAAGTATCGTACCCAGTTCGACTAAATTCTGTCAAGGCTAAAAAGAGCTAGGGTGAACCATTTCAAGAATATGGTCTGCTTTTCTTCGCACACCCCGGTTTTCTGACGAAAGTGAGCTTGAGCCTTAGCCTTGTGCCACTCAAATTCCCGCTCCCCTAATAATGCGGAGAGCCCGTAGTCGGTCGACTGTCCACCCACAATCGATTTTTTTCACACACCTGCGACATCCAACCTTAGGTCTAGCCCCCGATTCGTTCCATTGGCATTTCCCCCGCTCTCCCGTTACCATGTCACCCGATGGCCCGCGAGACCGTGGTCGACTCCCGGCAGGAGATTCTGCGCACCGCTGCCCGGCTGTTCCAGCAGCGCGGCTACGACGCCACTTCCATGAACGACGTCGCGGCCGCGCTCAAGCTCAGTAAGGGCGGCCTCTACCACCACTTTCAGAGCAAAGACGAAATCCTGTTCGAGATCATGAACCATGCCATGGAGATCACCCAGGAACGCGTGCTCAGTCCGGTGCGCAGCATCGCCGATCCCGAGGAGCGCCTGCGCGCGCTGATCCGCCTCCACATCGAGGTCGTGCTCAGTCCGCGCGACCGCGAAATCACAGTGATGCTGCACGAAAACCATCCCCTGCCGCCGGCCCTGCGCAAGCGCATCAACTCCCGTAAAAAGGACTACATCCATTTCCTCGAAAACCTTATGGCGGAAGTGCAGAGCCAGCTTCATCGAGACCAAGCGCAACCGTCTCATCACGCCAAAGGCAAAGTTAGCCCGCGCGCCGCTGCCTTTGCTCTGCTCGGCATGATCAACTGGATCTATCAGTGGTACAAGCCGGAGGGGGAACTGCAGGCGCAGAACCTCATTCCGCAGTTTACCGACCTCATCTTTGGAGGCATCTTCGCGTGAGAGTCCTGTGAAAGCCTTTTTCGCCAGCCTCTCCGAGATCGACCGGCAGCGCGCTCAGAGCGGCAAGTCGTATCGCGAGTTTCTGCGCGTGCCGGCCATGAGCGCCGGGCTCTACGTCTTGCCCGCCGGAGGCTCGGACCTGCAGGGGCCGCATCACGAAGACGAAATTTACTACCTGGTCCGCGGACGCGCTCGCTTCAGAGCCGGAGAAGAAGATCGCGAAGTTTCCGCGGGCAGCGTGATCTTCGTGGCTGCCGAGGTCGAGCACCGCTTCTATGATGTGGCGGAAGAACTGGAAGTGCTCGCCTTCTTCGCGCCGGCCGAAAGCTAATCTGGTGAAGAGCTTGTCATGATTTACCAGGTAACACCCATGCAGCCTGACGACTGGCCGGCCGTCCGCGAGATCTATCGCGAAGGCATCGCCACCGGCCACGCTACCTTTGAAACCGAGGTTCCGGACTGGGAGAAGTGGGATAGCGGCCATCGCCAGGACTGCCGCCTAATCGCGCGAATAGGAGAGCAAGTCCTCGGCTGGGCTGCGCTCAGCTCAGTCTCAGGTCGCTGCGTTTACGCTGGTGTCGCGGAGGTCTCCGTTTACGTGGCTGCTGCGGCGCGGGGCAGCGGCGTCGGCAAAGCGCTTCTGCAAGCGTTAATCGAAGAATCTGAGCTTCACCGCATCTGGACCCTGCAAGCTGGCATCTTTCCCGAGAACGCCGCCAGTATTGCACTGCACACGTCCCGTGGATTCCGCGAAGTAGGCGTGAGGCGCCACATCGGCAAGCGGGATGAGGTTTGGCGAGATGTGCTCCTGCTGGAGCGTCGAAGTTCGACTGTAGGCATTTAGTTGGTGAATCCTGTGACTCGGTACTACCTAGCCAGAAGCTAGTACGCCCTCCTCGATCGCTGCATGATATCGACGAAGCCACACCCCATCAGCATCGCCTTGTTGTTCGCCTAAGCTCGGGCGGAGAAGTGCGCCTGACAACAAGAAAAAGGGCGAGCCCGAAAGCTCGCCCTGAATTTCCCATCTGAAGCCGGGTTCAACCCGCCGGAACCCGCTTCTGTTCCACTCCAGCGATCGGGCTCACGTCAAGTGGCTCATCAGCCGTTGCTGGGCATCCCTCGGCATCAAGCGGGAACAGATTTCCCGCCTGTGTGTAGTGGTCGCCCTGATCGCGGTGATAGCCCGGCGACAGACTCGGTCCGGATGAAACTGTTGCGCCGATTGGTAAAGGCGGCATGGGGGCGCGATGTGCCCCCGCGAACCAGGAAAAGCGACAACTTCGGCAAAGCCATTCCAACGACAGCAATCGCACGAAGTTGACAGCTTTCTTTTTCGTCAAAGCTCAAGCAAGGTCGTAGCGATCAAGGTTCAT
>PMHI01000716.1:0-3791 GCA_003156615.1 Acidobacteriaceae bacterium | reverse complement strand
TTGGTGAAGACGCCGTGTTTGGTCTGCCCGAAGTTTGCATCCAGGGCGCGCATGCCGCCGACGAGAACCGTCATCTCGGGGGCAGTCAGTGTTAGCAACTGTGCCCGATCCACCAGCAACTCCTCAGCCGAGAAAACCTGTCCGCTTCGGAGATAGTTGCGGAACCCGTCGGCGATCGGTTCCATTGCGGCGAATGAGTGTATGTCAGTCTGCTCCTGGGAAGCATCCGTGCGTCCCGGCGAGAAGGGAATCTTCACGTCGTGCCCGGCCTTTTTCGCAGCTTCCTCGACGGCTGCGCAGCCGCCCAGAACGATCAGGTCAGCCAGCGAGAGCTTCGTCCCTTTTTTCCCATTGGACCGGGAGCTGTTGAACTCCTTTTGGATCGCCTCCAGTTTCTCGAAGACCTTCGGCAGTTCGGCCGGCTGGTTGACTTCCCAATCCTTTTGTGGCGTGAGGCGAATGCGCGCCCCGTTCGCCCCGCCGCGCTTGTCGGAGCCGCGGAACGACGCCGCCGAGGCCCAGGCAGTCGTAACCAGTTGGGAGATCGACAGTCCGGACTTGAGGATCTTCGCCTTAAGAGCCGCAACGTCCTGCTCCCCGATCAATTTATGATCCACGGCGGGAACAGGGTCTTGCCACAACTGGAGCTCCTTCGGAACCAGCGGGCCAAGGTAGCGCGAGATTGGCCCCATGTCGCGATGCGTCAGCTTGAACCACGCCCGCGCAAACGCATCTGCGAGCTGATCCGGATGCTCGTGGAAGCGCCGTGAAATTTTTTCGTAAGCAGGGTCGAACCGCAGGGAGAGGTCAGTGGTCAGCATGGACGGCGCGTGGCGCTTTGACGGATCGTGCGCATCCGGCACCGCACCGTTGCCAGCGCCATTTTTCGGAGTCCACTGATGCGCACCGGCCGGGCTCTTCGTCAGTTCCCATTCGTAGTTGAACAGGTTCGTAAAGAAATTGTTGCTCCACTTCGTAGGCGTCGTGGTCCAAATGACTTCCAGTCCGCTACCGATCGTGTCACCACTATGACCTTTGCCAAGTTTATTCTTCCATCCCAAGCCTTGATCTTCAATGTCGGCACCTTCCGGGTCGTTGCCCACATATTGAGCGGGAACGCCGGCGCCGTGCGTTTTTCCGAAGGAATGTCCGCCGGCAATGAGCGCAACTGTTTCCTCGTCATTCATCGCCATGCGGGCAAAAGTCTCTCGGATATCCCGTGCCGCAGCAATCGGATCCGGCTTTCCATTCGGCCCTTCCGGATTCACATAGATCAGACCCATTTGCACGGCCGCGAGCGGATTCTGAAGATCACGGTCGCCGCTGTAGCGCTCGTCCGCCAGCCACGTGCCCTCAGGTCCCCAGAAAATGTCCTCTTCGGGCTCCCAGACGTCCTCGCGCCCGCCGCCAAAACCGAATGTCTTGAAACCCATCGATTCAAGCGCGACGTTACCGGCTAGAATCATGAGGTCGGCCCAGGAGATTTTCCGCCCATACTTCTGCTTGATCGGCCACAGCAGCCGGCGCGCCTTGTCGAGGTTCACGTTGTCCGGCCAGCTATTGAGCGGAGCGAAGCGCTGCTGACCCGCTCCAGCCCCCCCGCGGCCGTCGCCGATGCGGTAGGTGCCCGCGCTATGCCACGCCATACGAATGAACAGCGG
Organism: Acidobacteriaceae bacterium; assembly: GCA_003156615.1. Next base: position 2,130 of record PMHI01000716.1, on the reverse strand, counting down.
CCCATANNACCCATCGGATCGGACTTTGGGGAATGCTGGTGCAGGACCTTCAGGTCCAGCTGATTCGGCCACCAATCCGCATTCGTGTAGGATTTGCGAACGCCGTGCGCTACTGGGCACTTCGATTCGGTTGCGGGTTTTTTTTCCTTAGCTTCGGGGACAACACTCCCCGATGAAGTCGCGAGTGTATTTTCCATAATGTCTCCGTCCTTCGAATATGATTAGTTACTGCGTGAAAAAGTTACTTTTTGGCGCTGCAGCGGCGGCAGAGGCCGAAAACCTCGACCAACGGCTGCGTCAGATCAAAGCCGCGCGGCGCTTGCCGCGACAGCCGTTTGTAATTGATGAAACCACCTTCAATATCCTGCACCGCCTTGCAGCGGCTGCAGACCAGGTGATGATGCGGTTCAAGATTGCCTTCCACCAGCAAAGTGGAAGCATGAGGGCTAACTTCGCGCAGCAGTCCGTGCTCCACGAATAACCGTAGGTTCTTGTAAACAGTTGCTAAAGAAATCGACGGAGTCCGCCGCTGCACTTCGGCGAAGATGCTTTCCGGTGAGTAGTGCCCCGGCATGGCCACAACGGCCTCATAGATAACCTGCCGCTGATGCGTGGCCGCCAGGCCACGCTTCCAAGCTAGATCGCGAAATTCCTCGTGAGCTGTTCGCACTGGGGAAGACATTCTGTTAGATAAGAATGATTATAGTCCAAGAATCACTTGCAAAGTCAAGATCGTGGCAAGTCAGTCGGTCGCAGGATTGTGTGACCAGTGGCACGGTTCCATCCCCCCGATTGAGAATTGAACGATGGCGAGTGCTTGTGGATTTCTATGCTATCTTCCGGCTGTCGCCAAAACCTCGTCGCCCCTTTAAAGGCGCAGGCGGATGCCTAGGTTCGCATGCCCGCATAGATCGTCCTCGACTTTTGCTGTAAACCAGCACAAGTCGAAATCGCCCTCTGCGCGAGGAACAACAAAAGCAGCCCCGCTGTACCTGTTCTCAGCCGCTATTTTCTGTGTGATGCTGTTCGATCCGCGAGAAAAGCGGAAAGGATCGAGACCCGCGGCGGGTTGCCTGCAATAGGGTACTCGCGAAGGCATCCGCGTGGTAATACGGGATTGCCGTGCCGTACTCCGCTCAGATACTTGATCGTCTAAGGATATGGGCCACCCAGTCCATGGGTAGGAGGGAATGACAACTTACAGGTCAGAACGGCCAGTATCAGGACGCACAGGTTCGGCGCGAGAAATTTCATATCGAAGACCCACAAACGAATGATCTGTAGAGCAGCCCGGTCATCCTATTCCTTCCCCCAGCCTACAGTCAGGATCCGTAATCATTGATTGAAGGTCTCGCCCCAGGCGCATTCCTCCGACGCATGAATGTCAGCGACGCGTGCAACTGCTTCCGGAGGCTTGACCACCCCTGCTCGCTCTCCCCGCCGAATCAGCACAATCGCTCCCAGAATCGCCAGCGACGCCATTACCACCCGCATCGACAAAGGCTCGTGCGCCAACAGCCATCCCAGAATCACGGCGACCACGGGATTGGCATAGGTGTGCGTCGCCACCAGTGCCGGCGGAACCCGCTGCAGCAGCCACGTGTAAGCCGTGAACGCGATCACGGAACCGAACGTGATCAAATAACCCAGCCCAAAGATCGAGCGCACCGTGATAGTCGACCAGTGCGTCTGCTGGAATTGGCCCGTAACTCCCGCCGCGATCAGCAGCAGCGCCGCGCCGCAGAGAGTCGGCAGCGCGGTTCGTCCGAGTGCGTCAGTCGGCAGCTGAAGCCGCGGCGAAATCACAACGCCGAAGGACCACGCCAAAGAACCCAGCAGCACCGCCAGCAATTCCCACGGGCTCGACCCTTTCACCGTCAGTTCTGCGCCGGTCAACATCACCACGCCCACCACGCCGAGACCCAAGCCCAGCGCGCTAACCCGGCTGATCTTTTGCTGGCCCATCATCCAGCCCAAAACCAGAATGAACATCGGTTCCGTCGCGATCAACAGAGCCGCCAGCCCCGATCCCACGTACTGCTCCGCCCAGTGCAGTGTGCCATGCCCGATTAAAAAGAAGAGCGCACCCAAGGCCAAGCCCGCGACCCATTGCTGCCGCGTCGGGCGAAA
>PMHI01000353.1:2313-15443 GCA_003156615.1 Acidobacteriaceae bacterium | reverse complement strand
GCGAGCTTCACCAGCAGGGTCGCACCATCGTGATGGTGACGCACGATCCGCACGCCGCTTCGTATGCGCACGTCACCCGGCATCTGGAGAAGGGGATGCTGCTGCCGCCGGGCTAGTCCTACTCACTTGGCGGACTGCAACTGCTGAAGATCGGCCAGCACTTCCTCGCTGTGACCCTGCGGGCTGACCTTGATATATACCTTTCTAATTGCGCCTGTGGGATCGATCAAGAACGTGTTGCGGGCGGCAAGAGTCATCCCGTTGTATTCCATGATCGAGCCGTACTTTTGTACGACAGCATGGCCGGAATCGGCGAGCAGCTTGAAGTTCAGGCCTTCTTTGGCGCAGAAGCTCTTGTGAGAATCTACGTCGTCCACGCTGACGCCTACAATCACAGCATTCTTCTCGGTGTACTTATCAATATCGCGTTGAAAATTGTGAGCTTCGATGGTGCAACCGGAGGTGAAGTCCTTGGGATAGAAGTAAAGCACAACCCACTTGCCTTTGAACTGATCGAGCGACACTTGCGCGCCCTCCTGGCTGGGCAGGCTGAAAGCCGGGGCTTGAGTGCCGACGGCCGGCGGCTGGGACTGATCCGCGGCGACTGCAAAAAGGGTAGCGACGACCAAGGTCACAAAAAGCACGGAGAGAGCCTTCATAACGCTCCTTTCAAACCATGGTGCAGAGACAGGCTGGGCCAGCAGCCGCATCCCGGGTCCTATTGAATGCCAATTCAACCAGGCTCAGTCTGCAGCCATCTCCTGCGCTTGCGGTTCGAACTGAGGAGTTTCGTGCAAACTCTGACTACGCAGTTCCGTCTCCAGTGCCGCTAATTGCGCTTCGATGTCATCCGTCGCTTTGCGCTTGCGGATAACCTCTTCGCGATACCGCCGCAAGAAGTAATCAATGGTCTCGACGCGAATCCTGATCGAGCCCGAGGGTTTGTTCTCGTCCAGATCCTTGAAGCAGAAGTACGGCGTGCCCGACTGCTCGATGATGCCTTCGACTACGCCATAGATGGGCGCATCGTGCCCGCATTTGAAGCTTGATATCTCGAGTGCCACCAGATTCGGATGCCGTGCCGTGAACTTCGCGGCCCACACTTTATGGTTGGTGCTGCAGGAGTATGAGTTCTTCCACGCATCCGTAATATCGAGGGCGTGAGTGATCACCCCGGCCCGAACTTCTTCGCCGAAGAGACGCTCCAGCAAGTCTTCNNTGGTACGGTCTGCCCAGCATCACGATGCCGATGCGATCTTCGCGTTCCAACTGGTCCATCACCTGGCGCGCGCGCTGGCGGATGCTGCTTTCGTAGTCAGCCAGCGCCTTGTAACCGACTTCAACCGCACGGTCGTTCTCCTCCTGCGAAAGTCCGAGAATCGGCTGCCATACTTGCAGCATCTGGTGGGCGAACAGCTTGCGATCGGCAAAATTCAGCACCGGGGCTATGTACTTGACGTTGTGCTCTGCGAAGACGTCATTTTCTTTGGTGAAGGCAGCCTTGACCGTTTCCGGCGTCGCGGTCACAGTCGGGCACGCATTCGTGCCCACAATCTTCACCAGCGGCGAGGTCAGCACGTCGTACATGGGGAAGAAGATCACGTTCAGCGCCTTCTTCCGATGTTTCTCCTGGATCAGGTTGTAGACGTGCGAAATGCCGATTTTCGCGGGGAAGCAGGGATCAATGGCGCCCCGGCTCGCGCCGGCACGATAAAGATCGGAGCTGGTGTAATCGGAATAGATGATGTTCTCGGGCTGGACTCCCAGGCTCTCGAGATAACCGTTGAAGAGCGGCGCGTAGGTGTAGATGTTGAGTACTCGGGGAATGCCTACGCGAACCTTCTTGCGATTTTCCATGAGCGGGATGCGCTCGTTGGCTGACTTGTTCCAGAACTTTGCCGCCGGAACGGGGTCGGCCACGCTCTTTGGATTCACGGGCCGGAAAACCTCGCGGGCGGCGAAGTCCACGAAGTTGGGATATTTGTCTTTGATATCGTCGATGCCGGCCTTGATGTCCTTCATGTCGTTGATATCTTCGACCAGGCCTTTTTCGCACGTCGCGATGATGAGGCGCTGCTCGCCATGCATCAGCGGGACCTTGGTGACTTTCTGGATCGGCACGAAGGCGAGATCGTCTTTGGGCGCGGTACGGATGTCAATGAAGGTGCGCAGGCAGTTGTTCTTGCAGAAATTGCACCGTGTTGATTCGTTGCGCGTGGTGCGGTACTGAATTTTTCGAACTGCTTCCAAACCGACAAACGTGGTCTGCTGGCCGTTGCGCCACAAGCGCAGAGATTCCGCCGCTGCGCCAATCGCGCCGGACTCCCCGCAGAACTCGTGCACGATGATCTCAGGCTTCTTGCCGGCGGCGCGGAAGCTGTTCTGGATGAAATCCACCTCTGCTTTCACCACCGCCATGTTGTTTTGCGTTCCGCCTTGCAGCACAAAGCGTGTGCCCAAGGCTGCAAGGTTTGGAATACTGGCGACATAGAGGAACACGTTCTTCGGCAGCACCGCGGCCAGCCCGGCGAGAATCTCCTCCGCCCTCCAGCCTTGGCGCTGGAAGTTCACAATGTCCGACTGCATGAACACCGCACAGCCGTAGCCGAAAACCGGCATGGACTTGGCTGCGAAAGCCAGATCGGCATATTGCTCGACGCCCAACCCGAATCCTTCGGCGGTGGATTGCAGGAAATAGCCATTGCCCGCCGAGCACTGCGTATTCAGCTTGAAATCTTTGACTCGGCCGTTGTGCAGGATGATGATTTTGATGTCCTGCCCACCCACGTCAACGATGACGTGCGGATCTTCATAGAACTTGAGCGCCGACTCGGTGTGAGCCACGGTTTCCACCAGCGCCACGTCCGCGTGCAAGACCTCTTTTAGAATGTCCTTGGCATAACCGGTAGTCGCCACTCCCAGGACCTCTAACTTCGCATTCTGCGCTTCGACTTGTCCGCGCAGATTCTCGAACATCTCGATGGTGTCCTGGATCGGGTTTCCGTTCGAGAGCTGGTAGGCCTTGCACAGGATGTCACCCCGGTCATCCAGCAGGACGGCCTTCGTGGAGGTTGACCCTCCGTCGATGCCGATAAAGCCGCCGACCGTCTGGCCTTTCTGGAATGTTGCCGGAATGAACTTCTTCCGGCGGTAGGCTTCCTTAAATCCGTCAAGCTCGCCTTCTTTCGAAACCAGACCCTTGGCGCCGGACTTCGCCTTCTCCTCCTGCCTGCCGAACTCGATGTAGTACACCAGCTTTTCGTAGCCCTGGTAGCAGCCGACGCAATCCTCTTCGCTTTTGCCGAATTCAATCGCGCCCAGCGCCGCGAAGTACTGCGCGTTGTTCGGAACCTTGATCAGATCTTCCGGCTTGGCGCCGTCGGGGATCGCGACTTTGCGCTCCTGCCACATGCGGGGAATGTTCGCCTGCCAGGCTTCGCGCATGCCTTTGATAAAGCTGTTCGGCCCACCCAGCAGAAGCACATGTGGCCGCAGAGTATGGCCGCGGGTTAGCACGCTCAGGTTCTGAAGGACGATGGCCTCGAAAAGCGAAGCCATCAGCTCGTCGGGCGGCGTCCCTACTTTCTGCAGGCCGTTGATGTCGGTCTCGGCGAACACGCCGCACTTGCCGGCCACCTTGTGCAGCTTGATCCCGTGGTAGCCCTGCAAGGCAAGCTCGGCCACAGGAATCTTCAGCTTCGCGTTGATCTTGTCGATGACAGCCCCAGTGCCGCCGGCGCACTTGTCATTCATCGACGGAATCTTTTTCTTGCGCCCCGTCTCGTCATCGTCCTTGAAGACGATGATCTTCGCGTCCTGTCCGCCCAACTCGATCACCGAATACACTTCGGGATGAAGCTTTTCGACCGCGAGGGACACCGCCGTCACTTCCTGCACAAACTTCGCGCCAATCTGCTCGGCAATCCCGCTGCCTCCGGATCCCGTCATGAACATCCGCGTATTCTGCGGGTTGATCCCGACCTCCGCGTCCATGCGGCGCAGGAATTCCAATGTCTTCTCCGGCTGCTTCGTCTCATGACGCTGGTAGTCCTGCCAGAGAATCTCGTCGGTCGCGGCGTCCACCACCGTCGCCTTTACGGTCGTAGAGCCAACGTCGAGCCCTACCAGGAACTGGGTGTGGTGGTCGTGGGGTTTTTGATAGGGAGCCGCGGCAATTTGAAGCAGCTGGGGCGGTTTGTGATCGTTTCCGGCAAGATGGTCGTGCATTTCAATCTCTCCGATCAGATTCCAAACAAGGAAAGCGGAAGTGAGGGACCGGCAGCCGCCTGTGGCTGCTGCCGGTCAGATCGGTTAAGCAGCGTTGGGAAGCGCTATCCCCGGCACCCTGGCACGGCGCCAGAGCCGGCTGCCCTTGTCCATACGATCGTTCACATGCAGGATGAACTGCGCTGCCGTTCCCGCAATCCCCTCGCGATGCGGCACGTGGTAGAACGGCCGCTTCAGTTCGGGGTGCTCGGCAATATATTCGCGGATTTCATCCAGGCTCTTGCCGGTGGACTTCAGGCATTGTTCGAATTCTGTCTTGGCCTTTACCTTGGCCTCGCCGAGCGCCATCTGCACCCGGCTGTGTGCATTGACTTCGCCTTCGCCCGAGGTTTCGATCGGAAGGAAGATCATGTCCTTGAACTTGTTGATGACGGCCGATTGCACTCCGTCCGATTGTGACGACGGCATGCACCCGAACGGTTTCAGCGCCAGCACCATGTGACAGAGATGATGGACCGTGTAGTACACATTTTTTCCGACCTCAAGATGCCCCTCTCCGCCCCGCGCAAACTGGTTGTAGAAAGGATGCGCCATTTCCGCCAAGTCGGTCTGCGGCACTAAGTGATGGGTAATCCCGCCGAGATGCTTGATGGTCCGGTGATACAGGCCGTTCCACATCCATTCGCCCACGCCAATGCCCATCAGCTTCTTGCGCAATCCCAGGTCATTGGCAAGATGCTTCTTCAACTCCCACCATTGCGGATTGCGGTGCGGACGATTCACCGGCCATTTGGCTTTGGCATGCGCCTTCGCCTGGTACATCAGGTACGCCACCCAGGTTGCGATCGGCTCGACCAGCACCTGTGCGCCTTCCCGCTCGAGGAAATCGAACATGTGGAAGTTGCCGTCGCCTTCGGTGATCTGCGCCCAGAACTCGCCCGTGATTTTCACCAGCGGCTTCACCTTGGTTCGGTCCACTTCAATGCTGTCCATCTTGTCCCGTGCGGCCGCCAGAGCATTGAGATAGTCTTTCCCGCGCAAATTCTCGTTCATCTTGCCGAACACGTTAAAGGTGTTCCGCAGAATCTTGTTGCTCTTGAACTTCGGCTTGGCCCAGTTTGGCGCCCGCTGTTCGATCTCAAACGAGTCTCGATTCCTCAAATCCTCGCAAAGCCCATCCACCGCCTCGCGAAACACTCGCTCGGTCTCGCCCTTCTTTACTTCGAATGGGCGAATCTGGTAGATCAGGTCATTGAACACGTCGCCCAAGTGCATGGCGTTCAGCATGCCGAATCCGAAGTCGATGGTGAACTTCAATCCGGGCTCGCCCGAGGCGGCCTTGATTCCATCACTGTCCTTAAAGAGCAGCACACGGAAGCCATCGAAGCCGGCGTTCTTCAGCGCGAAGCGGTACTCGGCCTCATACATGCCGAAGCGGCAGGGGCCGCAGGAACCCGCCGTAAAGAAGACGTAATTGTCCAAAATGTCCTTGCGGGGAATGCCTTCCTTCTCGAGAAACTGCAGATACTGCACCAAGTTCCCCACCGTGAAGTACGTCGGGTTGCACTGCCCGTTGTTGCCGAATTCTTTGCCAGTCTGGAAAGCAGGCACGTCCGGCACAGGCAGCTTCTCGCAGCGATATCCACAGCCTTGGAATACCGCGCGAATCAGATCCTCGTGCTTCCAGGTAAATCCTCCGAACAGGATCGTTACCTTGCTGCGTTCTTCGGCCGTAAAGGCGCGTTCGATTGGGCGGTGGAAGTGGGAAGGCCGGTCCAGGCCGGCGATCTTACGCAAGCGCATGCGCTCGGCTTCCAGACGCTGTTGGATATCGAGGTCATTTTCGATCTGGACGTACTTTGTTGCCATACACGTCTCCTTCCAAAGGGGTTGATCCGACGATTCTATCCTGCAAAAGGATCTACCTGTCAAGTGATGCGAGAGGAGCGGCGCCCGTTGCGGATTTAAGAGGAGCTACGGAAGTGCCACAAACTTCAAACAGGTGGGGGACGGCACCTGGACAAGGTCTCCCGTCGGGGTGAGACGGCCGGTTTTGCGATCAATGCGAAAAACAACGATGTCCTCGGAATCCTGATTCGCGGCGAGCAGCCATGATCCAGCGGGATCGATGGCGAAGTTGCGCGGCGTCTTTCCGCCCGTGGCGTGCGTCTCGACCTGCGTCAGCGTTCCTGTAAGTGAATCGATTGCGAACACGGCGATGCTGTCATCTCCACGGTTCGATGCAAACAGAAACCGGCCGGAAGGATGGATTTCGATTTCCGCTGCCGTATTGCTACCGCTAAAGCCTTTCGGAAGCGTGGAGATGGTTTGCAATTCATGCAGCGCGCCCGTGGCGGAATCATAGGAGTAGGTCGCGACCGTAGACTGCAGCTCATTAATCGCGTAGAGGAACCGGCTGTCGGAGCTGAACACCAAATGCCGCGGTCCCGCGCCGGGACTGGCGGTCACGATTTGCGGTTTGGCTCCCAGGGTGCCCTTCGCAGCATCGAAGCCATAAACGAGCAATTGATCGAGTCCGAGGTCCGCAACCACCGCAAAGCGATTGTCGGGCGAGAGCGCGATGGCGTGGGCGTGAGGTCCTTTTTGCCGCTCAGGATTTACGCTGGAGCCTTGGTGCTGCACGAACCAGGAAGCCTCCCCCAGCCGACCGTCTTTCAGGACCGGAAACACCGCCGCGCTGCCCCCCGTGTAATTGGAGACCAGCGCGTACCGGTCGGTGCGATCAAGAGCGACGTGAGCCGGGTCTTCGCCGCGCGAGGAAACCTTATTCAAGAAAGAGAGTTTCCCAGTCTTGGGATCGATGGCGAAGGCACTCACTGCGCCCGTGGGCTGGCCGTTATAGTTGGCTGTCTCGTTGGCCGCATAGAGGAATCGACCGCTGGAATCGACGGCGAGAAAAGACGGTTCGGCGGTTTCGGCGGCAAGGCCCAGCGAGGTCAGCTCGCCGGTTGCGGAATCCAAACGGAACGCATAAATCCCTTTGCTGCCATGGTTGGTATAGGTGCCAACGTAAACCAGATATTTTTGCTCCGCGGGTCTAGCAGCGGGCCGGAGGATAGATGGGGCTAGCGCCATAACAAGGAGGAGAATGGTCAGGCGGGAAATCGTTCGAAAGTATTGGCTCCGGAGTGTCATGGTCCCTTTCCAGTCAGACTACAAACCCTTCTCAACGAGACTACCGTTTTTCTTCCGGTTCCGGGATCGGTTCGATGCGTCCCAGCAAGAAAGTGTAGCCCACAATTCCCAGCAACAGGATGACGGTCGCGGTTACGAAAGCGGACGCGAAGGAGTGGGTCTCCGAGACAATGTAGCCGGTGACGATCGGCGCAGAAATCGCGGCGATCTGGCCACAAAGGTTTACCGCTCCTGCGAGCGTACCAACACTTTCCCGCGGTGATATCAGAGAGGGGACGGTCCACGCTACCGGCGCGGCGGCAGCCAATCCTCCCAAGGCAAGGCTGATCCAGATTAGCGCCCCCACAGCAGTGTGGGCGCTCGCCGCGCCAAAGATCGCGAGACCGAAAGCCATCCCCGTTACCATTACGGTGTGGCGAACCCGGTTTGCATTGTAGCCACGCCGAAGCAGAGCGTCCACCAGCCATCCGCCAATCAGGAGATCGGTGAAAGTGGCGAAGAGCCAGGGCACACTCGTATAGAAAATAGAGTGGAACAAGTCCATGTGAAGAGAAACGGAAAGATAGCTGGGCAGCCACGTCAGCAGGAGAAAGAAAGTGTAGTTGTAGGCGCCCCATCCCAGCGCCAGCCCGTAAACCTTGCGCTGCCGCAAAAGGTAGCCCAGCGAAGTGCCACTTCGTGCTTTTACTTGGTCTTCCAATTGAGCCCCACCTTCGAGAATGAACTGAAGTTCGTTAGGCGACAGTCCCTTGTCTTGGCTGGGATTGCGGTAGATCAGATAAAACAGCACAAAATAAAAGAAGCTGATAAAGCCCGTGGCGGCAAAGCTCCAGCGCCAGCCGAAATGCAGCAGCAGCAGGCCGATCAACGGGACTCCAATTGCGGTGGAGAATTTTGCTGCGGCATCGGTGAACGCCGTGGCCAATCCTCGTTCCTCTTGCGTAAACCAGTACCCCAAGGATTTGGCATTCGCCGGAAAGGTGGGGGATTCGCTCACGCCCAGAAGCAAGCGCGCTCCGAAGAACCAACCGAGGCCGGGTGAAAGGGCAGCTGCGAACGAGGCAACGCTCCACAAAAGCGCGCTGATTCGCCCCACGCACCGCACTCCCAGCCAGTCCAGCAACACTCCGGCCGGCATCTGCATTACGGCGTACGTCCAACTGAAGGCACTGGAGAGATAACCAAAAGCAACCAGCGATAGACCGAACGAGTCCTGAAGCGCGTCCCGCGAAACCGACAAGTTGATCCGGTCGAAGAAATTGACCAGAACCCCAAAAGCAAGCAGGAAGGCGATTCGCCATCGCCTGCGAGGCGTGCTTGAACTGCTCGAGATGGCTTGCCGCAAGACCGCTCCCGAAGAGGTTTGGTGAGACGAAATCGTTTCGATCTACCAGAATAATCTCTTTCCTGTCCTGATGTGAGTGGGTCGTCAGGAAGCAATCCTGCAGCCTCGGCAAATCGTCGTCGCGGTGAGTTGGGCTATCTCCCGCGCGAGAAAGACATCCAATCAAAAGACACCCATCATGAGTTCGCGCCAAGGTCTTTCGCTTCTGGCGGGATATGGGTTCCTCGCATCGCTTCCCGACCTGGCGGCGCTACATCAGGATCAGAACGACGCAGGCAAAATCGGCAGGGAGATACAGCGATTGCGGGCGGCAATTAAAGCCTTTAGGGGATGGAAAGGTGCCTAGATGAATGGCTAAGGTCTATGATTGCCGTGATTCGTGTTTCGCCTCTCACTCCGCGCAACCCGCAGCCGCAAAGCAGTACCGGGGAAGCGAAGGATGATTGGGCAAGAGGAAACAGAATGCGTATCGATTTCTCCGTTCGTGCTTTGACGCTTCGTTCCCTGTCGCTTGTTCTGGTGATGCTAGCCCTGTCGGCGGCGTCATTTGGGCAGTTCAGAGTAGCGATCACAGTCAGCCCCCCGGCACTGCCGGTGTATGACCAACCCATTTGCCCCGGCGATGGTTATCTCTGGACGCCCGGGTACTGGTATTGGGACGACGATATCGCCGATTACTACTGGGTACCGGGCACGTGGGTGCTCGCCCCCGAGGTTGGTTTCCTGTGGACTCCGGGCTGGTGGGGTTGGGGTGGAGAGGCGTTTGTCTGGAATGAGGGTTTCTGGGGGCCGTCGATCGGTTTCTATGGCGGGATCAATTACGGATTCGGTTACTTCGGCGTGGGCTTCGTGGGCGGACGCTGGGATGGCGGCCACTTCTTCTATAACCGTGCGGTAATGAATGTGAACGTCACCGAGATTCACAACGTTTACAACACGACGGTGGTCAATAACACGGTTCGCGTGAGCTACAACGGGGGCAACGGGGGAATCACCGCGCGTGCAACGGCGCAAGAGGAAGCGGCAGCACATGAGAGACATGTTCCTCCGCTGGCAGCTCAGACTCAGCATATGCAAGCGGCCCGTGCCAACCCGCAACTCCGGGCGTCTGTAAACCACGGCAAGCCGGCGATCGCGGCCACGGAAAAACCGGGCGAATTTAGCGGCCGCGGAGTGGTAGAGGCGAAAGAGGCAGGAGCTCCTTACAAACCGGCAGAAAATCGTGGCGGTGGTGAGCCCCACGCTGAATCACCGGCAGCGCATCCGGCAGTCCATCCGAAAGATCTACCGCCGGCGGAGCGTCCCGCCCCACCAAATACGGGGAATCCGAAGCTGGATCAGAAATACCAGAAAGAGCAGCAAAAGTTGGCTACGCAGCAGGACAAGGAACGGCAGAAACTCCAGCAACAGCAAGATAAGGAGCATCAGAACCTGGCGAAACAGAAGGCTGACGACGCCCGGACGCAGCAAGTGGAGCAGAAGCACCAGCAACAGACAAACCAACTGCAACAAAGACACACACAGCAGCAACAGCAGTTGCAGGCGCGCCAAGCTCCGGCGGCGAGGCCTCGGAAATAGCAGGCTCGTGCTTGCTGAAAGCAAGGCGTTGATCCATTGAAGCTCTCGGCCGGTGAGAGTCTCACCCGGCCGCCTTTTCGCTGGGCGCGGGTTCCTGTTATGCAGTCAAACCTCGCATCGTCGAGCCCTGAGGCGATGATTGCGAAGGTGTTAAAGTGGCCACTATGCAAGTTCCCCAAGAACGAAGCTCGAAGGAATTCCGACGAGCGAAGTTATGGAAATGGATCGGCCTAGTCGCTCTCGTGTTGTTCGCCGGCGCGGCAGTGGCGGCGCAATTGCTGATCGATCGAGCCCAACCAGTTCTTCGAACGCGGGTGATTGACGCTCTATCGAATCGCTTCGATGGCAGAGTGGAACTGGGGAGTTTTCAGGTTTCCGTGCTCCACGGGATTGAGGTTTCCGGCAACGGCTTAAAGATTTTTGGCAAAACGGACCCCAACCCTTCTGAACCAGGCGTCCAAGCCCTGATCGTGGTGAAGGAATTCCGCTTTCATACCTCATTGCGAAGTCTATTTCGTTCCCCCATGCACGTGGAGACCGTATATGTGAATGGGCTGGAGCTGAACATACCGCCCAGGGAAAACCGTCAGGAAATGACGAAGATGGGTTCGAGAACGCCGAAGATGACCATCTACGTCGACCAGTTTGTTTGCGTGGATGCAAAATTGCTGATTAACACCTTAAAGCCGGGCAAGGCGCCGCTGGAATTTGCCATCGCAGACCTGAAGATGAAGGATGTTGGGCCCGGCCAGCCATTCCAATTTAGTGCCGCCCTGGTCAATCCGAAACCAGTGGGAAACATTCAGTCGAGCGGTCTGTTTGGACCTTGGCAACAAGACAGTCCTCGGGACACACCGGTGCAAGGAGACTATTCCTTCAACCATGCCGATCTGAGCACAATCAAGGGCATCGGTGGAATGCTCTCATCGACCGGCCAATACTCGGGAACTCTAGGCAACATCGTCGTGCACGGAACAACCGAGACCCCAGACTTTCGAATTGCCAGCAGCGGGCATCCTGTGCCGCTGCACACGGAGTTCCATGCCGTTGTTGACGGTACCAGCGGCGACACATATCTCCAACCGGTGAATGCAACATTCCTTCAAACTTCCTTTACCGCAAACGGATCCGTGGTCCGCGTCAGCGCGCCGAAGGGCCACGATATAGAATTGGACGTAGTCATCGATCATGCGCGGATTGAGGACTTGCTCAAACTGGGCGTGCATACCGACCCACCCATCATGAGTGGTCCGGTTGCAATGAAGACACGACTGAGCCTTGGTCCAGGGGACGCGAGTGTGGCCGACAAGCTGAAGCTGGCCGGCACCTTTCGTGTGCTCGATGCGCACTTCGCCAACCAGAAAGTGCAGGGAAAGCTCGACTCGTTGAGTCTGCGCAGCCAAGGGAAGGTCAAAGAATCCCGAGAGCACGCCGGGGAAAATGTACCGGTGGATTTGCGGGGCGTCTTTGCTCTAAAGGACGGATTGCTGTCCTTTTCGGCCCTTCATTTCCTAGTTCCAGGGACGCATGTTGACATGACCGGCGACTACAGCTTGAACGGACAAACCTTCGACTTTCATGGCACGGTTAGGCTGGACGCGACGGTTTCACAAATGACCACTGGATGGAAGTCAATTCTTCTAAAGCCAGTCGATCCGTTCTTCAGCAAGGACGGGGCCGGTACGGAGGTCCCTATTCGAATCACCGGCACGCAATCGGAACCGCACTTCGGTCTGGACTTCGGTCACAAGGGCGAGCATCAGAACATCGTGAGGAACAACGACACAGGATCGAAGCACGAATAGGGGCAAAGNNCGATTTCAATGAAGAACCAAACGAAAGCCGAACGGAGAATGGTTTCTAAGGATCTGACGAGGCCTCAGTCGGCCTTCTCCTAAGCGGGGCTGGTGGATCTCTACAGCGCAATTCAATACGGGTTGTTTGTGGCCATCGTCACCATCCTGGTAAAGCCCTTGGGTGGGTACATGGAACGGGTCTTCTCGAGGAAGCGGACCGTACTTGATCGTTTTTGTCTTCCGGTCGAGCGACTGATCTATCGCATCACCGCGGTTGATCCGGAAGCGGAGATGCCCGGCAAGGAGTATGCGAAGTGTTTTGTACTCTTTGGTCTTGCCGGCACACTGTTGTTGTATGCCATTCTCAGAATGCAACAGTTTCTTCCCTGGTTCTTCCCCCAGTACCACACCACGCCTTTATCCCCAGACCTGGCTCTAAATACGGCGATCAGCTTCTCGACGACCACTACCTGGCAGGCCTACGCGGGCGAGAGCACGATGAGCTATTTCAGCCAGATGGTGGGACTCTGCGCCCAAAACTTCCTGGCCGGTGCTGCGGGCTTAGCCCTGGGGGTGGCCTTTATCCGCGGCCTAGCCCGCCAACTCTCCGGCACGCTCGGTAACTTTTGGGTTGATCTGACACGCGCCCTGCTCTGGGTCCTGCTGCCGGGAGCATTGATCGGTGCCGTGCTGCTTGTCTGGCAGGGAGTTCCGATGAACTTCCACCGTTATGCGGTCGTTACCACCGTCGAAGGCTCCCATCAGGTCATACCGCAGGGTCCTGTGACCGCGCTGGAGATCATCAAGAATCTCGGCACCAACGGAGGCGGCTTCTTTAACGCGAATGGGGCTCATCCCTATGAGAACCCGACGGCGTTTACAAACTTTATCGAAATGTTGGCGATCGTTGTCCTGCCTGCGGCATTTACCAACACCTTCGGCAGAATGGTCGGTCAGGCTCGACAGGGATGGCTTCTCTACTGCGTGATGGTGCTTCTCTTCGCGAGCGGACTGATCTTCGTGCATCA
>PMHI01000353.1:637-2304 GCA_003156615.1 Acidobacteriaceae bacterium | reverse complement strand
CTGGTAAACATGCTGCTCGGAGAGCTGGTATTCGGAGGTCTGGGAACCGGTCTCTACAGCATGGTCATGGCAGCTACGATCACCGTGTTTCTGGCGGGTCTGATGGTTGGGCGCACGCCGGAATATCTGGGAAAGAAGATAGGGCCCGCGGAAAACAAAATGATCATGCTCTACGCTCTGGCCGCGCCCCCTGGCCGTCCTCCCACTCACTGCCATTGCCGTGAGCACCAAAGCGGGACTGTCTGGGTTGACGATCAACGGCGGCCCGCATGGTTTTACCGGGATTTTGTTCGCTTATACTTCCTGCTTCGCCAACAACGGCCAAAGCTTTGCCAGTCTGAGTGCGAACTCTCCGTTTTACAACCTCACTACAGCCTTAGCGATGATGGTGGGTAGGTTCGGCTTGGCGATTCCTGCATTGGCATTTGCCGATCTGTTTGGCCGTCAGAGAAGTACCCCTTCTTCGTCAGGAACTCTTCCGACCCACTCTTTTTCGTTCGGAGCGCTCCTCACAACCTGTTTGATAACCATGGTGGCCCTGAGCTATCTGCCTGCCTTGGCGCTCGGACCCATACTGGAACGATTGCTCTTCGGAAGATAAGTCACTCGATGAGCTTAGCTTGAGAGATCCGGGAATTTGCTTTCCTTCTTGAAACCCGATCTCAGGATCATCGAGAAGGCCCTGAGCCTGCTGTGTCGTCGGCAACCATTGGCCGGTTTGAAGCGATCACGGAGGTGAAACATCGAGCTCGGAAGTGCACGCCGAGCGGCATGCGTCCTGGTACTTTGTCTTGTTCTCCTGCCGAGTGAGAAATCTCGACAGCTCGCACAGACTGCAAATCAAGGCGAGTCGCAAGCACGCCGGGCGGTTTCGTGAGCTGACACAGAAATGCGCCTTGCGGCGTTGGGAACGGCTAGTCGTGCAGCACTACATTGAGCAGCGAGCTATGGACCTGCAGGCCGCCCTCGATTCCTCCGGCGTAGTGGATGAACCCCAATTTTCTGAACCGGTTCATGAAGAAACTGACGCGCGAACGGGTTGTGCCGACCATCTCGGCCAGGGTCTCCTGACTGATCTTAGGAACCACGGTTTCAGGAATCCCCTCTTTGCCGAAATGAGCGAGCAATAGAAGGACGCGGGCCAGTCTCTTTTCGCTGGAATTGAACAACTGGTCGACCAGGTCTTCTTCGTAGCGGATATTGCGCGCCAGCAGGTACGCCACGAACATATCGGAAAATGCGTGTTCGCGGTGAAGAGCATCCATCATCGCCTTCTTCTCCACCCGGAGAAGGTCACAATCCGTCATGGCCGCGGCGGAGCCCATACGCAGAACCTGACCTGCCAGGGAACCTTCGCCAAAGAAATTCCGCTCGCCCACGATGGCGATCGTCGCCTCCTTGCCAATCTTGGATACGACGGTGAGCCTCACTTTGCCCGTCTGGATATAGAAGACGGAATCCGCCTCATCCCCTTGGGCGAAGATCACTTGCTTTTTGAGCACAGACACAATCTTCCTGCCATCCCCAATCGTGGCAAGGAAGGTGTCGGGATCGAATCCGCGGTTTCTATGCGCGGCCGCAGACGACTTCATAGTAAGGAAATTATAGATTCATCGGGGGGTCTGAGAATGTGCAATTTTGCACACTATTTCCAGACCAGTCGGCAA
>PMHI01000353.1:0-592 GCA_003156615.1 Acidobacteriaceae bacterium | reverse complement strand
ACGGACGCTGATTCGTAGCTCTATTCCATCAGGTCGCTACGGGCCGGGTTGTGATCCACTGGCGCAGCGACCACATCCAGCCAATCGGCATTCTTCATCCGCGTGGCCCCCGCGAACCTGCGGCGACCACGATTTGACCCTAAGAGTTCTCGAATATCGAAACTGGGGTACGCCTCAGGCGGATGAGAGGCGTAGCCGGCAAAGAAAAAAGAAAGGTCAAAGGTCAAAGATCATGCCTTTAATTCAACTCCTGGAAGTTCTCATCGTGGTGGGTGTTCTTCTGTGGCTGGTGAATCGCTTCATCCCCATGCAGTCATCCATCAAGTCAATTTTGAACGGCGTTGTGGTGATCGCCGTGGTTTTGTGGCTGCTCAATGTTTTTGGATTGTTTCACTCCCTTTCCGGTATCCGTCTCGGAAGAGGATGAAGTGGGGCGAGGCCATTTAGAGGCACACGTCCCGAAACTCAAACTCTAGACAAAGTTACAAGGAGGTATTTGTGAGGATTAAGTTGTTGTTCGCCGCCGCAGCGGTACTGAGCTTGCCCGCTCTAGCCCAGACCAATTCTCAAACCACCGTTGACGTCGAGCGTG
>PMHI01000385.1 GCA_003156615.1 Acidobacteriaceae bacterium | reverse complement strand
GCGGAAAGGAAGATGAAGTCATTGCGCTCGCGCGACCTTCGCGTGTGGGAGCGGATCGCGCTGGCGAAGAAACTGGTCGTGCCTCAGTTTTTTGAAATGATGCGGACACCAAGCTCTGTCTTAGTTATCTGGTGGGCGGACGTAATGCGAATTGGGCAACGGAGTTCACGCTGGACTGTGCGGCCGGAATCAAGGGCCGTGTGCGGGTGATAACGGATGGACACAAGCCCTACTTGGAAGCGGTAGAAACCGCATTTGGCGCAGACTGCGATTACAAAAGACTTACGGCGGAATCTGATGACTTCTCATCTGAAGGTAGCAGCTCATTCGGAACAAAAAGCATACTTGCGACCAGTTCAGGACTCAACCCTGCTGCAATTAACGTCTGAACCATTGCCCTCTGTTGTGCTTTGTAACGTTCACTGGGTACGAATCGCTCAGCGATCGTGTCGCTCTCTGCCTACAAGCCTCGCTGGTCGGGATAACCTCGCTGTTTAGCCATGCAGTACCTCATTATGCCAACGAATCATACACGACGCAATTTCAAACTGAGGCACGACCCAGAAACTGTTCTGCTGCTCGGATCGGTTACCTGACCGAGCAGAGTAATAGATTCGTCACCACCCTGCGTTTAACTCGTCTTGTGCACGGGAAACGGTATCGTCGTGCCTCAAATGGGCTCCCTAGCCTCCCGGTAGACGCGGAACTGCTGGTAGACCACGAGAGCGCCAGTGCGGGATGATTTGATGCGAGGACTGGTCTTGAAAAGAAGATATCGGCAATTCCGGTACGAAGCTCCCGCTCATCCCTACTTGGGGCTGGCTGCCGTTTGCTGGCCAACAACCAAGAACAAACGACCAACCACCTGCACAAAATTCCCCAACCGTTCATAATGTCCGCATGTCTTCGGATAAGACCGTCCGCCGCCTAAAGACCTACGCCGGCACACAGGGATACGTCTACCAGTACTATTTCGTGGGCCAGCGTGCCGCGCTCGCCAATGATTCCGAGGCCCCAGCTACGGAATTTGTCTTCGATGTCACATCGGATCGCAAGCTGACTTACGCCATTAGCGTCTTCCTCCCGGAAAAGTCAGTGGCCACGTGGGCAGCAACTCACGCACGTCCACTCACCGAAGCGGAGCAATACGCCGCAGCCAAACTCCGCCTTTTCCGTGCCTTCGACGAACTGGAGGATGTGAAGGCCCACGGCCGCCGGCTCGTCATCGACGCAGTAGCGCTCGAAGCCGCGCTCGCCAGTTTGGGAGTGGAGTAGCTTTTTGAAATCAACTCGAAAAAAGAGCCGCGCTTACCGAACCAGTTGACGATTGATGGTCCAAGCGCAGGGCACACAAGGGCAGGGGGTTCTGAGAGTGAGAAGACTAAAGCACAGCTTCATGACGTCGGTCCTGGTCGCGCTTATCTGGTGCACGAGTGCGACATCACAACAAGCCGTACGCTGGTCAGAGCAGAAGGCGAACAGCTGGTATGCGCAACAGCCNNGACCTTCGATCCGGTTGAGATCGACAAAGAGTTGGCCTGGGCCGAAGCGATGGGCATGAACACGATGCGCGTCTTTCTGCACGATTTGCTGTGGCAGCAGGACGCAGCCGGCTTTGTAAAGCGCATCGACCAGTTTCTGACCATCGCTTCGCGGCACCATATCCGTCCCATGTTCGTGATCTTCGATTCCTGCTGGGACCCGTTGCCGCATCTGGGCCCGCAGCATCCCCCCACTCCCGGTGTGCACAACTCAGGTTGGGTGCAGAGTCCCGGGGCGGCGGCGCTCGCCGATCCAAATCAATATCCGCGGCTCAAAGCATACGTGCTGGGACTGGTGGGAGCTTTCGCCAAAGACGACCGCATCCTCGCCTGGGACCTTTGGAATGAGCCCGGCAGCGTGAGCGACGGGACGTATCCCAATCAGGAGCTGAAAGAAAAAGACAAGATTGCTCGAGTGACGGCGCTTTTACCACAGGTGTTCGAGTGGGCGCGAGCAGCGAATCCCACGCAGCCTCTCACCAGCGGCGTCTGGGACGTCGACACTTCGTCAGACAGCGGAAGCCTGGGCGAACTGCAGCCGATCCAACTGCGCGAATCCGACGTCATCACCTTTCACAATTACAGCTGGCCGGAGTCCTTCAGGAAGGAAGTGGCATGGCTCCAACAAAAGTACAAGCGGCCGGTGATTTGCACTGAGTATATGGCGCGTTCGCACGGCAGCACGTTTGACACGGTGTTGCCGATTGCGAAGCAGGAGCGGGTTGGGGCGATCAATTGGGGATTCGTCGCGGGCAAGACGCAGACCTATTTGCCCTGGGATTCGTGGCAGCGTCCCTACGTTCTGGAACAGCCTTCGGTGTGGTTCCACGAAGTGCTGCGCTCCGACGGAACACCCTACCGGCAGGCCGAGGTGGACCTGATCCGGCAACTCACGGGGAAGCAGTAGTCAACTGTGCTCCTATTGCGAGGGTTTTGCCGGCGCCTGCAGCTCTCGCGCCCGGGCCACCAGCTTCTTCAGTTTGCCTTCGATGGCAGCGTCGCCGATGTGTTCCTCCTGCAGCACGCCATCGGCGTCAATGGTGAAAGTGTGCGGAATCGCTTCTACCCCAAACATCTTCGCGATTGGCCCGGTAAAGCCACCGTCGCGGTATTGCGGCCATGTCATTTCGTTCTTCCCGATGAAGTCTTTCCACTTTTGCTCATCCTTGTCGAGACTCACGCTTAGAACCACCAGGGGCTGCCCCTGGAATTTGTTCGCAATCTCCCGCATATGCGGCAGAGCCTCGCGGCAGGGCGCGCACCAGGTCGCCCAGAAGTCGATCAGCACGACCTTTCCAGCCAGGTCGTCCATGGAGACCCGCTGTCCGTCGGTGGTGGTAATTGCAAACGGAGGCGCCATCCTCGCCCGCGCCAGCTCCGGCTGGCTGATATAGCGCAGCGCACGCTGCCGATCCGGACCGTCTTCCGGCCGCATTTTCAGGAACTCCTCGAACCGCGCCTTGGCTCGGTCGTCTTGCTTCAGACATGCCAGAGCCCGTCCATCGGCAAAAACGGCAGCGGGGAAGCTCGCGGCAGCCGCCAGCGCCTTGGTCATCTCGTCGTGCGTGCGGGCGAACAGCTCATCCTTGTGTTTGTCGATGCCCTCCTCGAGCAGCACGAAGCCGAATTGATAGTGTGCGAGCGCCACCCTCTTGTTGCCTTGCGCTTGCTCCACCATCTCCTGCGCCGCCGTTTCGGCGGTCTTCCAGTCCCGAAGTTCGACGCCATACCTGATCATTTTTTTCTGGCATGCCAGGCAATGCCCGCCGTCCTGTTTGTCGGCCTTCTTGAACCCGTCAAGCGCCGCATCCTTCATTCGCCGGTGCAGCTCGTCCAAGGCTTGCTTGTATGTCTTCTACGCTTTCTCATTGGTCGGAACATCGTCCGTCTTCTCCTGCGCTAGCAAAGGTGCCACAACGCACGCCAAAACCAGTACTGTTGCTCCGTACCGCATGCCTACCCTCCGGCAACGGAAATTCCGAGCCATGAACCTATCGCGGTTTCAGTAATTCCGGCGAAACCTTATGAGGTCGCAGAGCCGGCGGACCTTTGGGATAGGGTCTCGCGCCTGAGGTGTTGGGCGTTAGGTTTGGATAGAGGCAAACGCATCGAGTGAGAATC
>PMHI01000457.1 GCA_003156615.1 Acidobacteriaceae bacterium | reverse complement strand
TTGTTTTTCGCTCTCCGTGGAATTGCCACAAATTCTACGCTGTCGTTACCGCGTTTGAAACTTGAAACCATGTGGTGGGATTTAAGGATATTGCATCGCGATTTCGCAGCAACAATTGAGGCTGGTCGTTTTCAGATTATTCGGCGATTTGACGGTCTAGCGACAATTTCGTTTTGGCGAAGCAAGCAATCCTCAGTAGCTATAAACTGCGCCACAACAATTGTCAGATCGTCTCGTAGCTCTGCGGTGCCTGTTCTGCGACTCAGGATTGGCGACTCACCCTATCGAAGACGCGCAGAAGGTTCCCGCCGCCTATCTTTCCAATCTCATCCGGGGTGAAGCCGGTTTTTAACATCGCGTCGACAACGACGTAATAGAAACCGGCCGTTTGATCCTGCCAAGCCTGATTGATCCGTTCGCCGACGCGCGCGTTCTGTTGGCCGGGGCGGGGACCGCCGAGAGGAGGGCCATCAGGGCGAGGGCCTCCCGAAGGAGGTCCGCCAGGGCGGGGACTGGCCTGGGTGAGCTTGGTATCCGTTCCGATGCACACATGATCGACCGCGATCACATCGACCAGTGCTCGGACATTTCGCGCATAGTCCAACGGCGTATCTGCCAGATGCGTCCAGACACCAACCAGGCCCCCAGCATTGGCGACCATTTTGGCTTGTTCTTTGCTGATGAGCCTTGGACGCATCATATGCGCTATGGACGGATTGTTTCCCAATTGTGTATCAAGGCCGGTATGGGAGATGATGACCGGTCGGGTTGTGACCTTGAGCGCGGCTTCCGTCGTTTGCACATTGGCATGGGCAAGATCGACGAGGATGCCCAGCCGATTGCATTCTTTGATGACGGCTGCGCCGAATGGGGTCAATCCGCCGTAACGCGGTGGGTTGGTGTAAACGTCTCCGAGCGGCACGGAAGCGTCGGTGTCGTGAAACAGCCCAAAATGCCTCAACCCCCGCCCGTAGCTTTCTTCCACTCGCTCAAGGTGGCCTTGGAGAAAGTGGCCGCCTTCGACCGCCTGGATGACCGTTGGCAGGCTCTGCTTATGCGCCATGCGGATGTCGTCTGGAGTAAGGGAACGCTGCATGCCGTTGCGTTCCAACTGCCGATCCATAGACGCCAGCCCTTTGAGAAAGCGGTCGTAGGCATCGCCGGTTTGGTAGTCAGTCGCAAAGGTCATGCAGATGGCTGAGAGGCCCGACCGCTTCAACTCCCCGGCCAGATCCAGATTTGGTCCGGGCGTTTCGGCAGCAGTGAGGGGAACGTCGATGTGATTATGAGTGTCGATTCCGATAGTCTTGCCTACGATGTCGGCCACGCGCGGATCGGTTATATCTGCGGCCCAGCTTAAGCGCGGACGCAGCAGGATCGCAGCACCTGCTGTCATAGCAATGGTCGATAGAAATTGCCGCCTTGAGCCGATTGCCTGAAATTTCATCAAATGTTCCCCATCAACGTGAGTTGATGTCCGCCCAAAAATTGGTTGATAATGACAACCGGTGTCAAAATGATCGGTTCGAAGTTGCTGGCTGTGGTGGACAGTTCCATCGAGTCGCCGGATCACCCGGGCCGTTCGCCATCACACCCGCAACAGCTTCTCCAGCAAGTCTGCGGCCGGTCTTCCAAAACGGCGCGTGGTCCGACGCAACAGCTCCAAATCGAGGGGCTGATCGGTGGTCTTGAGCGCTTGGACCGCATCGGCGATATCTTGAGGACCACCGGCAAAGCACTTCATTGCGACAAAGTCCTCCCGCCCAATCACACGCAGGGAACTGCCGAGAAAGGGCACGGTGATCGAGCGCGACAAGGCCAGTCGGTCGAGGCCGCGCAGGCCCGCCAGCAGATCCACCCGATTGTCGTGCCGGTCACTTACTGAGAGCAGTGCGGGAATGGGATCGTCCGCATCCCCGCGACGCAACTCCGTCGCAAATCCGGCTTTCTTGAATATTTTTTCGAGCTGCCTGAGCTTGGCGATGGAAACGGATAGCAGGGCATCCGCATCTGTCGTCGCACGTATGGCGCCATACACCGCGGCGGCCATGGCGCCGATGACGGCGTACTCGACGTCGTTTTCTGCCAGCACCCCGCTTACCTCGAGCAACAGATGCGCAGATTCACCCGCCCCGCGCGCTTTCATCGAGCCCTTCTGCTCTTTCGGCCCGCCCGGTGGAGCGCGACCATCAACTGGCTGTGTCGGGCATGCGCTTCGAGCCGTTGTTGCGGAGTCAGATTTCTCCTATCCTCGCTCAACGCCTGATGTGCCTCATCGGCAACCTTCGACCTCAGGATCCGATTCTCCTGAAGTGGCTCGCCCGCGACGAACACTCCCGCTTCTTCCGCATCCTTGCCTGTTTGCAGCACCACGGGCACTTCGGCACGCACTGCAATGCGGATCAGCAGCTCGAGGGAAAGCTGCGAGACTTTGCCGTGCATGATCTGGCTCACAGTCGGCTGCGGGACACCCAGCCGCTTAGCCGCGGCGACCTGGGTTTGGCCGCTACACCTGATGTGGCGCGCGATCTGCAGCGCCAGATCGCTGCGCAGCGCCTGGACGGTGCGGGTATCGGCATTAGCGGTCATAGTGTATTAACTATAACATTAGCGAAAACACTATGGCAATCGAGAATTGGCTCAGGCGAAGTCAACTGCGGGAAATCTGCACGGTGGGGTCCGTGAGGGAGGAGATCCCCGATGAGCCATGGTGGACTTAAACGGGCACGAAGCTGGAAACGGCGGATACAGCCAAAGGACACCTACAGCTACCGGGTCTCCTCTACTCGGAGAATCCAGCCCTGAAAAGGCTGGCGTCGGCGGTTCAATTCCCTGGCCACCACATTCTAAAGCGCTTTGCCCCTGTTCTGTGTCTGGCCGTCGCCCGGTTTTTCAATTCACCGACTCCGGTCGGATTCGGATGAGCACGATTTAAACCGGGAAGGTGAGTTCATCAGCCTCACGTTTCTCGAAATTCGCAGAGACCTTGAGCGGACATACATGTAGGATACTACCCGTCCGGTCCTTCCAGCGGAGTTCGCACTTGAATAGAACATTTACCACAGCGTTGCTGGTTGCACTTGCACTTGCCTTCGCCTNNGCCAGGTCTCCACGAGCCAGATCGACTCCATTTTCTCAACGCTTAAATCCAGCGAAGCCCCCGGAGCTGCCGTTCTCGTCGTCCGCAACGGGCGTCCGGTATTTCGCCGCGGATACGGAGTCACCGATCTGCGCACCCTGCATCCCATCAATGCGAAGACCAATTTCCGCCTAGCATCGTTTACTAAGCAGTTCACAGCGGCCTGCATAATGCTGCTGGTGCGTGAAGGCAAGCTGCACTACCACGATCACCTCACCGACCTCTTCCCCGAATTCCCTGCCTACGGCAAAGCGGTCACGGTCCGCAATCTGCTCAACCACACTTCCGGCCTCGAAGATTACGGAGAACTGCTGATGAAGCAATATCCCGACACGCCGCCCGAAAAAGTTCCGCAGATACTCGACGCCGGCGTGCTGAAGTTGCTCGAGCAGCAGAGCAGCGGCAAGTTCGCGCCGGGCACGAAGTGGGAGTACAGCAACTCCGGCTACGCCGTGCTGGCGATGATCGTGGAAAAAGTTTCGGGCCAGAGCTTCGGCGAATTTCTTCACCAACGAATCTTCGTTCCCCTCAAGATGAGGAACACCCTCGCATATGAGAAGGGCAAGAACGAGGTCTCGTATCGCGCCTTTGGCTATACCAAGGAAAAGGGTGGTAACTGGCAGGAGACCGATCAGAGCCCAACCTCGGCCGTGCTGGGTGACGGCGGAATTTATTCGTCGCTCGACGATCTTGCAAAGTGGGACCGCGCCCTCCGAGAGCACACGCTGCTGAGCGCGGCGGAAATGCAGCCCGCACTCACGCCCGTGCAACCCCCAGACGGTCCGGCTAAGTTTCCCGACGGCCCGAACGTGAGTTATGGTTTTGGCTGGTTTCTAGATCCCTACAACGGTCACAAACGCATGTCGCACGACGGCGGCACCATCGGCTTCCGCACCACCATCCAGCGTTTTCCCGACGACAACCTGACTGTCATCGTGCTGGCCAACCGCGTCGACCTAAATCCCGAAGACCTGGCGCTAAAGGTAGCCGACCTATACCTGGGAAACAAAGCCACAGTGACGAAGGGGCGCTAAGGATTGAGTGGGAAGCGGCGGGACTATCCATCTGGACGAAAGCAAGGAGGTTATGTGGGGGCGGGCGCATTCGCCCGTCCGCCCGGCGCACCGAACAGCCTCATCCGCATTGGTTATCACGACTTCCGCTATGCTTTGCCGGCCCTCAAATGGGCGCGCAATCCAGTTTCATCCAACCACAAATGATGGTGGAGGACATGGTCGTGAGGAAGTTCAAGCAGTGAGCCTCGCTGTTCCTATTTGCCCTTGCTGCTGCTGCACGGAGATACCGGACAGTTCATCTTCTCGCTTCCTGTCGTGATTACCAGTTCACTGGTTGCCTGGCGAATCTTTCCCTGACCTTTGTTCCATTTATGGGTCAGATGCTGTTACGGAAAAAGTCAGAAAACCCTGTCAACGCAAAGAGGAAGCCGCGCCAGAGAGTCGCCCGAACCTTCGCCCGAATCATTCCGTGGGCGATTCAGCATCGAAAAACCGCGCTCGCAGGCTCTCTCCTTTTCTTATTGTTTGGGGGTGTCCTAGCCTCCCGGCTGAGCTCAGCATTTTTTCCTTATAACCGGCAGTACTTTTCTGCGCGGACATACGGCTTCCTGAAGGCGCTACCTTCGCGGAGACGAACGTCAGCCAGCATGTAGAACAAATCATCCGGGGAGGTCTCAGCGAGTATGCGAAGGATTCACAAAGGGGCAAGCCGGAGTTCCCTGTGCTGAAGTCCCTTGCCCCCTTCGTGGGCGGCGGCCGCCCACGGTTCTGGGACTCAGTTTCTCCAGAGGCTCGCCAACTGAATCATGCGGAGGTCATGATCGAGACCACGGACAAGCGGGATACGAGTGCACTCGTTTTGTTGATTCAGGCCGAGATCTCAAGAAGAATTGCTGGCGCCCGCGTCGATACAGTAACTACCGTAGTCACGCTTAGAGAGAAGCCCCTGCAAGAGATCGTAGGCTCCTGCGAATCGTCCCCCTGTCGCCATCATCATAGTGTTTATGTGGGTGTGATTTAACAGGAGAGAGAAAATGAAACTCAGGGCTAAATTCACATCGATGCTCGCGGCGGCGTGCATCTTGGTTTTTTTGAGTCTGTCCGCATTTGCACGATCATCGCATCCGCCTCAAGACCAGCAGACGTCCCAAACGCAATCCGTGCAGAAGGGCGAGAAGCAAAAGGTTGAGCCTAGCTCCGGCAAGGAGATCGGGAAGGGCGGTGAGGACATCGGCAAAGGTGCTGGCAAGGGGGCTGAGAGCCTAGGCAAAGGCACTGCGGAAGGTGCTGGCAATCTCGTTACGTTGCACCCCGGCAAGGCTGGCGCTGATCTGGGCAAAGGGGCGGGTGGCGCGGCCAAGGATGTCGGAGTCGACACGGGAAAGGGCGCGGCCAAGATCGGCAAGGGAAGCGCAAAGGGAATAGGGAGATTGGGCAAGAAGATCGTAGGCAAGGGCAACAAGAAGAAGGAACCTGACGTGGCGGATTGATTGCGTCCAAATTACGGGTTGCGCCGAGCCTCGTTGCAACCATCCGACCGATGGCGATTAGCCAGCGCCGAGCACAAACCGCTCGCCGCACGCTGGACATTCGATGCGCTCAAAAGTCGATCGTTCTCGGGTCTCCACCCCCAAAGAGGCAATCTGGGACTGAGGAATCTCAGGCAGGATACGCGCCTCTTCGCAACCAAGCTCCCGTTTGCGCGATCGGAATCTCGGCGAACTCCGGTATCCGCATTGGGGCTTATTGTTGGGTCCGTTATGGGTCCATTGACCGGCCAAAATGAGGGTACACACGCCGATAAAGGTAAGGATTGCAGCTACTTAGGCTTGGGTCATTACCTGAAAAGGCTGACGTCGGCGGTTCAACTCCGTCC
>PMHI01000083.1 GCA_003156615.1 Acidobacteriaceae bacterium | reverse complement strand
ACCTTAAGATGTGCGGCAAGTGCCGGATTCTTCTTCACTGATCGGTCAGACCGTCTCGCATTACCGCATCGTCGAGAAAATCGGCGGCGGCGGAATGGGCGTGGTGTACAAGGCTGAGGATGTCAAACTCAGCCGGTTTGTAGTCCTCAAGTTCCTGCCCGACGACGTAGCCAAAGACCCGCAAGCCCTGCGCCGCTTTCAGCGCGAAGCCAAGGCGGCTTCGGCGCTAAATCATCCGAACATCTGCACGATACACGAAATTGACGACCAGCACGGCGCGGCGTTCATCGTCATGGAATTTCTGGATGGCGTGACGCTGAAGCATCGCATTGGCGGGCAGCCGATGGAGATCGAGACAGCGGTGTTGCTGGCGATCGAGATCGCCGATGCGCTCGATGCCGCTCACGCTGAAGGTATCGTTCACCGCGACATCAAGCCTGCCAACATTTTTGTCACCAAGCGCGGCCATGCAAAGATTTTGGATTTTGGTTTGGCCAAGGTCACCTCAAATTCCGGGAGTCAACCTGCGACGTCGGACACGATGACGGCTACGATTGACGAACAGCACCTCACAAGCCCTGGCTCTATGCTCGGCACCGTCGCTTACATGTCGCCCGAACAGGCGCGCGCGAAAGAGTTGGATGCGCGCAGCGATTTGTTTTCCTTTGGCGCGGTGCTATACGAAATGTCGACTGGCAAGTTGCCGTTCCGCGGAGACAGTTCCGCGGTTATCTTCAAGGCCATTTTGGATTCCGCGCCCACCTCCGCGGTGCGCCTGAATCCCGAGGTACCAGCGGAGTTGGAGCGAATCATCAACAAGGCTCTGGAGAAAGACCGCGACCTGCGTTACCAGCAGGCGTCTGAAATGCGCACCGACCTGCAACGGCTGAAGCGGGATACCGAGACGGGAAGGGCCAAAGTTGCGAGTTCCGGGACGGTAGCCGTCGCACAGGAAAGCGGCTCTCAGGCATCGATCCCACAACCGATACCAGGATCAGGCTCCACGCCGGGTGCAGCCGCTCCGGCGTCATCGAGCACGGTGAAATCTGTTGAGGTTCCTGAAGCTGAGAAGAAGAACCTCTGGAAAATCGTAGTTCCCGCTGCCGTCGTCATTGCCGCATTGATTGCCGGTGGGCTTTACTACCGTTCGCACCAAACCCAGGCGCTGACCGAAAAAGACACCGTCATCCTCGCCGACTTCACCAACACCACCGGCGATTCCGTCTTCGATGGCACCCTCCGCCAGGGACTTTCCGCGCAACTGGAGCAATCGCCATTCCTGAATCTGCTCTCCGATCAGAACATCGCGAAGACGCTCGCCCTTATGTCGCAGCCCAAAGACGCGCGGCTTACCAGCGAGTTAGCCCGGGACATCTGCCAGCGTACCGCCAGCGCCGCCACGATCGAGGGTTCTATCTCCGGTCTGGGCAGCCAGTACGTCGTGGGCCTGAAGGCGGTGAACTGCCACAGCGGCGACCTGCTGGGGCAGGAGCAGGCGACTGCCAACAGCAAAGAGCAGGTGCTGAAGGCGCTGGGCGAGGCGGCCACGAAGCTGCGCGAAAAGCTGGGCGAATCCCTGGCCTCAGTGCAGAAGTTTGACGCGCCGGCGGAGAGCGTGACCACGCCATCGCTCGAGGCCCTGCAGGCCTACAGCCTCGGCTTCCAGACGATGACAGTAAAGAACGACGCCGCGGCGGCGGTTCCGTTGTTCCAGCGCGCCACCAGCCTGGACCCCAACTTCGCCATGGCCTANNTATGAACTCCGCGAGCGCGTGAGCGAGCGCGAGAAATTCTACATTGCATCGCATTATGAACAGCAAGCTCTCGGAGACCTGGAAGCGGCCCGCAAGACTTACGAACTTTGGGCGCAAACTTATCCCCGTGACAAGGTCCCAGCCGGGAACCTGGGCGCCATCTATGGGGCCTTAGGCGAGTATGACAAGGAACTTGTAGCGAACCAGGAGGGTCCGAAACTGAATCCTGGAAGCGGCCTTGTCTACTCGAATCTTGTCAGCACCTACCTGCAACTGAACCGCTTGGATGAAGCCAAAGCCACCGCGCAAGAGGCGCAGGCACAACATCTCGATTCCCCCAACATTCATGTCGGCCTCTATGAGGTTGCCTTCTTGCAGCATGACGCGGCCGGGATGGAGCGTGAGGCGGCAACCCTCATGGGCAAGCCCGGGTTCGAAGACGTCATGCTGAACTCACAATCCCAAACCGCCGGTTACGCCGGGCAATTTGCCAAGAAGCGAGAGTTGGTGCGACGCGCTGTGGACTCTGCAACCCGCGCCGACGAAAAGGAGACGGCCGCCACCGATCAGTCTGGCGCAGCGGGTCACGAAGCCATGGTGGGTAATGCAAGCTTAGCTAAACAACAAGCGCAAGCGGCGCTGGCGCTCTCGAATGGCAGAGACGTTGAAGGCAACGCCGCCATCGCTGTGGCGCTGGCCGGCGACTCCGGACAAGCTACGCGGATGGCCGATGATTTGGCCAAGCGCTTCCCTGAAGATACGATCGTACAGTTGGAGTATTTGCCGCAGATCCGCGGGGCCGCAGCTCTGCAAAGCGGTAATGCTGCCAAGGCCGTCGAGGCCCTGGCAGCGTCTGAGCCCTACGAACTCGCGCAGACTCTCTGGCCCGCTTACATTCGAGGGGAAGCGTATCTGAAGTTAGGACAAGGAAGCGCGGCCGCGGTTGAGTTCCAGAAGATCGTCGACCACCCCGGCGCGGTTCAAAACGATCCCGTGGGCGCACTGGCGCACTTAGGCCTGGCCCGCGCATATGCCCTCGAAGCCGGCATCGGTCATGTGGGCGCGGGCGCCTTGCCCGTCCAACCCGATCCCGCCGCGCTGGGCAAAGCCAAAACCGCATATCAGGACTTCTTAGCTCTCTGGAAAGATGCCGACCCAGAGATCCCGATCCTGAAAGAAGCTAAGGGCGAGTACGCGAAGCTGCAGTAGCTAGGAAAGTTCCTCCCGCCGCTCGCAGTTTAACGATAACTGGCGAAATCAGNNCAATTTCACTCAGAACCCCATATCGTGAGTGATATTGCGATATTACGACAGTTTGGGCTTCGCGCCTCTGAATATAGATCGCAAGATCGATGCTCCGCTACGATCTCCTCGTGATGAAAAAGGCCCTTTGGGTGCTCGTCCGTGTCGCGTGGCTGGCGATTTGCGTCGTGGCCCTGGTCAATGCGCACAAGGGCTACGAAGGCAGCTCTGATTGGAAAATGCAGGAAGGACTGGCTTTCGAGATGATGGTTTGTCGTTCCCATCCACTTTCCTCGTTGCCGTTGGATTGGATTTAACGGGAGCAATCCTCGGACTGTTTGGTCTCGCTCTCCCAGCATCCAGCAAACGTGAAATGACAACTACTTGGTCTCTGTTCATGGTAGCTGGTTATGCCCAGTGGTTCATTCTGTTGCCAAGATGTCTACGGCGGGGGATGAGAAGCAGTGAACCCCACTGAGTCCGATTTGTAAATGTCAGACGAACACAGACGAACTACACGGTTGACGAGGACCGCGATTGTTCTCAATCGTGTCTGCGAGGTGGTCATTTGGTTGATGAGCTGCAATTGAGATGTTTCGCCAGTCATGCAGAAATCGTGACAAAATTGCTGCCTCTATGCGCTATTCCCAATTAGTTCCCGTATGGCTGCTGTGCCTGGCTGATGGAGTGGCGTCGTTGTTCATGTGCCGATACCGCCGCCTCAGTATTGGGTCCGCTGCCCCCATCAAACTTTGGCTACCTATCGCCCTGATTACGTTCGCCGCCTGCTCTAGTTGTACAGGTTCACACGGAACGGCTTCTCAAACCGTACGCTCCCAAGGTACAGCGTTTCAGAATGCGGATTCAGAAATCTTCGAGACTCGGTTTCCTTTTCATCAGCAGACAACGTACTTTGACTTCCGTTTGCAGAGTGAATCCCCACAAAATGCGCAGACCGTCCGATTGTCGGACAACTTTGTGGTTATCCTGAAGCGCGATTTCTTCCATGCAGATCGGGGCTATCCAATCCGCGTTTTCATCTGTCAGGATGAAGGTAAGTTTGTTCAGTTCATGCACCGTGACTTAGAAATCCAGGATCCATCCGACTATGGTATTTATCTCTTTTCGAAGAAATTGCTGGCGACGTACGAGGATTCCGGCTTGGGGACATTCGCGCATGAAGCCCTGCATCCTCTCGTTGAAGAGAACCTTCCCCACAGACCCGCTTGGGCGGTTGAGGGAGTTCCAACCTTCTTTGAGAAGTTTTATGGATATTGGAACGGCGGACAGCTAATTCTTTATTGGGGATTTCAGAATCCATGGAGGATAAGAGAACTAGGGCCAGAACTGACTCGACTCGATTTGAGCAGAATAGTTTCAGAGAATGGGATATCAGACCAGAATGAATCCAAACTGCGCATGGCGGCGATATTTCTCTGGGAGCAAGGTAAGCTCAGGCGGTTTCTCAGGCTGGTTGCAGCCGGTAATCGACTCGGATATCCCACGTATTTTGAGGCTGCCATGGGAATGTCCATGGGGAAGATCACGCCAATTTGGCATAGCTACCTTGAAAGCGTAGAGCAAAACCGTGCAGAAATCTTGTCCCTGCCCATAAGCACGGTTCTTCCCAGTCAGGCCGAGTTTCAGGCCTTCGTGAAGACGCATAGCATTTCACTCAAGCAGATCAAGCAGACGGATTGAGACCGCTGAGCTGTAGCTGTCGATAACAGGCGATTTCACTCATCCTATGACATTAACTCCTAAAATCCTTTTCGTTTGCAAAGATTTTCAGGGCGTCTACGCAGCGACTGCGGTTAGTTGGGCTGTCACAGGTGTGAGCTGGGCAACTGTGGAGCGTAACGCACTGAGGATAGCCACGATGATCCTGCGACCGCTGGAGGTTAGCTGGTAACGGTGTGTGCCCACGATTTTGGTGATCAGGGCGTGAGCCCGCAGCAGACGAAGTTTGCGGCTAATCCAGGCAGAGTGGAGGCGTCTCTGTTGTTTGTCGTCGGTAGTCTGGGGGAAGAAGATGGCGCGAAGATCGCGGTTGCGGAAGCCATGGATAGCGAACTCACCGTGGTTGATGGCGGAAAGGAGTGCTCGGTCATCGGCTAAGGGACGGAGGGCACGCACCCGACGGCCGCGCCATTGCCGTGGTTGTTCCAGTCGCTGGAGCAGTTGGTCGAGGGTAGTCGTGTCGTCGACGGTGGCGAAAGCGTCCAGATACCGTGCTGCAGCTTTGTGGGAGATCTGGGCTCGGCGGGGTAAGTCGGCAATGCCCCGGCGCAGTCGCCGCCAAGCGCGGGGTCCTTTGGGGTCTCCCTCCTTGCGTCGGTAGACGCGGAAAGTCATCGGCGTTGTGGATGGTGGCCTCGGCGCACAGGACGCTGCCTTTCGGAGTATAGGCCTTGTCGTAAAGTTTCACGGAGTTGCCATTGACTCTGTGCTTGATACGTACTCCCTCGGCGCGGCGTTTGAAGTCACTGACGACTTCTCCGGAGAAGCCCTGGTGTAGCTGGCCGTTGGAGTTGACGTGTTTGCCGAGAAAACGCATGACGTCGGGGCTGGAAAAAGTGGTCATGGCATGGTTCACCCAGCGTGGATAGAAGTGCCGCAAGTCGGCCGCATGGTCGAAAACCACATCGAGAGCCCACTCGTGCTGGTAAGTAGACCAGTAATAGGAGATGGGCTGTTTACGGAAGATCTCGCCATGAATGGGGTTGAGCTGGCGAGCGATGCCGTTGAGCAGCTTGGGCCATTTAGTTTTGAGCTGACGATCCATCAAGCGCTGAGCTTTGGTCCAGTTGGCAATGTAAGGAAAGCAGTTATCATGCTGCAGGTACTCCAGACCGGCGGCTTGCATCTGCCGCGCCAGCCATTCCCGTCCGTTGAGGCAGATCTGAATGGAGAACGGGAACCAAGTTTGGATGCGGGCATTGAGAAAGCCGAAGACAGGATGGATCTGGTAGTGGTAGAGGAACAGGCATTTGCCAGGGGCTAGCCTCAACTCTAGTTTTTTCGTCATTCGATTGCCATGGATCTCGAACTTCCAACAGGGTTCGAGACAGCGGAGCACGCACACCAGACCGGCGCGGACGCCATCTTGAGTCAGGATGTCGCGGGCGATGGTCTCTTTGTCGAACTGACTGGAATTGAGATACTTCACCGGGCGTCGGCAAGCTTTGGCTTCGGCCAAGGAAGCTTCCTTCAGGCGCTCAGTGACCTTCTCCACATGCTCGCCAAAATTCTTGAGGAAGACTTGGTTCGTCCAGAGATAGTTCATCATCCCTTGCGGAGTGGCGATGGAGCGCAGGTGTCCACGAAATACTAAGCGGTCAAATCCTGAAAGTGTGCCGGCGATCTTGTCCTGGTGTTTGGCGATAAACTCATGCATGGGCGTTCTCCTCCGTATCGTTGTTGGTCTTGGAACAACCTTTAATGATACGCAGATGCGGAACGCCCGTAACGCAAGCGGTCAGCAAGCACTAGTACGATTTAAGGGTTTACAACGAAGGGTTTGTGCATCGGCCAAAACTGGTTGCTAACTCCTGACGTTGAAAGCTTACGACAGTGTTTGGTTGCGGCTATGCCGCGCTATGAAAGAAGATGTCAAGGAAAAAATATTCTCCCCGCCCCTCCGGAAGATGCGGGTGTGGTGACTTGCATCTAGCCCCATCGCATCCCCGACCTCATCTTTATCCTTAGAGGGGTGTTTGGTTTGGTCGCTTCGGCCCTTCGGCCTGCCGCAGATTCCAGCGGCAAGACCAACTTCAGTCGCTTGTCCCAACTCAACGGTCTCATAAAACAGTGGTGCTCGACGCCATTCGGTTCCGAAGCTACGCAAGCTAACCGTTGGCTAAAAGTGCCAACCGTGATCCTATCCGAGGCTCAAGGCCTATAGCTTTTTTGGGTTATCCGGTTGAGGTCACACACTGTGGAAATCCCTCCCTTCAAAACTTCTCGGTCTGACTGACTGTCAGGCGTTTACACTCGTTGACCGTCAATGAGTGCCATGGCGATTACGTCGATTGACCAGGGTGCTCCACGGGCCGCAGGAGCAATCACGAATACAGTTATGTGCCACCGCTTGCACATGCGTAATTGTTTTTGTCGCCCCGGTTGTGATAAAGGAAAGGGATGACTTTTTTGAGGGAATGGACACACAGCTTAAGGGCAGCACTGCTGATTGCGTTGTTGGCGGGCGGGATCCTGCACAACGCCAGCGCAGAGGATAATGGTCTCGAGCGCACGCCCGTTCTCGGCTGGAGCAGTTGGAGCTTCCTCCGCCAGCATCCCACGGCAGCCCAAATGAAAGCTCAGGCGCTCGCCCTGCATAATTCCGGATTGCAGAAAATCGGATACGAATACGTAAACCTCGACGACTTTTGGTATCAGTGTCCAGGACCGCACGGTCCGAACGTCGACCCGAATGGCCGCTGGGTGACAGACTCATCGCGATTCCCGGCCCAGGGAGATACCGATGGCATCAAGGTGGTGGCTGACTACATCCACAGTCTCGGGATAAAGTTCGGAATCTATGTTACGCCCGGCATTTCCAGGCAGGCAGTCAGCCGGAACACGCCGATTAAGGGTACATCGTACTCGGCTGCCGAGATTGCGGAACCGTCTGTAAAGGAGAATAACTACAACTGTAAGGGCATGGTCCGCATTGACTACAGCAAGCCGGGAGCACAGGAGTATACGAATTCATGGGTAGATATGCTCGCGGCATGGGATATCGACTACATCAAGATTGACGGCATGACAGACAGCAACGCCGATGACATTAAGGCGTGGTCGAATGCTATACGGCGAAGTGGGCGGCCCATGGTCCTGGACGTCACGCAGGGGCACCTTACAACCGCTATCGCCCCAACATTGATGAAGTATGCGAATCAATGGGAATTCCCGCCCGACGTCGAATGCTATCGCTGCGAAAAGGGCGGGAGCAGCTACCCGCTGACCAGTTGGGCCGACGTTGCCAAACGCTTCAACTACGTGGCGGAGTGGCAGCCTTACGCTGGTCCAGGCGCTTTCAACGACTATGA
Source organism: Acidobacteriaceae bacterium (assembly GCA_003156615.1). The sequence goes on along the minus strand of PMHI01000083.1, from coordinate 7,301 downwards.
CTCCATAGAGGTAGGAAATAGCAGCAACGACGGGCTGACTCCGGTTGAGCGCCAGACTCAGATCAGCCTGTGGGCGCTTGGAGCGGCACCCTTCATCCTCGGCATCGATCTTACTCACCTTGATCCAACGGATCTGCAGAAATATCTGGAGAACTCCGAAGTCCTTGCTATCGACCAGGATTCGATCGCCGCGAAAAGGGTGCTCAATACCGGCAACCGGCAGGTGTTCGCCAAGAGGGAACCGAACGGCGACGCGATCGTCGGTTTGTTCAACACCGGCGGGAAGGCAAACGAAGTCTCCGTTCCAGCATCCGCCGCGGGCCTCCCCGAAAACGAAAGCGGCTATTCCTTGCACGACCTGTGGACTGGCGAGACGAAGAAAACAAGCAGCACCATTAGTGCTGTTGTTCCATCGCATGGGGTCGTCCTGTACCGCGTCAGGGGACTTTAAACTACTCGATTGCTGACGACCCAAGCTGGATCGCCAACTAGAATATTCTTCAAGCGCTATCTCCTTTGAGCCGCCTGACTTGCGTTTTTGCGTTAGCCCATGGCGCTCTCGATACAAACGGCAGCGAATCCTAGGAAATCCCGAATATGGCGATTTTGAATGAAATGGCGATGTTACGACAGGAACGCTGGAACACCGGAATTCGACTATTCTGTTTTCGTTGTGCCATAGTCGATTGACGGCAACGCTTCACCCCGAATCTGCCGAATAAGATCCGCAACCTCTGAGTTCAGTAGATCGGGCCGGTCAATCTGTATGTAGTGGCTACTGCCCTTTGCGATGATTCTCCGGCTGCGTGTCGACAGGCTTTTGAGCTCTTCTTGCATCTGGTCCCAGATTTCACCTTCCTCTGATCGTGGCTCACTGGCAGAGGGATGATTATCCTGCGAAAAGGTCAAGATTGGGAGATCGCCGAACGGGCCGGTATGGATCGTCCCCTCGCCGGATTGTCGAAAATTCTCAGACTCGCGCTCCAGCGCGGTCAACAGCGCAGCACCGCACTGATCCTCCGATAGCATTTTCCCGGCTGAGATTTCGAATCCTGCTCCTATATTGCAGACCCCCGTAATACTTGAGCTTCTGCAAACGAAGTGGTGACCGTGGTTACAGCGCTGCTGCCGAGATCAACTGGGCCGAGGTTGGCCTGCGCCCTTGCCAGTCCCGGGAGAACTACCGTTAGGACTGCTAGAATCCATCGCACGATATTTGCCAAAAACTTCACACACCTGACGATTGTATTCCCCCTGCAAAACCGAGCCGATAAACTTGCGATCAATATAGTAAGGCGTGGCGCGAAACCGTCGTAATCTCACGATTTCACTCGTTGTGAGTCAATCACTAGGGCCACTGAACAGCCAACGATTCCCTGCTACGCTTCGCGCGGCATGGTGCCCGCGAGCATAAGAACGGTACCGCAAAACATCAGCGTATCCCCCAAATAATTAAGGCCATTGTCGAGGCTGGCGCGGTCCACGATTCCGATCGGGACGTACACGACCAACACCACGAAGAACACGGTTAGGCCCACCCACGTGGCTGCGGCGCGGGGTTTCTTGCCAAGCAGCAACGGGATACCGGCGACCGCGTAAACCACGGCCGCGAGGTACGTCCAAAGGGCGTGTACGGGGATCCACTCGGGAGTCACGCGTTCCAGAGGAATGCCGGGAACGTGATCGGCGTGCAGGAACTGCTCGAAGCTGAAAAACAGTACGGGAACGGCAACGAAATACCGCGCAATCGTCGCCAGGACGTGCGTGCCGCGCTCGCGGCCCTGCCCGGCGAGGCTGGCTGCCAGAGCCAGGGGGCCGCCGCTGAAGGATAATTCCCGCAGCGTTAACGCCAGCCCAAACCGATCTCGCGGATTTTGCGCCCAGGCCGGGGCGTCCATGAGCACGACGAAAAGGAAAAAGTTCAAGGCTAGCAAACTCGCCGAGAGACGCACGTGCATGCCCGTGACCAGGCTCAGCGCGGCTGCAATAAAGCACGCCCCGACGAAGTACGCCCAAAACAGATGCCACGGAATCCACGCCGGTACGAGCGACGCGATGGCCTGGGTCAGCGTGAAATGTTCAGTGCCGAAGGCCGCGATTGGCGCCGCGTAGAAAAGCGGCCCGAACAAAATCAGCTTGTCGAATCCTCGCGCCTTTTGCCAGTCGCCGCGAAGAAACATTGTGACCAGGCCGATTGCAAAAACCACTCCACCCACAAAATACGACCAAATCACCGTGCTGGGAACTGCGAGGAGAGCCATGACCGCCGACGAATTCACTAAGCTGCCGCTCACGACGATTCCTTTCCTCCCCGTTGCGCCCTAGCCCAATACCTACTCTTCTGGGTCGAGCCTGCGGACCTATGAAGTAGTATTGCCTTAACACCCACTGACCGGGATTTAGAGATCGCTTGTTAGCGCCACTTGACATTAAGTTCCAAGTGCCCGTTTAGCTTGGAACTATGACTGGATGCCGTCATTGCGTTGGTTGCGATGCCGCGGGCTTGGTGGTCGCGACGCGAGTTTCCTTCCCGCTCACAAACACCTTCATGGAGTTCTCGCTCTCGCCCGACTCATCGGTATATTCAAAGGAGTCTTTTGAAACAAACTGCATGATGTACCGGGTGTGATAGGGCTTTCCGGCAATAGTGCTCTCGCCAAGCCAGGTCCATGTGTCGCCGCTCACCGTACCACTCTTGTTTTCTATTTCTCCCGAACTGTCAACTGCGTGATATTGGTAAGTCTTGGCAGTCGGATCGTAGTAGATGAAGGAAGTTTCGGTATATTTCTTCGCGCCCATGTGGAGTACTGCCGTGCAGATCACCGCAAATCCGTCGGCCGCCCATCTGCAATCGTCGGTGCCGGCGTATTTCATCGCTGGCGAGTTCGGCCCCATTGCTCCGGCTTTCACTTCGTCTTCGACTGTGAACCTGCCGACCATCACTGCCAGCTTCTGCACTTCCGGGCCACGCGTTGTCTGAGACTGAGCGCCAGCCACGATTACGCTCGAAGCGCACGCCAATACAAATGAGACCAACCTTTGGGAGCCACTCATTTGGATTCTCCTTTCAGAGGTGCCACGGATGCTAGCACAAAACGAACAGGAATCAGGAAATACGAATAGTTAAGATTAAATCGTCGCGATGTCACTCATTGAATACGCCTAGTGTTCGTAGGACCCATTCAACGTTGGAACGGTCCTGCCCACTGAGTTGCGGAAGGTAGGCTTCCAGCGCCTGAATCAAGAGATCGTCAAAATGTGCCACGGAGGGGCCCTATCCGCTGCACGAGAACAGCTCCCGGTAAGCTCGTGCGAAAGCCGCAGCGCCGACATTCGACGCGAGCGCCGCGCTACGGCAGGCGTCATGGACATATCGGCCACTCTGAGCAAGGCCAACCGCCTTCCAGTAGCGATTTCGGAAGTCGGGACCGATCGATTCTCGGTGAGCGCAATCGACTGTTTTCGACAGTTCAAGAGTGTAGACTCTTCGAATGCGCTCCGCCGTGCCGGTAGTAATTGCGTGTCTCCGCCCGGTCTTTGTGAAAACCATTCTCATCCATCTCATTAGCGGGTTTGTGGTTGGAGCAGCTGCCCTCATGGCACAGTCATCTACGAGACCTAATTTCCCGACAGATGCGCAAATTTGCGATATGCTGGTCGAGCGTGTTGACACGCAGCACCAAAGTGTCGGAATCGCTGTAGGCGTTATTGACGCGACGGGACGCAGGACTGTTTCCTATGGCAGATTCGACGCAGACGACAAGCGTGCTGTGGACGCCGACACGATCTTCGAGATAGGTTCTGTCACAAAGGTATTCACTTCTCTGCTCCTTGCCGACATGGTGCAACGGGGGGAAGTCGCTCTTACTGATCCGGTGGCGAAATACCTGCCCCCCGGCGTGAAAGTGCCTGAGAGCGATGGACGCCAGATCACGTTAGAGGACTTGGCGACCCACACGTCTGGTCTTCCACGGTTACCATCCAATCTGCACTCCAAAGACTCCGCGAATCCATACGCCGATTACTCGGTCGAGCAACTCTACGAATTCTTGTCTGGGTACCAACTAACCCGTGACATCGGGTCGAAGTATGAGTATTCGAATCTCGGCGGCGGGCTGTTAGGGCATGTACTCGCGCGACGTGCCGGGATGGATTACGAGAAACTAGTGCGCTCTCGAATTTGCGAACCGCTTGGAATGCGGAGCACTGGCATTACGTTGTCTGACGAAATGAAGGCCCGGTTCGCGGTAGGCCACGACGCCACCATGCACCTAGTCGCGCATTGGGATTTGCCCACGCTAGCTGGTGCTGGAGCACTGCGGTCTACCGCGAACGACATGTTGACGTTCGTTGGAGCCAATCTCGGTTACGTGAAATCGCCACTGGCCCCAGCTATGGCTGCGATGCTGGGAGTGCGTCGTCCAACGGGCGCACCGGGGCTAGAGATCGGTCTGGGCTGGCACGTCCTAACCCGAGATGGTCATGAGATTGTCTGGCATAACGGCGGTACGGGCGGATTCAGATCATTCATTGGTTTCGAGCGTAAGACCGGGACAGGCGTGGTCGTCCTTTCGAATGCCGAAACGACCGCAGGAGTCGATGACATCGGGCAACACCTGCTCAACGCAAATGAACCCTTGTATCAACCGCCGAAAGAGCGCAAGCAGGTCGCTGTTGATCCAAAGGTTTTTGACAGCTACGTTGGGCAGTATCAACTTACGCCGAATTTTGTAATGACCATCACTCGCGATGGAACCCAATTGTTCGTACAGGCTACGGGGCAGCCCAGGCTGGAGATTTTCCCAGAGAGTGACCGCGACTACTTCTTAAAGGTCGTGGACGCGCAGATCACTTTCGAAACTGACAGTCAGGGTCGCGCCATGGGGCTGGTCCTACACCAAAACGGCGTGAATCAGACAGCTAAACGGCTGCCCTAGTTACGTTGCCACGGCTTTTCCATCACCCGAATCATCGTCAATATGCGCAACCTGCGGGGAATTCTGGTAGTTGCGAAACATCTCCATCACCAATTCACTCAGCGACCTTGGCACGACGCCTGGCTCTTTTCCTCTGTTCTCGCTCCCATTGACGCGGGTGTGCGATGTGTAGATGTTCGTCCCATTCCTTCAGGAGTGCAGCGTTCGTATCCGCCACAGCGCTCTGCCTTCAAGATCGGGTCCTCCCAGTCTTTGACGGTCGCCTGTTTCAGATAAGGTAATTTTGCCTTGAATTTCGTATTGCAGGGCGAGCAAAAGAACTCTTGTCCTTTGATGGAACGCAGGCGCGGAGTAGGNNTTGTGGGCCTAGACTTGCCTGCTGAGGTGTTCCATGACTTGCGCTGTTTCCAGCAGCTGCGCGATTTCTTTCTGCGGTAAGCTTCGAACTGCAGCGGCAAGCGCCTCCACTCGCCGTCTCCGGCCTTCCTGCATGATGCGAGCACCTTTCTCTGTCGCCCGAATCACCACAGCGCGACGATCCTGCTTATCGGTTCTGCTGCGCACAAGTCTCGCTCGCAACAAACCGGCCACAATTCGGCTCATGGTCGGTGCCTTGACTTGCTCTGTTTCGGCTAGTTCGGCCAATGATTTTGGCCCTCCAAACACAAGAACTGATAAGGCCGACAACTGCGCCGGGCCGACCCCGATCTCACGATCACGAATCCGCAACCGCCGCAGCAGATGAATGGCTGCAGAGTGCAGCCGGTCGGCAGCTTCCACCGCCTCAGAGCTGGGGAATTTATTTTCATTACGGGCTTGCATTTTATTAGTTAGCTATGCTAACTATATGATACATTAAATTCGAGGTGAAGTGAAGCTATGACGACCAGCGCCGCATCCAGCGGAATCGCCATCACGCAAATCGGTCAGATCGCTATCAACGTGCACGACACCAGCCGCGCGCTTGAGTTCTACCGTGACACTCTGGGACTCAAGTTGCTCTTCACGGCGGGACGCCTCGCGTTCTTTGACTGCGGCGGCGTTCGCCTGATGTTAACGCCGCCCGAACGACCCGAGTTCGATCACGCAGCATCGATCCTCTACTTTAAAGTGGCCGACATTCAGTCCACCCATGCACGCTTGGTGCAACGCAATGTAAAGACCGAAGGCGAACCGCACGTCGTCGCCAAGATGCCGGACCATGACCTGTGGCTGGCCGAGTTCCGCGACTCCGAAGGCAACATCATGGCCCTCATGGCTGAAGTGCGACACTAGGTCGCTAGCAGCGAGACCGGCGATTGGATCAACCCTGAGTAGTCTGCTTGTCGGCGTCGCAGCTGACGCTGCTGGCGAGCCCCTTCCAACTCACGATCGCGCGCCGCATGAATCTCCGCCTGACGTCCGTGGAGCATGTCATTTTTGTGGCGTCACGTAACCGATCGTGCTGAGCAGTCGCGCCGTGTTGTAGCGATCCACGTAGCTCTGAATCAAGCGGCGCGCATCTTCCACCGTCAGCGGCGTGAGCGGCCGAATGCATTCGCTTTTAAGATTTGCGCCAGCGTTCCAATTTTCCGTTCGACTGTGGATGAAACGGAGACGTTCGCACGTGGATCATACCGGAGATCCGAATGAACTCCTTGAAATCGCGCGCNNTGCACAGGTAGTAGAACGTGCCGGACAGGTTGATGTAGGAAACATCGATGTACCAGTGCTGGGTACCAGTGCTGGTGCGGCTGCGGCGGCTGCTCAAACCCCGTCCCTTTGCGCGATGGCTTGCCCTTCTATCGCGACAACAGTCCCGCTTGCTTCAACACTCGCCATACGCTCGCCGGACTCACCGCCACGACCTCCGCATCCAGCATCATGAACGTCAACCCCCGATACCCTTCCAACGGACTCTTCAGATAGAAGCTGATAATGGCTTCCTTCTCCCACGGCNNCCAGTCGTAGAACTTGCTGGCCCCTATGCCCAACCACGGCGGGAATCGCCGACGCTGATCTCCGTCTTTTCCGACCAGCGTCGGACAAAATCCACGACCTGATCTCGCACGTCATGCGGCACCCAACTCTTGGTCAAAGCTCCCCAAGACTTTTCTTTAGCGCGATGTGAGTGCGTTGATTGTGTTTTTGGGCTGGACAGCGCCGGAGTTTTCCCGTCCGAGTCTTGAGTGTAGACTGTTCGTGGGAAACTGACATGGAAGCCGCTCGATTTGTAGCCACATTTGTATCCATATTTGTGGCCATTTTCTGTGCGTTTATCAGTGCCTTTGATCTAAGCGGAGAACGAAGAAAAGCTGCGCGGGAAAAGCGTATCGCCGAGTATAAGATGGCCGCAAGACTCCTGAGATTCAACATCTGAGCGTT
>PMHI01000159.1:1075-2650 GCA_003156615.1 Acidobacteriaceae bacterium | reverse complement strand
TTGTAAGCGTCAGACGAAACTCATGTTTGGTTGCGGATGCGCGTAGATCGGGAGTGGACCAGTGGACCGCACTGACGAGCGGTATGGGGCTTTTCAGTATTTCAGTGCCCGGATGGTCACGCTAGATCAAATCCGGTAGCTCGTCGCGCGGAATCAGCAGACGGATGGATCGAGCCTGGCCGGGTGTTCGCTCAATAAGGCCATGAGTTTCGAGGGTCAAGATCATCTGGTGTACGGAAGGCGGGGAGACTTGGAAGTACTGTTGCATCTCGGACTCCGAAGGCGCGGACCCGTGGATTTTGCCGTAGTAGTAAATGAACGCCAGGTACTGGCCTTGCTTATCGGTATAGGGTCTCTTCATCGGACGCGCTGACTATTTGACTATTAGTACTGGCCGTAGTACTGGTCGGCCCAAGCCGTGGGTGTTAGATCGGATAGGCGCTGTAATGGCAGGTTGTCCAAGCCCGGGAGTACGGCGGACAGATATTCGCGCACGGATAGCTTGATCCGTCGACAGGTTTCGAAGATCGAAAGAATCGCTGCCACCTTCGGTCCGGATTGTGGACTGCCTACATGGATCCAGTTCTTCCGACCCACCGCGATTGGCCGGATCGAGTTCTCTGCCAAGTTAGTACTCAACTCCAACTCCGGGTAATCCAAAAAGCGGATCAGCTTCGGCCACTGACCGAGGGCATACTGGCAAGCTTTGCCCAATGTGCTGCCCGGTAGTGCGCTGGCACGTGCGGCCTCGACCGCTGCCTTAATCGCTTCTAGGGCAGCCGGCGCTCGCTCGCGGCGTAAAGCCTGACGGGCTTCGAGATTCAAACCTTGCTCGCGAGCTGCCGCATCGATGGCAAACAGGGCGTTGATCTTCTCCACCATGGGCTTGGCCACTGCGTCTCCGGGATTCAACTTCACCACATTGGCAAAACCCCGTCGGCAATGCGCCCAGCATCCCGCATGGACCAGTCCCGGTCCACCCACTTTCTCGTAGGCCACATAACCATCCGTTTGCAAAATCCCCCCATATTTCCCAAGAAACTGCCTCGGGCCCTCTCGACCTCGTCCCAAACGAAAGTCGAACACCACTGCTCCCCCCGGATGACTGTATTGCCAAAGGTAGGCCTGATGATTGTGTCCCCGTCGATCATGCATTTGCACGTCCACCGGGGTTTCATCGGCTTGCAGGTAACTTCCTCCCAACAACTCCTTCTTCATTGCCCCCACCACCGGCATCAGCATCTGCCCCACCTGCATCACCCAGCCATCCATCGTCGCCCGGCTCAACTCCAGACCGGTTTCTTGCTCCAGCGTCTTGCTCTGCCGGTACAGGGGAAGATGGCTGCTGTACTTGTTGACCAGCGTCTCAATCACCACGCGATCGCTGACCAGTCCCTTTTCGATGATCCGCTTCGGCACCGGCGCCGTCATCACACCGCCTCGTCCACAGCCGCAGGCTCGCTTCTCTCGCTTGGTCACCTGTACGAAGTACTTGGCTGGCTCTACCTCTAACTGCTCACTTTCCTCGTAACCGATAATCAATTTCTCCTGGCCACAAACGCTGCACCTACACTG
>PMHI01000159.1:0-1030 GCA_003156615.1 Acidobacteriaceae bacterium | reverse complement strand
TCCAACTGTAAGTTCGAAAGTTTCTCACTGCCCGCCCCATACTTCTCGATTCGCCTCAGCCGCAGCTGTTCTTCCAACGCCGAGCGCTGCAGCTCGGACCACTGCAACTTCTGTTGCAGTTGCGCAATCAGCGCCTGCGCTTCCAGCAGCGTCGTTGGTAGCGAACTATAAGGATGGAGCTCAGCACTCACGATGAGTGCTTACTAACAGAAAACGTCTGTGGAAAGCAATCGTTTTATGCAGGATTCATGCGGGGCGCACTCACTTCGTCAATTTCTTTCCGATACCACGGCCGCGGCTTGGCGGCTTGCAGATCCATGCCCCCAATCAACATCGTGAACTCTTCCGGCGTGAGGCTCACCTTGACTTCTCCCGGGCTCACCTGCGGCCAACGAAAACACCCACGCTGTAATCGCTTGCCGCAAACCCATAGTCCACTTCCGTCCCAGTAGATCAGTTTCAGCCGATTGCGACGCGCATTGCAAAACAAGAAAATATGGCCACTGAGCGGCTCGCACTGCAATCGATCGCGCACCAATCCGTACAAACCCTCAAATCCTTTTCGCATGTCGGTTGCCCCCGGCGCCAGGTAGATGCGGGTCGCCCGTCCTATCCCAAACACCTTACATCCTCTCCAACACTTCCATCAGGCGCTGCAAGGTGGCCGCATCAAAGCCGGCTTCCACTACAATCCGTCGCCCACTCGCCACGCTCACGCTGAGACCACAACCTCCACACGCTTTCGCACCCTTCTTCACCGCCAACTCCACCGCCACCAGTCCAGGGTTGCTCGCCTCGCTCGAGGCACGCACTTGCCTCAGGTAACGACCGAGTGTACTCAGGGTCAGACCTTGGCGCCGGCTAAACTCCTCTTGTGTCAGCTCGCCGCTCTTGAACTCGCTAACGATTTGCTGGATCTCGGCAGGCGTACGCCGACGTCCCCTCCGCCTTACCTCTTGTTCTTCAATCATGAAACTACTTCACCACACAACCGCCGTGCTGACTAGAATGCGGTTGGCCTGACGCTTAC
>PMHI01000598.1 GCA_003156615.1 Acidobacteriaceae bacterium | reverse complement strand
CGCCCGAGAAACCTGTCTTGGGCCTGGTGGGCAAAGGAATCACCTTCGACACCGGCGGCATTTCGATCAAGCCGGCCGACGGCATGGAGAAGATGAAATACGACATGGCCGGCGGCGCCACCATGATCGGCGCCATGCGCGCTATCGCGCTACTGAAGCCGAAAGTGAAAGTCATCGGCATCGTGTGCGCCACCGAGAACATGCCCTCCGGCAAAGCGCAGAAGCCGGGCGACGTGCAGATTGCCATGTCGGGCAAAAGCATCGAGATCATCAATACTGACGCCGAAGGGCGCCTCGTTCTGGCTGACGGCCTCTTTTACGCGCGCCAGCTCGGGTGCACTCATCTAGTCGATGCGGCAACGCTTACTGGAGCCGTTGTGGTCGCGCTCGGCTACGCGAACGCCGGAATCTTCGCCAACGATGACGCCATATACGAGCGCTTCCACAAAGCGAATGACGAGGCCGGGGAAAAAATGTGGCGACTGCCGCTCGACGACGAATACAAAGAGAACATCAAGTCCACCATCGCCGACATCGTCAACTCCGGCGGACGCTGGGGCGGCGCGATTAATGCGGCCATGTTCCTGAAAGAATTTGCCGAAGACACTCCCTGGATCCACCTCGACATCGCCGGTACAGCCTGGATGGAAGATCAAAAGCCCTGGATCGCCAAAGGGCCATCGGGGATCGCGCTGCGGAGCCTGGTTGAGTTCGTCAAAGGTTTCGCGGGATAAGCAGTAAAAACCACCGAGGCGGAGGATCATAATGAAGACTCTAATGCTGGTTGGCATAGCCGTGCTGGTGCTGGGGATACTTTCGTTCTTCGTTCCAGTTCCGCATTCAGAACATCACGGCGTCAACATCGGCGACGCCCACATGGGCGTTACGACGCATCATGACAACATGGTCCCGCCGGTCGTGAGCATCGTTCTGGTTCTCGTCGGGGCCGGGCTGATGATCGCGGGCAGAAAGAGCTGAGGCCCGTTGGATGGGCCAACCCGAACGCAGCGCTTCGATTTCGTAGGATGTCTCGGCTTCCGCATTCTTGACAGAAAGCAGCCGCACGTACGCGGACCAAGACAACGGGAAGCGAGAGGCGAGAGCCAGAACTTTTGCTGAGTCGGGGTTTGTATTATGGCTTGTGGACTCTCCGGGCAGTGTCTGGAGAATCTTTGCCTCCGGCCATGCGCGGTAAAATGCACGCATTTGCCAAAGATTCGCTCGGCCGTGGCCGCGACCAAATTGGCGCGTCAAATCCGCAAACAATGGCTCGCTTGGCTTGCTCGACATTATGCAGCCCGGCGCGGCCTGCTTTGTTCAAACTTTACGATGTGCCGGCCAATGAGAATGACTTGGCCGAGCTGTTGCCGGAGATGTGATGCGCGGCTGTGCCGCTGAAGGCCTCTCCCAGCGACAGGCGTTTCCTGGCATCGGGTCGTCCACCAGTAGTAGGTCTACATTCTAGACACAACCGCCCACCCAGCAACCTGATACCGCTTACTTCCCTACCGTTACCCGGTCGAACGCCTTCTCCAGATTCGCAAGCAGGGGAGTCTCGCTCTTTTCCAAACCACCGCGGCCCATCATGCGCCACAGGTACTGATTGCCAGGCCAGCCGTGCGCGTCATAAACCGCGAGAACATCTTCCGACGGCCGGCTCATGACCATCAGGACGATGTCGGCCTGGTTTGGTTCGTACACCAGCGTGAACTTGCCCCACTTCTGCAGTGCGTCCTCGACCGCTCCAATCGCCTGGCGGTCTTCGGGAAGCAAGTTGATGTTGAATTGGTCTCCGTCGTAGCTCGTGACGTAGACATAACGCGCGTTCGCCAGCGTCCCAGGAAATGACGGAACATTTTGCGGAGCGTTTGCCTTGGGCGGGTTAGGCGCGGCGAGGGCCAGGGTCGTCGCCAACAACACGACAGCGAGTACGACACGCGAGGAAGTTTTCTTTTTCATAGTCTTCACCGAATCGAACGCCTTTGCTCTTTCTAAACATTCACTTAGATGGTTAAGACGCAAGGAGGCGTTGCCCGCGCGCCGGACAACTCCGCCCAAGTGATTGAATCTATGGTAACTGGAAGATATTCGGGGCAGAAGAGCACCGGAGGGCCAGCACGGAGGGCGTTAACCCTCGCCAAGGAACGCCATTTTCCGAGCCGGAAACGGCCCTAGAATTGCGTGCAAGGCTGCGGGTCGACCTTGGGATCCTTCCCTTAAAACAACCGCGCTCCCGGGGCATTCCGGCGAGACGCCGTTCGCATACTATAGCTACAAGATAANNTCGGTAAGGGTTTGAACCAGCGCGCTTCCTGGTAGCAAACAACAAACAATACAATTGCGATGGCGAGATCGATTACCGCGGAGCGGCGACCTGCCGGCGCGCTGTATCGTCAGATCGCAACTCAGACCGGCGGACCACAGATATTCTTCTTCCCTGCAGCAGGTTCAAGCGCTGAATCTCTCTGCGGCGCGAGCTTTCGCCTTCGCGGCCTCTTCCTCTCGATTCTTCGGCGGCGCGTTGGTTTCGAGCGAATGGAGAAGACGGGCCGAGATGGCGGCTACTTCATCGACGGCAGCCTGGAATGAAGCTTCGTTGGCCTTTGACGGTTTGTTAAAACCGCTGATCTTCCTCACGAATTGCAGAGAAGCGGCTCGAATCT
>PMHI01000138.1 GCA_003156615.1 Acidobacteriaceae bacterium | reverse complement strand
TTGTTGAATCCGAGATCGTATCTGAATTCATTTCCACGGTTGTCCCGACCGCAAAACCAGAAGAATATTTGAGAAAGCAAACCTTGATCAGAGACGGCAAAGCTACAGTTGCCGCGGTTTTGCTATTTGCCGATGAGCCACAGGCAATCGTTCCAAAGCACTGCGGAATTAAAGTCTACCGCTATAAGACTACTCAGGCTGAGGGTTTTCGCGATGCAGAGGCGTTCATTCCGAAGACCGTTGAAGGGTGTTTATACAAACAGATTACCGCTGCCGTATCGCTCACCACTGAGCTTATTCAGCAGATTCCGAAAATGGGGACTGGTGCGGAATTCGAACACGTCCAGTATCCCCCTAAGACGCTCCATGAAATCATCACTAACGCTGTTATCCATCGGGACTATAGCATCACTGACGATATTCACATTCGAATTTTCGATAATCGCATTGAAGTTCAGAGCCCCGGTCGCCTCCCCGCCAACATGACAGTTAGGACTCTCACGACTCAACGCGCAGCCCGCAATGGTGCAGTTCAGCGAATACTCAACAAGTTCCCGCATCCACCAAATCGCGATGTAGGAGAGGGCATTAAAACGGCAATCGCAGCCATGACCGCCCTCGGACTTGAACCCCCGGTATTCAAGGAAACAGGCAATTCGTTCTTGGTCACGATCAAACATGAAAAGCTAGCCACAGCCGAATTAACGATTATGGAATTTCTGGAAAACCATGAAACGATCAACAATAAGCAGGCGCGGAAGATTACTTTCATCCAAGAAGACTGGAGAGTGAAAAGCATTTTTCGCGGCATGGAAGCAAAGAAAATGATTAAGCAAGTTGAGGGTACGAAGACCCGCGCCACGCGGTATCGCAAGTGGACAAAAGAGGACAGCGAAGGCGAAGTCTTTGAATTACGAGCGCCAGACTAGAGAAAAAAGTCCTTGCTTTCTCTTGGCGAATGGACGGAGAATAGCTCAGACAGAACGACCCGCAACCTGTGCCAGGTGGCGGCCCGAAGATACTATATGCAGTAGCGACAGTGCAGACCTGCCATTATCCTACCGCGTTTTATCCCACTGTCAAGGTTTTTATAAGGGAATCCTGTGCCCGTTTTGGGTATGCAGGTCGCACGACCGTTCCGGCCAAGGTGTATAAGACCTTGGCCGGAAGGCCAGTTTCCAACTCAGCTACCGAGTGGGCGGAGTTGCCCACGATCAGGAAAAGCAGATGAGTCAGAAAACCATTCCCACTAAACCGGTTGACCGGAGCGCAGTCACGGGGCGCTTTGTTAAGCCTGAGTACGCACGTACACACCCGCGCACTACCGAGCACGAACACGTGCCGATCCACAATCCGAAGAAAAAGTAAGTAAGCCGCCTCAGAGTTGGAACTCTACCACGGAACCCGTCAAAATATCGGCGGTTTCATTTTTTCCAACGAGCCTCGGCTCCCTTTTTGGCAATTTCGGTGCGCTCAGTACCGGAAAGGGTTTGCGCTCTGGCGCGTCCGCCCTTTAGTCCGCCAGCCCTTCGCTTGGACGGATGCCGCTTAGACTCGCTCACAGTGTCCTCAGCTTCGCCAATGGCAATGTCGAATACCTGTTTGGCAAGCTGGACGGGATCGCGTGGACGCTTCGCCATGAACCGAGTATCGCACAGGCCGCGCCGACGATCTAGCCTATGAGATTTCAAACTGAGGCACTACCGCAAGTTCCTGCATCTTGAGTCCACCCGCTCCCGGGATATAATCCCGTCCTGTTTCTAGGAATATCGACATGCCTCCAGTTCGCGTGTCTCTTGTGGGTTTCTTGCTGCTTGCTGTGTCGTCGTTCGCCGCCCCGTCGCAGCAAACTTCCGGAAGAGTCACGATCCCGGGCAACGTTGCTCCCGCATTGCAGGACGCCACCTACGTAAACCACAGCGATCCCAACGCGGTGCTGACCATCGTTGTCGGTCTCAAACGCCACAACGAAGCAGAGTTCACTGACCTGCTCGATCGCCTGTACGGTGCCGATTCACCGGACTATCACCGCTGGATTACACCCACGGATTTCCTCGCCAAATTCTCGCCGAGTCAAACTGACGTTGATGCTGTGCGCCAGCATCTGGAGTCTCACGGACTCACGGTCAACCGTGTATCGGATAACCGAGTGCTGGTCCAAGCCAGCGGAACGGTCGCTCAAATCGAGGAAGCATTTGCGATCAACATCAATGTCTACCAGTTCGGCACAGAAACTCACTTTTCGAATGATCGCAACCCGAGCGTTCCATCCAGATTAAAGGATGTGGTGGAATCGGTGGCGGGACTGACTTCGCTGGAGACGATGCATCACGCGTCCCATTTCGAGCCGGTTCCTGCTTCGACCGTCGAGTATACGCCGCTGCAGATAGCCTCCATCTACAACTTCCCCAGCCGCCTCAACACGTTTCACGGCAAAACGATCTACGACGGAACTGGCGAGACTATTGCCATTTCGTCGGGATTTACGTACTTGACCTCCGACGCCGACTACTTCTGGACTTACTACTATCAGATCGAGCGCACGGGTACTCTTACCAACATCTGCGTCAACGGCTGCCCCAGCGAGTTGGGTTATGAGCCGACCTTGGATGTCGAGTACGCAGGTGCTCAGGCTCCGGGCGCAAACCTCTTAGTTTACGAAGCACCCTCGACTGCGTTTGCTGATTTCACCCTGATGTACAGTCAGATCGCCAATGATAATTCAGCTCAGATTGTTTCCAATTCTTATGCTGCTTGCGAAAGCAATGCCGGAACTTCGGTTATGAAGACAGAGGATGTTTCCTTTGCGCAGATGGCCGCTCAGGGCATGACTGTCTTTTCGGGATCGGGCGATTTCGGTGCTTACGGGTGCGACACCAAACTGCTCAACCCCTCCTTTCCGGCAACTGATCCGAATGTGACCGCTGTCGGCGGGACGACGCTCAATGCTACTTCCCTGTTCAAGTATAAGAGCGAGTCCGCATGGTCCTGCTCCGGAGGCGGCGCGTCTACTTACTTTACCAGAACCACTTGGCAGGCTGGACCAGGTGTCCCGAGCAACAAGAAGCGCGACGTTCCCGATATCGCATTCGATGCGGACCCGAACACCGGCCAATCCACCTATTACGAGGGGGCATGGTATTCCGGGTATGGCACCAGCTTCGGTGGCCCGAACATGGCTGGCTATTGGGCCCTGGCGCTTGAGGCGCTCAAGGGAAAACGGACTGGCAATGTCGCTCCTCTCTTCTACAAGCTGGGCGCGTCATCTTCTTACACGACCGACGTGCACGACGTGACCAGCGGCAGTAATGGCTGCAGCATCGCGTCTGGCTACAAAGCTACCAAAAACTGGGATTACACCACAGGCTGGGGCAGCGTAAATGGCACCAACGCTCTGGCCTACTTCGAGAAGAACCCGTAAAGCAGTCGTCCGGCAGATAGC
>PMHI01000582.1 GCA_003156615.1 Acidobacteriaceae bacterium | reverse complement strand
GCCGCGACTCGCGTTGCTGCGACTCGCGTGACTGCGAGGGGAGAGTAGCCACAACTCGCGTAGCCGCAACCAGAGAGGCCGTGAAGTAACGGCGAGCAGCCATCAGGCTTGCAAATCGGATCAACTCAAAAGGACCGCATACGGATGTGGTCCTTTGCCTTTTGCCCGCGCTACCAGATCCGGCGATCGACCAGGTCATGGACGAAGATCCATGCGAGTCCGGCAATGCTGCGGCGAGCCACGAAGATCTTGGCGGTACCGGTCATGCCTTCTTTTAGCTCTAGGTTCGTCAGCGATGCCGACCCGGCGTAAAAACGGGGCGGGGCTATGCCCTTCAGTTGGTCCTTCGGAATGAGTCCGGGCTCGACCGTTGTAGAGGCAGGCGCCACGGCTGACAGACTTGCCGTAAGGGGTTTGGAGTACGAGTCGGGTAGCAGCCTCACCTCAGACCCGAGTTGAACGTCCCTCATCGCGAACTCGGGGATGTAGATGCGGGCGGTCATAGAGGTAGGATCGGCCACCTCGACAATATCGGTTCCGGACTCGACATAGGCTCCCAGTAGGTCATCCAGCCGCGAAGTGACCACTATGCCAGAGATAGGACTGCTGATCTGCAGAAGAGCAACTTGGTGGGCCAGTCCCCGGTTGCGCTCAGCCATCTCCCGGCGTGCGGACTCGGCCGGGCCGAAATCCCCATAGCGCGAGAGTGCCAGGTTGACCTGGTCCGAGGCAACATGCAGGTCCGCCTTGGCGCCAGCCGCCGCTGATTCCAATTGCAGATTGCTAAGTTCGACCAAAGGCTGGCCGGCGGTTACCGATTGCCCTTCCCCGGCTAGCACACGCGTCACCCGTCCGGCGACCGCGGCATGTATCTGTGCTTTGTGAACCGGCTCCAGCACAAAACGTCCAGCCACAAAGTCAGGCCAGATGGGAAGCAACAGAACCAGCAGTGCGACGCCCGAAAGCACCGCAATGCGTGGCCCGGTGAGCCAGGCTTTCATACGTTCCTTCTTGTCCAGGTAGACGATTCTCATAAATCTCACCAACATCTTTATTCTTGATTTGAAGACCCAATACCCGATGGCAATGGCTGGGAGGAAGGCCCAGTCCGGCGTGTAAGCCTGCAAAATATGAAATGAGAGCACCATGAGAAATGACAGGAGCAGATAGCCGTACAATCCAGAAAGAATTGCGTAGATAACGTAGAAGGGGCGGCGGCGGCGCGGGATATATTCGACCTCAGCCGGCAAATGAAAAATCTTCTTGCGGACTATCGCGGAAAGATAGGCGGTGGTTCTTTCCTTCAAATCCGGCTCATGAATCAGTTCACAGAAGATCAAGTATCCATCTAACTTGATCAGGGGGTTGAGGTTCAGCAGGGAGACGCCGATGCCCGTCACCATCATGACCTTGTAGGCAATGTCGTGGACAACCATGCCGGTGGCCGTGCCCCACCAGATCACCGTTGCAATCACACAGAGAATCAAATCAATCCAGATGCCCGCGATCGCGGTCGCGATCCGCTCCCACTTGCCGCCATAGATCCAAACTTGCGAGGCGTCGCAGAAGAAGCTGGGTGCGAAGTACATCAGGGTGAAGCCCATCTTCTCCACGTTGCCGTCGAAGTGCTTGCAGGTGAGACCGTGAGCGGTTTCGTGAAAAAACGCCATCGAGGCAAAAAGGATCCAGAACTCGAGCAAGTCAGTTCCGGATTTTGACGTGAAGTTGTAAAACTCGAAACTGTCCGTCCAGATCTCACCGAATTTGTCGGCCCACATCCCAAGCATGACGGCAAACGAGAACAATGTGAGCAGAACGAACCATGGCGTGTACATGAACTTCAGCTTGGGGTAGAGCCAGGAGATGTAACGGTCGGCGTTCGGCCATTCGTGCACGGTGATGTCGGTGAAGTCCGGGACCTGAAAGCGTTTGCGCTTCTTCCGCCGCTGGCCGCGGAGTTCCTGCTGGAGGATGATGTTTTTCTCCAGCGGAGTTTTGTAAATAAAATCGCTGTTGCTGGCGAGGAAGCTGGCAATTTCGCGAACACTCTCTTCATCGAACAGCACGCCGGTTTCCTGCTCGGAGAGATCTGCGATTTCCTGATACGACCGGTTTCCATCAAACAGTTGAATCAACTTCCATTGTTCGGGAGAAAAGCGCAGAACAACTTCGCTCCCCGGCACCTTGCCGATAACGATCGGCTGGTCGTTCTCGATGTGCTCCTTGGTGATGACGCGAGGATCGAGCTTGGGCTTATCCCGCCGGATCACGCGTTCGGGCAGGTCAGGAAGTGCCGCGTCCAGTGCTTGAACGATATTCATTGCGGCAAGTCAATACGAATAGTGGCAAGCATCCCCGGCCGTAAGTCAGGGGCGGATCCCTCAATCTGAGCCAAGATTTCAATGGTGCCGCTCGATGGATCCACGACCGGGCTGACATCGATTACCTTGGCGGTGTGCTGGGTTGCAGGGGAGGCATCTGCCGAGGCTACGGAGACGACTTGTCCCTTCTTGAGGGCTCCGAGTAACCGCTCAGGCAGGGTGAATTTCACCTGCAGTGGCCCCATCGCGGTAACCCAGAAGAGCCGGTCGCCGGCCGAAACCTTCTGGCCGACGCGGACGTTGCGGCGAGCGACGATTCCGTCGAAGGGCGCGACAATGCTGGCTTTTTCCCGCTCCAGTTCGAGTGATTTCTGCACTGCCTTGGCGTTATTCAGGCTCTCGGCTTCGCGCTGCACTTCGTATTCGTCGGCCTCTTCTTTATATTGCACATGCTCCAGCTCTTCTTTCGCGATCACTTGCGCATCATATAACTTCTCAGCGCGGGCTCGATCGGCTTGCAGGACCTTGGTCTCGGCTT
>PMHI01000390.1:7198-23246 GCA_003156615.1 Acidobacteriaceae bacterium | reverse complement strand
ATTTTCACTCTGTTCGCCCAGGCTTCGGCCCGTGTCGCCCAGACTCCGGCCCCTGCCTACCAGCCCAAGTCTGCGAACGATCCCGCCCGCTCCGACTCCGAAGACCTCGCGATCCGCTACATGCATGTCGTGATCCAAGCCCAGCACAAGTTCAACAAGCAATACGGCCATTTCGCCACGTCGCTGACAGAACTTGTGCATTCAGGAAACTTCACCAAGCGCATGGTCGATCCCCATCGCGGGGACTACACCGCCAGCTTCAAAGGCAAGAAGGACAGTTTCATGCTCAGCATGACGCCCCAGCATCTTGACGCCCAGCATCGCTCTTTCTACGCCGAAGACGATGGCAAAATCCACGCCGACGAAGGAAAGCCCGCCGACGCCGATTCGCCCCTCCTGAGGTAGGCTCGCGCGGCAAGAACGAAAAAACGTTAGAATGGACAGTCGCACGGAGGAATCATGCCCGCAACGATCGGAGCGCCCGCACCAGAATTCACATTGAAAGATCAAGATCAAAAGGAAGTAAAGCTCAGCGACTTCCGCGGCAAGAAGCGTGTCGTGCTCGTCTTCTATCCGCTTGACTGGAGCCCCGTCTGCACCAAGGAGCACGTCTGCCTGGTCAATGACATGAAGCGGTTCGATCAGCTCGACGCGCAGGTCCTCGGCCTCAGCGTCGATAGCGTATGGTCCCACAAAGCCTACGCCGAAAAGATGGGCATTCACTATCCGCTGCTCGCCGATTTCCACCCGCGCGGTGCGGTCGCCGCCAAATACGGTGTCTATCTCGAGGACAAAGGCATCACCGGTCGCGCCATCTCCATCATCGACCGCGAGGGCAAGCTCATATGGCACAAGAACTACGACATTCCGGTTGTGCCCGATATTCAGGAGGTCTCGCAAGCGCTTGCCGGAGTGAAGTAAGTTAACAACGTGGATTGACGATGAGGGCTTCGGTCTTTGTAGGCACTAGCCTCGACGGCTTCATTGCGCGGTCGAACGGCGATCTCGACTTTCTTCCGCCGGGCGGCGGGGAGCCGCACGGCTACAATGAGTTTATCGCCAGCGTCGATGCGATTGTGATCGGCCGCCAGACCTTTGAAACCGTTCTGCCCATGAAGCCCTGGCCTTATGGGGACAAGCGGGTAGTGGTCCTAAGCAGTCGCCCCGTCGACTTTTCCGCGGTTGTCGGAGGCGTGGTCGAACAGATGGCCGGATCTCCGGCCGAAATCGTTGCGAAACTCGCCGCCACCGGCGCCAAACACCTTTACATCGACGGTGGAATCACAATTCAACGGTTCCTGCGCGCAGGACTGATTCAACGTCTGACTATCACTCGCGTGCCCGTGCTCATTGGAGACGGAATTCCTCTCTTTGGCTCCCTACCGCGCGACATTCGCCTCCGCCATATCGCGACCAAGCACTATCCGAGCGGTTTGGTGAGCAGCGAGTACGTTGTGGAGGAAGCAAGAGAGCTGCCAGCGTCGAAATGAGAACCCGAGGGCGCCCCATCCTTGTCTCTCCGTCCTTGGAGAGCCAGAGTCTGCCCCTGGGCGAAGCGAAGGGGCGGGGATTTTGGATTCCTATGTTCCCGGCTTAATCTCCGCCGCTTTCCCGTCGCGATAAGTCACCACCAGCGGCTTCCCGCCATTCGAATAGCGCAGCACCCTGTCGGAAGACGAACTTCCCGCATCCAGTGTTCCCATTCCCACCGCAAAATCCACCTGCAGTTCGTTCATGCCCGGCTTCACTTCGTGCTGCGCCACCGCCTCCCAAACATCCGCCGGCCAGTGCTTGTACAACTCATGCGGATCTTCTACATAGAACATCTCGTCGGAATAGATCTTGTACTGTCCCTGGGCCTCGAATCCAATCGGCACGGCGTAGCTGTGTTCATCTTTTTCAAACGTCGCCACTACCTGCTTCCTGCCGCCCGGCGCGGCGACTGCCATCACGTCTTTTATCTCCAGTCGCTCGATCGGGCCCAACAGTCCTGCCTCATGCGCAAAATCGACGCTCTTCACCACGGGGACGTACCGATAATAGGTGTACCGGTATCCCTCTTTCACCCACACCGGCTGTTGTGTCAACTGCTCGGCCGACTTCAAATCGAAGGGATACAGCTTCTTCGGCGAGACGTAGTAATCGGCATTCGAGTAGCCGGCATTTTTCGCCTCCGCTTGCTTTTGCGCCGCAAGATAATCCTGGTGCCGCTGGTAAAGGATGTATCCCGCACGCACTCCCGCCACCACAATCGCCAGCGCCAGAGCAATTTGAATCCTTTTCTTAGCCTCTTCACTCATCATCCGCAAAAACTCTATCAGATTACGTGCCAGCAGCGGGCCTCATTTAGAGTGAGGCGTGTTAGGAAAAACCTGCAGCAGCCTCAAACTGACGGGACCCAGCCGTTGCCGAGATCGTTATGGTAGTGGACAATGCCAGGAACTGTTCATATTAACGAAGATGATGCTGACTGTAAGAACTGCCCCGGGACTGTCATCTGTCCAACTGGCAAGGTCCCCGGAAGACCGCAGAGTCACGTGCGATCCGAGGACCTGAGATAGACTGGAAAGCTGAAGGAGTCCCGCAATGCCTGTCACCGAACAAGACGTCCTGAGCGCGCTCAAAAGTTGCTACGACCCAGAGATCCCCGTCAACATCGTCGACCTCGGCCTCATCTACCACGTGAACTTCGCACCCGTCCCCGCCGATACGCCTGAGCAAGCCAAGCAGGACGTCACCATCGACATGACCCTTACCGCCCAGGGCTGCCCCGAACACGTCAATATCAGCGCCCAAGTGAAGTCACGCCTGGAGCAGTTGCCCGGCATCCGCAACGCCAGCGTTAACGTTGTGTGGACTCCGCCCTGGACCCCCGAACGCCTCAGTCCTGAAGCCAAGAAACAACTCGGCATCGACTAAAGTCGGGCTTCTGCTTGCGGGCTTCGGCGAAACCTAAGGAACCCATCGTCGCTAGCCGCAGGCAGAAGCCCCCCTCATCCCCTAATTTCCTCCCAAGCCTCGTAAGCCGACCGCCCCGCCACCTCGGTAATCCGCCTGCCGGCTTGCGCCGCCATCTCCATCACTCGCATGCCCCGGTCAAAATAATCCGGAAGCGACCGGCGCACCTTCTCGAACTTCTCCGGAAACTCCGATGCCAGCACTGCCAACCCCACGCCAGTAGCCAGCACGCCCGCCGGATACTTCTTCCTCAAGAACAGAACCGTCGCCGCCCCAACCGAACCCGCCACCAGCGCCTTCTTCCAGGACTCCATGTTTTCCCCCGAATCNNATCGAACTCATCCTCGCTCTCACCGTTGCCGCATCCGCGCAAGCCAAGCCCCGCGCTCGCGATCTCGGCGTCCCCTTCGACGGCACACCCGGCCCCAACAACGCAATCACAGACGTCCGCGGCGTCGAGGTCGGCCATACCACGCTCATCTCCGGCCAAGGCAAACTCGTAGTCGGCAAAGGACCGGTACGCACCGGCGTCACCGCCATTCATCCCCGCGGCAGAACTTCGAGCGACGCCGTCTTCGCCGCCTGGTTCACCCTCAACGGCAACGGCGAAATGACCGGCACCACCTGGGTCGACGACTCCGGCTTTCTCAACGGCCCCGTCATGATCACCAACACCCACAGCGTCGGCGTGGTCCGCGACGCGGTCATCGCCTGGAAGGTCAAACGCGGCGAGCCCGACGTGGAAGGCTACTGGTGGTCACTGCCCGTAGTCGCCGAGACCTGGGACGGCTATCTCAACGACATCAACGGCTTCCACGTCCACCCCGAGGACGCTTGGCACGCGCTCGACACCGCCCACTCCGGCCCGGTAGAAGAAGGAAACGTAGGTGGCGGAACGGGAATGATCTGCAACGAGTTCAAAGGCGGCATCGGCACCTCCTCGCGCGTGCTCGACGCTAAAGCTGGAGGCTATACCATAGGTGTCCTCGTCCAATGCAACTACGGAGACCGCGGTCAGCTCCGCATCGCCGGCATCAACGTAGGCCGCGAAATCCCCGAGCACACCGTCTGGAAAGACGACGTCGGCTCCATCATCGTTATCGTAGCCACCGACGCCCCGCTAATCCCCACTCAGCTCAAGCGCGTCGCCAAGAAAGTTTCGCTCGGCCTCGGCCGCGACGGCAGCTACTCCGGCGACGGCTCCGGCGACATCTTCCTGGCCTTTTCCACCGCCAACCGTGACGCTGATAAACAAGGTTCCATAGGAGCCAAAGGCCTGCGCAGTCTAACCATGCTCCCCAACGATTCCCTTGACCCCATCTTCCTCGCCACCGTCCAAGCCACCGAAGAAGCGGTCGTAAATGCCATGGTCGCCGCCGAAACCATGAAAGGCATCGACGACCACGAAGTCATCGCGCTCCCGCACGACCGCCTCCGCCAAGTCTTAAAGAAGTACAACCGCCTGGAAAAGTAGCGCCGGCGCCCTCGCTGGCTGTCGCGATGGCATCCAGCCATCGCCGAGGTGCCTTCTCACTAACGCGCTTGTCGTTCCGACCGGAGCCGGAGCGCCAACGACGGCAGAGTGGAGAGCCTGCCCTGAGCGAAGCCGAAGGGAACCTGCTTTCTGCTGGCGTCGCCACAACTCGTGTGTGGGCACAGCCACCTCGGTTGCCCGCCGAGCGAGGCGAGGCATCCATTCCCACTTCGGAACTCCTCCAACTCCGCACCCCCGTTACCTTCGCTGCCCCACCCCCGTGCCTACTATTCTGCCGCCAAAAGACTACACTCGAATTGTGAACCGACATTACACCATCGCCCGCATCAAGGGAGGCATGAAGTTCACCTGCACCCGATGCGCCCACCACGTCAGCACTCTCGACTTCGACCTCCGTGACGGCAACCTTCGCACCCAAGCTGCCACCGCCATCAATCTCCACGCCACGAGCGCCCATCACGAGCCCGTAATGTTCTCCTCCCTCGACGCCCAGCAGCACATCTTACGCTCCTAGCTCGGCCACTCATTCCAACCAAGTTGTCGTTCGCACACGGAAAAGAACCCAGCAAGTTTGAGTTCGTTGGCAGGGGCACAACCAAAATGCCGAGCTAGCATCGGCAGCCGCTCGCTGCGAATCGAATCCAGCATCTGCAGCAACTGCGCTCGCAACAGCTTCTCCGGAGGAATCGAAGGTCGGCCGGCGCTCGCGTACATGCTGTCGAATCGTCGCGACAACTGGGCAAGTATTTCGTCCACCATCACCCGGATCTCCCGCAGCGGATGATCTTTCCGCACCAGCGTTTCCGGCGACAAATAACTGAACATCTGACTCTGCTGATGATCATTCCACGCATGGCCGACTGAATAACATAGGCAAGCTGTGGAAATGAAGCAGGTGTTTTGACATCTTGCTTGGGAACCGAATACTGACGAGTGGTGTCCATTGCTAACATGGCGTCGCCATCTCGCCCACGCTTCTCTGTTTCCGTTGCCCTGTTGACGCTGTTATTTTGCTCCGCATCGTCCGGCCAAGACGCATTGCAGCTCTTCCACAAAATGCAGGACGCTGTCGGAGGCGCCGACAAGATCGCTTCCGTCCGCGACTTTGAGGAAAGCGTGCGTGCACAGGCGTGGCACAACGACGGCAGATCGATGGGCGAAGTTCGCAAGCGCACCCGGTGGATCCGGCCGAACATTCTGCGTCTCGATCAGGTAGGCGCAGAGGATACCTACGTTCTTTACTTCGATGGAACTTCGGGCTGGGAGATATTGCCTGATAAACCCCTGGCCAACCTCGATGCAGGTGATTTGAAGTTCGCTCACAACTATGTGATCGGCATCGTCCTCAACCTTTGGCTTGCCGACCGCGATCCGAACCGGGTTATCGCGTCTTCCGGGCCGAACGTCATCGTCGTTTCAACCAAGGGCGACTCCTCTCAGAAAACTGAAATCACGCTCGACCCCGCCACCTCCCTGCCCATAAAAGACCGACATCTCGCTCTCTGATCCCAATCATCCTGTGACGCATG
This sequence comes from Acidobacteriaceae bacterium, assembly GCA_003156615.1. Next base: position 17,264 of record PMHI01000390.1, on the reverse strand, counting down.
AGACAAAACTTGAGCAANNAAAGTTTCCCCATCTCATCTCCAAATTTCAAGGTGGCACGAAGCTGGCGGAAATCGCCGTAGAGCAGATCCAATTGAATAGAGGACTGAAGGCTGCCGATCTCTCCGTCAAACCGCACGATCAAAAGCCGGTCATGTCTCAGCCATGATCAATGCACATCTCTCCCGGAGTGACCGCAACAAGCCTCAGGTAACTCGTCTATTGCAGCCTTTTCAGCGGCCTGCTAGTGCTTCACTACTTCAAGAACCATGTCAGTCAAGCAAACCAGCACTATGCGGCCACAATGGGCAACAGCCAGCGACTGAATGAGCAGCATCGCCGTACATCTCTGCAACGGCAGCTGAAAAACCAGGAAGAGCGGCAGTGGATTCTCAATAAACTCAAGACCCGAGGAGAAATTGAGCGATGACGTGGCCGCTGCCATCGAACGGGCGCTCTGAAGTCGGTAACCTTCGATTGCGAGCGTCGGAGGACCTACACGGTTCACCCGCCCAAGACCTAGTCAATGAATACCCTATCGCGCCAACAATCTTCCGAGACACTATTCCAGCCAAGAAGACATCTGGTACAAAATCAATGTGGATTCGCCTGACGACTCTCAATCCGCCCACAAAGTGGGGGGTTGGCTTCCGATTTCAGTCTTGCCTTTGACGGCAGTGGCCTGCCGGAATCTGCTGCCGCCTTGGGTGTTCATGTGGATTCTTTCGCTCGCCATCTATCTGAGTCTGAAAGCGCTGACGTGGTGGGGAGCGCGAACACGAGTTTCTCATGCGGCCTGGCGTTCAGTCGCCTATCTTCTCGCTTGGCCGGGAATGGATGCAGATGCTTTCTTGGATGCGAAACAACACGTATCGCCACCAGCAGCCAGCGCTTGGTTCTGGGCGACGTTCGAAACTATTCTCGGCGCTATCCTGTTCTGGGTTGTACCGCGATCCATTCCGCTAGGACAGCCACTTCTGCGGGGGTGGACAGGGATGGTCGGTCTGATCCTGCTCCTCCACTTCGGTAGTTTCCAGATAGTCGCTCTGCTTTGGCAGAGTCTCGGCGTCAAAGCCGAACCCATTATGTCCGCGCCTCTCCGCTCCACCTCCCTCGCGGAATTTTGGGGAAAGCGGTGGAACCTCGGTTTCCGTCAGCTTGCCCATGAGCTGATTTTTCGCCCGCTATATAGACGGTTAGGGGCGGGCATTGCTGCTTTCTTTGTCTTCGTGGTTTCTGGGCTGATCCACGATCTGGTGATATCGCTGCCCGCTCGCGGAGGTTATGGCCTCCCCACGCTCTACTTCTTGCTGCAAGGTGCAGGGGTGGCGGTCGAGCGTTCGCGGTTCGGCGGGCGGTCCGGGCTGGGACACGGAGCGCGCGGCTGGTGTTTCATGATGGTGTTCCTCGTGGTACCCGTATTTGGCCTTTTTCACCCTTGGTTCGTGCTGCGTGTAATAGTTCCATTCATGCGAGCAACTCACGCGCTATGACGAATGCACTCGTGCTGCGGCTGTTTGACATTGACCTGTGGTTCGTTGGCGCGGCCCATTTTCTGATCCTCTTCGCCAGCTTTCAAGTGCCATATCGACTTGCCTGGAAACGGGACCTACAGCAATTGATGCCGTTCAACAGGAAATTGCTGTGGGTGCAGAGTGGATTCACGGTGTTGACGATCATTGCCTTTGGCACATTGACGTTAGCGCTCCATAGGGAACTGCTCCGAGGTGACCGTTCTGCCTTGGGGCTCGCCGGCTTCATCGGGATTTACTGGACTACGCGGATTCTTGTCGATGCGATCTATTTTTCGCACGCCGACTGGCCCAAGGGAACAGCATTCGTCGTGGGACACGCTCTCCTAACCCTGCTCTTCTCTTCGCTCGCGGCGAGTTATGTTGGGCTTTTCGTCTGGCACGTGTGGCTGAGCACGAATGGCTGATCAGGTTTTGCAGTGGCCGGCAAAGTCCGGTTCGAAGTACGGATGCGCCCCTACGGAAAAGGATAGACAGTGTTCAGCCTAACAGCACCTTCGGAAGATGAGATTCGCCGTTTTATTTCGCGGCAGAACGACTCAGGCTTCTCGTACTCGGAGGTTGGAGCGTCTGCTACCGCCGCGCCCACCGGATACAACGTAGACCACAATCGTGTCGGGCTTGGCAGCGGCGAAGTTACATGGCGGCGCGCAGTGGAGGCGATTCGCGCTTGGCAAATGTTCCGCATGCCGTGGGTGGCCCTTCATTGGCCGAGTGCCCNNTTCGCTGAATGCATGTCGTATCGTCTACATCGTCGATGAGCCAGGGCCCATGAGGCGATTTGGTTTCGCGTACGGTACGTTAGCGGAACATGCAGAGAGCGGAGAAGAACGATTTACAGTCGAATGGGATGACCAGGACAATGTCGGGTACGACATTCTTACCTTTTCTCGTCCTCGTCACCCTTTAGCCAGACTCGGATATCCACTGTCACGGTCGCTTCAGAAGAAATTTGCGAGAGCTTCGAAGGCGGCGATGCTGCAAGCGGTAAGGGATATATAGAGGATAAGAAGACAGTCGGCCATGGTCATTGCCGCATCGATCGTCTCGCTTCTGGCAATCCTGGTGGTTCTCATCGTTCTTGTTCGGTTTCGCAAGAGGTCGGTGGCGGCCTTTCATCGAGCCGTAACGAACCGAATCGCCATCCGGTTTGCCGCTCAATTGCCCGGCTTCGCTATTGTCACCAACCTCGGTCGGAAGTCTGGCAGGCTCTACCGGACGCCGGTCAATGTTTTTCGAACACCAGACGGATTCCTCATCGCGCTTACCTATGGACGAGATAGTGGGTGGGTCAGGAATGTACTGGCCGCTGGGAGCTGCCAGCTTGAGACTCGCCGCGTGCAGTACCAACTTTTCAGACCGGTCCTAGTGCGTGACCCCACGCGGCGACGATTTCCGGCTGTCGTTCGCGCAGTCCTCGGTCTCATTGATGCGAATGACTTCTTGCAACTTTCAACTTTTCACGCTCCTACGACAGTTCTTAGCGACAGCGCTGCACATGACACAGGAGTCGAGCGATGATGGGCTCGGCTATCGAGGGGACTTGCCAGAGTGACACCCCCGGAATCGAGCGGGCGCGCAAAGGCTCGGCCGCAAATCGCGAGCCCATCGGTCGAACCCGTACACAGCGCGGAACCCGTATGGTTGAGACTCTCAACTCGGCATTTGGTACTCGGGACTAGTCGCTAACAGCCTTATCGGTGATCAGCAGCCGGCGGTCGATGATGGCAAATGCCTCGCGCATCTGCTGCTCATTGATGCACAGCGGAGGGTCGGTAAAGAAAGTGTTCCAGCGCACGAACCTGTACAGGCCTTGCTCGCGGAAGAAGCGTCCCAGAGCAGCCATCTCCTCACTCGAATTGTGAATCGACATTACACCATCGCCCGCATCAAGGGAGGCATGAAGTTCACCTGCACCCGCTGCGCCCACCGCGTCAGCACTCTCGACTTCGACCTCCGTGACGGCAACCTCCGCACCCAAGCCGCCACCGCCATCAATCTCCACGCCACGAGCGCCGACCACGAGCCCGTAATGTTTTCCTCCCTCGACGCCCAGCAGCACATCTTGCGCTCCTGGGCTCCGCCATTCATTCCAACCAGGTTGTCATTCGTGCACGGAAAAAGAACCCCAGCAAGCTTGAGTTCGTTGGCAGGTGAACAACTAAGATGCGGAGCTAATTCTTGACTACTTCAAGAATTGCGTCAGCCAGCAGCTAGATCAAAGCTCTGGCGACGACGTCATCCAGACGCGCAATATCGAGGTTGTCGATTGGGCAGAGAATGTTGACGACATCATGGAAGTGATCGCGAAGAAGTGCAAACGCGCCACCCGGGATGCGTTTGGGCTGGACGGGTGTCTGCTTCTCTTCGAGCGTCAGGATGAGGAAATTAAAAACTCTCAATCTTACTTGAGGAGGTCATTAGGCAATCAATGCGGCCTGCACGCCGAATTCCTTCACAACTTCTAACAGCTTCCTACAGCCCGAGCATTAAACCCGAACCTGTTACGTAGAAAAAATGCGACGCCCATCAAAATAGAAAATAGCGTTGTGCCAAGGGCAACACTTTGGCTGGGTCGCAGGTAACGGGGTGGCCATCGACGCGCACTTCGTAGGTTTCCGGATCGACTTCGATCATGGGCGTTGCGTGGTTGTGACGCATGTCTTTCTTGCCGATAGCGCGGCAATTTTTCACCGGCACGATCCGGTGCCTGAGGCCGAGTTTATCCAAGGCCCCGCTCTGCTGAGCCGCCTTCGAGACGAAGGTAAGACTGGTCGCTCCGATTGCACCGCCGAAACTGCCGAACATCGGGCGATAGAGCACCGGCTGTGGCGTCGGGATTGAGGCGTTGGGATCGCCCATGACGCTCCATGCGATGAATCCTCCTTTGACGACCAACTCGGGCTTGACCCCGAAAAACGCCGGTTTCCAGAGCACGAGGTCGGCGAGCTTGCCCGGCTCAATCGAGCCGATTTCGGCGGCCAGTCCATGAGTGATGGCGGGGTTGATCGTATATTTCGCAATATAACGCTTTGCCCGGAAATTATCGTTGCGGCTGGAGTCTTCGGGTAATGGGCCGCGCTGGCCCTTCATCTTATGAGCACTTTGCCAGGCGCGCGTGACGACCTCTCCGACCCGTCCCATCGCCTGAGAGTCGCTCGATAGCATGCTGAGAACACCGAGATCGTGCAGGATATCCTCGGCAGCAATCGTCTCCCACCGAATGCGGCTCTCGGCGAAGGCAACGTCTTCGGGGACGAGCGGATTCAAATGATGGCAGACCATGAGCATATCCAAATGCTCGGCAATCGTGTTGACGGTATAGGGTCGTGTGGGATTGGTCGACGAGGGCAGCACATTGGGGTGCGAGGCGATGCGTAGAATGTCTGGCGCGTGGCCACCTCCGGCCCCTTCCGTGTGGTAGGTGTGGATGGTGCGGTTTGCAATTGCGGCGACGGTGGCTTCGAGAAATCCGGCTTCGTTGATTGTGTCCGTATGAATCGCGACTTGTACGTCGTGCTCGTCAGCTACCTTGAGACAGGCATCGATTGCGGCGGGCGTGCTGCCCCAATCTTCATGCAGTTTCAGACCGCAAGCACCCGCTTCGATCTGTTCGGCGATAGGAGCGCCCGCTGCGGCATTGCCTTTGCCGAGAAAACCGAAATTCATCGGCCATGCCTCGACCGCTTCAAACATGCGCGCCAGATTCCAAGCGCCCGGCGTGCAGGTAGTGGCTGATGTGCCCGTGGCCGGGCCGGTTCCGCCGCCGATCATGGTCGTAATGCCGCTCGATATCGCTTCGTAGATTTGTTGCGGCGAGATGAAGTGGATGTGGCTGTCCACCCCGCCCGGCGTGACGATGAGGTTTTCACCGGCAATCACTTCCGTCGCCGCACCGATGACCAGCTCGGGATCGACTCCAGCCATGATGTGCGGATTTCCGGCCTTTCCGACTTTGACGATAAGGCCATTCTTGATGCCGATATCGCCCTTAACGACGCCCCAATGATCCAAAATTACCGCATTCGTGATGACCAGATCGAGCGCGCCTTCCCGCATGGCCGTGCTGCTTTGACCCATGCCGTCGCGGATCACCTTGCCGCCGCCGAACGTCACCTCGTCGCCATAAACAGCGAAATCCTTTTCAATTTCGATGCAGAGGTCGGTGTCGCCCAGGCGAATCCGGTCACCCAGTGTCGGGCCATACAGATCGGCATAGGTGCGGCGCGGAATTCGCAAACTCATCGGGCTTTCTCCTGCGCGAACTGAAACCCTCGCTGCCGGGCGCGGTCAATAGCTTGCGTGCGCCGCGCCGCATCGTCGAGAGCGTCTTCGACCAAGCCGCTGAAGCCATGAATGATCCGATCTCCGGCAAATTCGGTAAGCTCGATTTCCTTGTCCTCGCCAGGTTCAAATCGAACCGCCGTTCCAGCCGGGACGTTGAGGCGCATGCCATAAGCGACAGCGCGGTCGAAAGCTAGCGCGCCATTGACCTCGAAGAAATGAAAGTGACTGCCGATTTGCACCGGGCGGTCGCCCGTGTTGCGCACAAGGAGACGAATCGTGCGCCTGCCAGCGTTGGCCTCGATCGACCCGGCTTTTTCGTCGAGTATATATTCGCCCGGTATCATCTGTGCCTCGCTATGAAATGGGATCGTGAACGGTCACGAGCTTCGTGCCGTCGGGAAATGTCGCTTCGACCTGGACTTCGTGGATCATCTCGGGTACGCCCTCCATCACCTGCGCGCGTGAGAGGATTTTCTTGCCGAATCCCATGATTTCCGCAACGCTTTTGCCGTCGCGGGCCGCCTCTATCATTTCAGCGGTCAGAATGGCAACCGCCTCGACATAGTTGAGCCGCAATCCGCGCGCTTGGCGGCGGCGCGCAAGATCGGCGGCGACGACAATCATCAGTTTTTCCTGTTCACGCGGCGTAAGATGCATAAAATCCCTCGCTGCTTCAGATTACCCGACTACCAACGACCGTCATTGTACTTTTCTCGGCAGGATCGGCAAACGCCCGAATAGCAGAAGTTTCGCCTCGCGCCAAAGCGCCTGGAGCGCCGGAAGAATATCCCGCCCGCTGCGCGCCAGCCCGCGAATTGCCAGGCCATGAGCTGGTAGCGTACTGACGGACCATAGCATCTCCCCCAGCTTGCACCAGGGTGCTGCAGCGTCGCGCAACCGCGCCTCAGCGCCCAGCCAGTCCGTGTCAGGTCCGACACGGCAGACATAAAACGTAACCCAATACCGATATACGTCCAACCTCGCGATCGCGTCCATGCGGATTTTGTTCGGCTCAAGCACCACATTTTCATGCGCGATCAACTTGCCGTCAGCGCGGATTTCCGTTTTCAGACCAATTTCCTCATAGGCGAAGCACTCCCCATGTGCTTCGCGCCCCGGCGCCAGGATTTCCCACCAGAACAGCCCCGCGTCCTGCCCGAGTTGGATGCGCGTCTCCTGCCGGAAGCGGGCACCGGCGAACGGGATCACCGGGTCCGGGACATATTCGAGGAGTCCGCCTTCTTCGACGATGATAGTGTTGGTTTGAACTGCAGTCAGAGCATCTTCCCGCGAGCGATAGAGGCGCGTGGCTCCTGTCGTCGTCAGTTGCACATTCGCGGCAGCGCCAACCCGAACCGCGAGCGCGAGCTTATCGCCGCCGAGAACGCCGCCTGATACATTGTGCATATGGACCAGCGCTGAGCGGTCTTCGGCTGGGAACGCACGAATCACGCGCAACGGCGGCGTCTGCGCCACATCACGCAACACCGTAACGCCATCTACGTCTCTGCGCTCAAACGCCAGCGCGAGCGATGCGTCAAGACGCACCGCCGCATCAGCTCCAGTTCCACAAGATATGAGAGGTTGCGTCTGAAACATTTGGCTAGCTGATGAAGAGGCGCATTGCGAGCGCCGGATGTTCCATTGTTCCCCAATCGAGCAATGGCGTAAAACTGGCAACATCGTCAATTGTGCGTAGAGAGCTTTGTTTGGCGATTTGCACCATTCGTGGTTTAAGCGCCCATAGCAGACGCGTTGCTTCGCACTGGCCAAACGGCATCAGCCGCTGGCAGGCGGAAACGAGTCCGGCAATAGATTGGTGCAGAAACGCCTCGATCACACGATCCTCGGCAAAACTCAGCGCGCCACCGGCGAGACCGAAGGCAGTGCTGTGATGAATCATGCTGTGAGTGCTCTGCGACGCCTGACAGGCCGCAGCGATGGCCGGAAACTCTCCTAGACCGTTCACGGCCATGATGAAATGCTGGCCCAACGCGGCGCTGGCGGCGCGGCTTTCGCGACTGGGTTTGCGCGCGCTTAGCTTCTCGTTCAAATCGAGCCACGGCGCCGGTGAAAACGTCGTGGGAGCACCCAGCCGCCATGCCACCCGGCAAAACACTGCCTCGACCAGTCCTGCCTCAGACAGATACACGTCGAAGAAATCCGGCAGTTTCGCTGCATTCAATAGCCCGGCGGACTCTAAAGACTCCAGACCGAACGAGTGAGCAAGCGAGCCGATGGGGAGCGCGCTATCGGCAAGGTGGAGCAATTGCAGTTCGGCCAAGCCGTCCGTCGGTAAATTCGAGCGTCGATCGGTTGCTTGCGGCACGGGACCTCATTCGTGATGATGTTCGTGCGAATGGTCGTTATGGCTATGTTCGTGATCGTGACTATGCCCATGACCATGGCTGTGAGGCGTTCTAGTGAAGGGCGCATGGGCATCGATCACGATATGCCGATCCGACGCTGGAGCCGTGATCTTTTGTTCAACCCAAGCGACCACCCCGTCAAGTCCGGTCTGATCGCGAAGATTGGTAAAAAGGAATGGGCGATGCCGCCGCAGGCGGCGCGAGTCACGCTCCATAACCTCAAGCGAGGCGCCAACATAAGGTGCAAGATCGATTTTATTGATGACGAGCAGGTCGGAGCGCGTGATCCCGGGGCCGCCTTTGCGCGGAATCTTGTCGCCCTCGGCCACATCGATCACGTAAATCCAAACGTCCACGAGTTCCGGGCTGAACGCGGCACTCAGATTGTCGCCGCCGCTTTCGATGAAGACCAACTCAAGGCTGGGCAAACTATTTTCCAATTCGGCGATGGCCTGCAAATTCATCGAGGCGTCTTCGCGAATTGCGGCGTGCGGACAGCCGCCGGTCTCGACGCCGCGAATGCGTTCCGCCGGAAGGGTTCCTTGCCGCAGCAGGAACTCCGCATCTTCCTTGGTATAGATGTCGTTGGTGACGACGGCGAGGTCGTACTTGAGACACAGTTTCTGGCTAAGGCGGTCCACCAGCGCCGTCTTGCCCGAGCCAACCGGACCCGCAACGCCAATTCGAAATGCTCGCTTGCGGCTCATTATTCTCCTCCAACCGCATCCAGCGCCATATTGAGCTTCCGCCCGTTGACCAGCGGCTCGCCGATGATTCCAAGCCAGCGGCCAACGGTCGCTTCGCTCACCAGCTGTTTTCCAAGTTCAGTCCTGGTCGAGAAGGACTGGTATGTCGTCACGGCGCTTTCTAGGTACTCGGTACTAGTCGCTAACAGCCTTATCGGTGATCAGCAGCCCGCGGTCGATGATGGCAAACGCCTCGCGCATCTGCTGCTCATCGATGCACAGCGGAGGGTTGGTAAAGAAAGTGTTCCAGCGCACGAACGTGTACAGGCCTTGCTCGCGGAAGAAGCGTCCCAGAGCAGCCATCTCCTCCGACGTGCCGTTGAATGGAGCGAGGGGCTGGAGCGTCTTGCGGCTGCGCACCAGTTCGACGATGCCGAATAGTCCGATCGAGCGCACGGCGCCCACCGACGGATGCTTCGCCTGCAACTCCGCTCCCAGTGCTTTCAGCACCGCGCCCATTTTTTTCGCGTTCTCGATCAGCCCGTCTTCTTCATAGACGCGAATCGTGGCCAGCCCTGCCGCGCATCCCATGGGATGACTGTTGTAGGTCAGCCCACCATAAAAAACTTTGTCCTGAAAATGCTGCGCAATGTGCTGCCGCATACCGACCGCCCCCAACGGCAGATAGCTCGACGTAAGTCCCTTCGCCATGCAAAGCAGATCGGGAACAACCTTCCAGTGATCGACCGCGAACCACTCGCCGGTTCGTCCGAAACCAGACATCACTTCATCGGCAATCATCAATATGCCATACCTGTCGCAGATCTTGCGCAGCCCCACAAGATATCCATCCGGAGGAACCAGCACACCGTTGGTTCCAGTAACCGGCTCAAGAATGAACGCAGCAATCGTATGCGGACCTTCGAGCTGAATGGTCTCTTCGATCATGGTTAGCGAGGTTTCAGCCGATTCCCACCCGCGCCGGATCCCATGATAAGGATCAAGCACGTGAATCACGCCCGGAATCCCAGGCTCAGCAGCCCATCGTCTCGGATCACCCGTAAGACTGATCGCTCCCGCCGTTGCGCCATGATAAGAGCGGTAGCGGGCAATGATCTTGTGACGTCCGGTGAAGAAGCGCGCAATCTTGATGGCGTTCTCGTTGGCCTCAGCGCCGCCGTTGGTGAAGAAGAA
>PMHI01000390.1:3672-7174 GCA_003156615.1 Acidobacteriaceae bacterium | reverse complement strand
GACATGAGCTGGCTGTTGAAGTCGATGAAGCGCTTGCCTTCCGGCGTGTAGAAATAAATCCCCTTGGCGCGAGCCACTGGAATCGGGTCCACCTTCGACTGCGCCGACCATTCAAACAGCGTGTGCTTGCGGGCGAGGTCGACGATTTCCTTTCCGGACATGGAAGACGTTTCAGCGACTGTGGTCATATCAATCCTCTTGGAAGCCTCTGTGATCTTCTGTGGTGAAAAAAAACCTTAAACACTGGAGACGCAGAACATCACAGGGTAAAGATGACGGGCTGAGCTAGAACTTGCGGCTATGCTCTTTGGCCCAGCGCTCGACTACGACTTTCTTGTCGGTGTAGAACTCGATGGCGTCGCGGCCTTGGCCGTGGAGATCGCCGAAGAAGCTGTTCTTCCATCCGCTGAATGGGAAGTAGGCCATGGGCGCGGCGACACCGATGTTGATGCCGATATTTCCCGCGGGCGCTTCGTAGCGGAAGCGGCGCGCGGCCGAACCGCTCGAGGTGAACAGNNGGACCGAAGATCTCTGTGTCGGCGAGATCGCTGCTGGCCGGAACGTTGTCGAGGATGGTGGGCTTCACGAAGTTGCCGGATTCGCCTTTCGGGATCTTCGAGTTGCGGCCATCCACGAGAACCTTCGCGCCCTGCTTTTCGCCGAGTCCGATAAGCGATTCGACGCGCTCTTTGCTCTGGGGCGTGATGACTGGACCCATTTGCACGCCTTCATCGAGGCCGTTGCCGACCTTCAGTTTTGAGGCAGCATCGGCGATGGAATCGCGAAAAGTCTTCTGCGCTTCGCCGATCGTCACGGCGACGGAGACGGCGAGGCAACGCTGGCCGGCGCATCCGAAGGCGCTGTCGCTNNTGGCACTGGCAGCGCTTCCCTTTTTCGCCGGAGCGCGCATAGATGTAGCGCGCGACCGGAGTCGATCCGACGAAACTGATAGCGCGGACTTTGGGGTGGTCGATAAGAGCGTCGACGACCGCTTTGCTGCCGTTGACGAGGTTCACCACGCCTTTGGGCAATCCGGTTTTTTCGAGGAGCTCGTAAATGTAGCGCAGGGTGAGCGGCACGCGCTCGGAGGGCTTGATGATGAAGGTGTTGCCGGTGGCGATGGCGTAAGGCAGATACCAGAACGCGATCATGCCAGGGAAGTTGAACGGCACGATAGCGGCGGTGACGCCGAGGGGCTGGCGGATCATCATCTCATCGATGCCGCGGGCGACGTCTTCAAGGTTGTAGCCTTGCATCATCATGGGAATGCCGCAGGCTACTTCAACGTTTTCGATGGCGCGGCGCATTTCGGCTTTGGCTTCGGTAAAGGTCTTGCCGTTTTCCTGCGTGATGATGCGGGCGATGTCGTCGATATGATCTTCAAGAAGAACCTTGAGCTTGAAGAGCGGCTGAATGCGGTCTTCGGGAGGAGTGCGTCGCCATTCGGGGAACGCCATGGCTGCGGCTTCAACGGCTTGATTCACTTCGAAAGCGTCGGCCAGCGGAACTTGAACCAGAGTTTCGCCAGTGGCGGGATTGACTACGTCGCGCCACTCGGAGGCACGTGAGTCGATCCATTCGCCGTTGATGTAGTTGGTGAGCCGAATGACGGGAGGGGCTGCGACTAAGGTCATGGTATNNACTGTGGCAAGCGCAGACTCGAGAACGTCGAGCGCCTCGTCCATCTGCGAGTCCGTGATGACGAGCGGCACCAGCAGACGAATTACGTTGCCGTACGAACCTGCAGTGATCATGATCAGGCCGTGCTCATAACAGTATTGCAAGATTCGTCTGGTTTCTTCCTCGGCTGGGGCGCGAGTTTGGCGCGAACGCACCAGCTCGAGCGCCTGCATCGCCCCGAGGCCACGAACCTCGCCGACCAGTTCCCAGCGGGACTGCCACTGTGCCGCACGGCGGCGGAAGCGGTCGCCGAGGTGATTCGCACGGGCACAAAGGTTTTCCGTTTCGATGGTCTCGAGCACTGCAAGCGCAGCTTCGCAAGCTGCAGGATTACCGCCAAAGGTTCCGCCCAGCGCGCCCGGACCGGGCGTATCCATGATCTCCGCACGGCCGGTGACGGCAGCCAGCGGCAAGCCGCCGCTCAGCGACTTAGCCATGGTGATGAGATCGGGTTGGAGGCCCATTCGCTCACAGGCAAACAGCGCTCCGGTCCGCGCAAACCCGGTCTGCACTTCATCGGCGATCAACAGAATTCCGTGCCGGCGGCAGATCTCAGAGAGGATCGGGAAGAACTCAGAGGGGGGAGTGAGAAATCCCCCCTCACCCATAATCGGTTCCACGATCACCGCCGCAATTGATTCAGCAGCCACAACGCGCTTGAAAGCATCTTCGATGTGGCGCGCGCAATGAATCTCACAGGAGGGATATTCGAGAGAATAGGAACAGCGATAGCAGTAGGCGAAGGGCACCCGATAAACATCACTGGGGAAGGGCTCGAATCCCGCTTTATAAGGGTGGGTTTTGCTGGTCGCGGCCATTGCCATGTAGGTACGGCCGTGGAAAGCGTCTTCAAACGCAAGGATCGCGGGGCGCTTGGTGTAGGCACGAGCAATCTTGATGGCGTTCTCGACGGCTTCAGCTCCGGAGTTGACCAGCACGGTCTTCTTGGCAAACCTGCCGGGAGTGATCGCATTGAGCCGTTCGGCCAGCGCGATATAGCTTTCATAGGGCAGCACATTGAAGCTGGTGTGAAGGAAGCGGTCGAGCTGGCGGCGAACGGCCTCGACCACGCGCGGGGCGCGGTGCCCCGTGTTGAGGCAGCCGATTCCGCCGGCGAAATCAATGAAGCGATTGCCATCGACGTCCTCGATGACGGCCCCTTCCGCTTTGGCGACGAATACGGGGGTGGCGTGATAGGCCGCGCGGACGACGGCAGCGTCCCGGCGCCGCATCAGATCTTGGGAGCGTGGGCCGGGAATCGGTGTGCGTAATTGTATGGTTCCCATCAGTACCACCCGATTGGCGATTCGTTGAGATTGATATAGACCTGCTTGGTTTCGAGATATTCTTCGATGCCCCAGGGTCCGAGTTCGCGGCCGAAGCCAGACTGTTTGTAGCCTCCCCAAGGGGCCTCGACATAGGTTGGTTGCATATGATTTACCCACACAATTCCTGCCCGCAGAGCTTTCACGGCGCGCATAGCCTTAAAGATGTCGCGGGTCCAGACGGCGGCGGCTAATCCGTAAACTGAGTCGTTGGCGATCTTGAGCGCGTCTTTTTCGTCTTCAAACGGAATCACAGCCGCGACCGGCCCAAAGATTTCTTCGCGGGCGATGCGGGCGGAGTTGGTGACGTCGCAGAAGATCGTGGGCTGAACGTAGTAGCCCTTCTCGATCTTCTCGGGCCGTCCGCCGCCCGAAACCAGTTTCGCTTCCTTCTTGCCGATCTCGATATAGGAGTTGACGCGGTCGTATTGTTCTTTGCTGACGAGGGGACCCATCTTGGTTTCGCGGTCGAGCGGCGGGCCGAGTTTGATCTTCTT
>PMHI01000390.1:0-3655 GCA_003156615.1 Acidobacteriaceae bacterium | reverse complement strand
AAATCGGCATCGGCGAAGAAGATGTTGGGCGACTTGCCGCCGAGTTCTAGGGTGACGCGCTTTACCGTGTCAGCGGCCTGTTTCACGATGATCTTGCCCACGGCGGCGCTGCCGGTGAAGGCGATCTTGTTGACATCGGGATGCTGGACGAGCGGAGCGCCGCAGCTTTCTCCAAAGCCGGTGATGATGTTGACCACGCCCGCGGGCAAGCCGCAGTCGGCGAAATACTTGGCCAGTTCGAGAACAGTGAGCGGAGTTTGCTCGGCCGGCTTGAGAACGCACGTGCAGCCCGCGGCGATGGCGGGGGCCAGTTTCCATGCGGCCATGAGGAGAGGATAGTTCCACGGAATGATTTGTCCGGCGATGCCGACCGGCTCTTTGAGCGAAAGGGACATCGCATTGTCGGGAACTGGATTCACGTAACCGACAACTTTGGTGGCGAGGCCGCCGTAATATTCGAAGCAGGTGGCGGCGTCGTTGACGTCGAACTCGGCCTCGACGATGGGCTTGCCGGTGTTGCGGCATTCGAGTTCGGCGAGCGCGGGAAGATTGCCGCGGATTTTTTCCGCGAGACGGAACAGGACTCGGCCGCGTTCCTGCGCGGTGGTGCTCGACCACGGACCTTCTTCAAAAGCGGCCTTGGCCGCGGCTACGGCACGGTTGACGTCGTCGGCGCCGGCGTCGGGGACTTGCGCGATTACTTCTTCCGTGGAGGGATCGTAGACGGGGAACGTCTTCGTGGATGTGCTCGCGACCCATTCGCCGTTGATGTACATCTGATAAGTGCGGACTTCGTTCTTGGTTTCGGTTGTGATTCCGCCGGGCATTTTGTGTCGACCTCCTGCTTCCACCATGGGCTAAAGCCCCAAATTCTATCCAATTTCAGCGGCACGACTGCAGTCGTGTCTTCCCGATTTTTACTATTCGCTTAGCGGCGCGACCAAAGGCCCGCCCTTCCCGATCTCTGAACGCCTCGTCTTTAGGCGACCGTAGACGAAAAAAAAGAATGCGGCCAGGAGCAGAAAGAACAGCGTGAATCCGAACATCTTCGCCTCATACTTCCATACCGAAGTGATCTGCTTGGCGGGAAAGAAGGCGAGCGCGATTCCTAAAGTCGTTGTCAGAAATCCGCACGATCCGGCAAATACGAGAGTAGCGCGGCCATAGTGTCCATCCCCAAGATTTTCCCTGAAAGCAAATTTCAGCAGCGCGCCAAAGACGTACAGGAACGGAATCAACTGCAAGACGACCGCGAGTGACAACATGGTCTGAAACGCTTCCTGTACGCCGCCTGAAGCATAGAAATTGATGACGATCAATACCAGCGAGACCGCCGCTTGCACGATCAACGCCGCGTAGGGAGTTGCGTACCTGGGATGCACTCTGCCCAACCACGACGGCATGTAGGAATCTAGGCCGGCGACAAACGGAATTCGCGCCGACCCACCCATCCACGCCGAGCCAATGCCCGCGATGGAGAGGCTCAGCATCAGCGCAAACGGGGTAACGATCCAAACCACGCCAGCCTTGCCCGCCATGTGGCTCACGGCCTGCACGATTCCCTGGAGCACGCTGATTTCGTTCTTGCCCACGGCAATGAGCAGGGTCAAAGTTGCGCCGATGTACAGCGCGCCGGACACTACGCCACCCCAGGCCACAGCACCGGGCAAGGTTTTTTGCGGATCCTTAATCTCGTCGCCCATCACGGATGCGAGCTCAAGCCCGACCAGTCCGAAGCAGATTACGCCGAACGAATTCAGGACGAACCAGGGGTCGCGTGGGATACGAAAGTCCGCCGCCGTCACCGTTGTCCCGAATCGCGTGCAGACCGTTACTCCCAATCCGATGAGAACTGCGGCGGCCACGAACGTCCCGATTGCCCCGAGATTGTTGAGCCACTTGCCAACTCCCAGACCAACGATGTTGAGGATGGTGAGAACCGTCAGCAACACCAGGGACGCAGCCATCGCAAAACTCTTGTTGTCGGCGAGCCCGGCATGTCCAGGGCCCATCGCAAAGACGGAGACGCCGACGAAGTAGAGCATGACGGTCGGCACGTACAGCATGTTGTTGGTCCAGTAACACCAGCCGGAGAGGAATCCGTGGAAGTCGCCGAAGACTTCCTTCGCCCAGAGATAGACACCGCCTTCGCCAGGATAGCGATGGGCTAGTTCGATGACGGCGATGCCCTGCGGCCAGAAGAAGAGGAACAAGGAGATGATCCAGAGCCAGATGGTGACGCCACCGTTGGCGGCGATGGAGGGGACTACGTTTAAGTTAAAGACAGCAACTACGAAGAGGAGGACGAGATCGCGGCGTCCGAGGGCGCGGATCAGGCGGGGCTGGGCGGCGGGTTGGGTGGTGGTGGACAATTGCGTGTTGCTGTACCGGCAATACAGCGGGTTCCCTTCGACTGCGCTCAGGGCAAGCTCTCACCGGGATTTGCCCGATGAGCAATGACAAGGCTTCCTATCGCTACAAACGTCTTGTCGCTGCATGCAGGGCGGACAAGAGTGTCCGCCCCACCCAGGTAGCAGACCTAGTGCGCGGCCAAAACCGGCTGGCCAGCGCGCTCCTGCTGCGCTTTCGCGAGCGATCGAGNNATCGTCCACTGCTCATCCCACCAATAGGGCTGTGGCATCACGCCGCGGTTGACCATGCCGAACCAGTAGTGCCGCCACAGGTCGATATCGATGGTGGTCCAATCGCGGTAGTTACGAATTTCGTTCGGATAAAACATCAACGCACCGTTGGCGCCGGCTTGCGCAATATAGGCTTGCAGTCCGACCTTTGCGATGGTCCTGCGATATCCCTCGACGAGTTTCTTGCCGAGCTTGTCAACCTGAGCGTAGTTTGCGCGAGTGAGGACCTCGCGGAACGTGGCAAGGCCGGCAGCCATCGAAACCGGATTGGTGTTGTAGGTGCCGCCGTGAAAGACCTTATGTTGAGAGATGAGGTCCATTACGGACTTGCTGGCGCCGAACGCGGCGAGCGGGAAGCCGCCGCCAATCGATTTCGCGAGGCAGATCATGTCGGGGTGAACCTTGAAGTATTCGCTGGCGCCGCCCCAGCCCAGTTTGGCCCCGGTTTTTACCTCATCAAAGATCAAGAGCGCGCCGTTTTTCGTGGCAATTTGCCGAAGATCTTCGAGGAAGCCGGACTGAGGCAGGCAGAGGCCGACGTTCATGAGGATGGGCTCGAGGATAATCGCGGCGATTTCGCCGGGATTTTCTCTGAAGCGGCGCTCCACGGTGGCGAGGTCATTGAAGGTGGCAATCAGCACGTTGGCTAAGGCCGACTTGGGCACGCCTAAGCCACCGGGGACGGATACGGGATTGTCGATGTCACCGAAGTCGGGAGCGTGGGGCTTGACGCTGACCAGAGCGGAGTCGTGCAGTCCGTGGTAGGCACCTTCGAACTTTATGATCTTGTCGCGTCCCGTAGCCGCGCGAGCCAGGCGGATCGCGTGCATGGTGGCTTCCGTGCCGCTGTTGCCGAAGCGGACCATCTCGACCGGAAAGCGGTTGCAGATTTCTTCGGCCAGCTCCCATTCCATGTCGTGAGGCATGCCGAACATGGTGCCGGTGGAGAGACGTTTTTCAACGGCTTTCATGACGGCGGGATGGCAATGTCCGGCCATGAGCGCGCCGAAAGT
>PMHI01000667.1 GCA_003156615.1 Acidobacteriaceae bacterium | reverse complement strand
AACAACCCTTGATTGCGAGCGGCTTCGTCGGGCAGAAACTTGAGAGCCACCGGTTGGCCGAGCGTGAGGTCATCGGCGCGGTAGACCTCACCCATGCCGCCTTTGCCGACCAGAGCAATGATGCGGTAACGGCCGTCGAGCAGGCGGCCGGGGAGAAATCGCCCTTCGCTCAAGTATTCGGCGGAGCTGCTGGGCCGGGAGGAGGATACGGATCCGGGCCGTGGCGCGAGCGGCGAAGGTGCCGTAGCGAAGTCGAGCGTGGCAACGTCGTCCGGATGGACGGCGGGCGCGCCGCAGGCCGAGCAGAAGCGTCCGGTTGCCGGAACGTCAGTACCGCAGGATGAGCACGCGGGCATGATTTTTCACTACAGTCTACCGCTTTGGGAGCGAAACATGTTCCACGGAATGTGTAGCGGAATGCGTCCGCCATGGTGGTCTGAGGTGGGTTGGATGGAAAGTCAAAGTCCCCACCCTTTCACCAACGCGAAAGGATGGGGACGCGGGTTTGATAATTCGGATGGCAGAAGCAGGCGGAGCCGCTTCTGACCTATTACTGCTTCTCCATCGCATACGCCATGGTGGTCCCGCGCAGCTTATCGTTGTAGTCAACGTGGATTGACTTGCCATCGGAAGAAACTGTCATCTTTGCGACGCCAACTAGTTTCCCGTCCCGCTTGCTGGTTTCCTCAATCGTGTCCTGTCCGATCCGTTTCAACGTAACCATGGTGTGGCCCGGGTCTCCCTGGATCGGGTATTCTTTGCCGTCGAACTTCGCGTCGTAGCTGTTGCCGTTCAGGTCCGACATCTTCAGTCCGTCCGTCGTTCCCTGATAGGATACGGTGAGGCCGTTGTTGGAGACAGTGTTGTACTTCTGAATGCGCCACGATCCCGACACGGGATGCGAACCGGCTTCGCCTGGCTTCACTCGCGTGTAGGTCGCTTCTCCCGTCACCGGCTGCGTGCCGGTCGTATCCGTGAACTTGGTGTTCAGGGTTTTTCCGTCGGCCGAGACGTTTTCCTTGTCGGTGTACGTCACCTTCCCGTCTTTCTTTTCGATGATCTCAACCGAGCTGGCATTTACCACGTTCACAGCAATGGTGTCGTAGTAAGGATGTCCCGCGATCTTCTGGTCGGTCCCGTCAGCTTTTGCCGAGACCTTCGGAACGCAGGTCAGACACTCATACATGTTATTGGTCAACGAGTATTGTTCGGGCTTGGTGGGAAGTTTGACGGTGTCAAGTTTTGCCACCCAGGTTCCATCGAACGGGGTTTGGGCAAACAGCGTTGCCGATGCGATGAGCACCAGCGCTAGCAATAGTTTTTTCATGGAACACCTTTCCAAATGAGATTTGGCAGCCCAGCGAAGGGGTCCCCGACCACATTGGATAGTTTGTGTTGGGCTGTCGATTGGGACGGGAGAATTGTAGCGCGGCTGGCACTTCTTTGTCTCCGCAGCGTTTAAGGGTCTCGAGTGCTCGGTGTCAGGCCTCAGGCCGAAGCCTGAGACCCAACTCCTGAGACCTGATGTATTACCATCCAGACGATGACTTCGCCCGTCCGACGATGGCTGCGAGATCCGCTTTTCCTGTTGTGTCTGGCAACAGGGCTGCTCACCTTCGTGGTGCAATCGGGCGAGTTGGGCACGGCCGATACGACGCACCGGCTTCAAACTACGCACTGGCTGTGGACTTCCGAGCCGCAGGTATTTCCCTACGAGTATCCCGAGTTCGGTCTGCACGGCCGTGGAGGCCGGCTCTATAGCTGGTATGGCATTGGTCAGTCCCTGCTGATGCTGCCTCCCGATCTGGTGGGCAGTTGGATCGCGCACTGGAACATTTTTTCTGAATACAGCGATGATCCAGCGGTGCGCAGCATTGTGGTCAGCTACAGCACCAGCATCCTGGTGAATGTGCTCACAGCGCTGGTGGCGTTTCGCCTGCTTCGCCAATTGCGATTCAGCGTGCGGGAAGCGGTGCTGGGCGTGCTGGCGCTGATGTTCTTGACCACGCACCTGCACTACACGCAGAACATGATGGAGAACAATTACATCATGCTGCTGACGCTGGCCGGATTTTCTTTTCAATATGAATGGCTGCGGACGGGAAGCAAGCGGGCGCTGTGGGTGGGTTGCGCCGCGCTTGGGCTGAACTTGCTGACGCGGCTTACCACCGGCTTGGATCTAGTGGCCGGCGGAGTTTTTCTTCTGCTCGTGCTTTGGTTGGAACAGGGGCGAGGGCGCGAACTTTGGCGGCGGTTTGTACCTTATTGCAAGGTCGCCGCTCCCGTCTATGCGGTATTCCTGCTGGTGGACCGGCTTTACCAGTTCTACCGTTTTGGATCGTTTACGAACACCTACTTATCGGCCTTTGCAAAGGAACAGCGATTGGCGGACCCGACGCTGCCCGCGAACTTTCCCTGGAGCACTCCTTTTCACGAAGGCTTCTTGGGTGCGCTGTTCAAGCCAGAGAAGTCGATCTTTCTTTTCGATCCTCTTCTGGTGCTGGCCATTCTGCTGCTGGTAGTGTTGTGGCGGCGCTTGTCGCCGGAGGTCCGAGCGTATGGTGTGACCTCGCTTCTGTTGCTGCTCGGCTACATCAGCTTTTACGCGAGGTACACCTACTGGGCGGGCGACTTTGCCTGGGGTGATCGTTACGTTTCGACGTCGGTGGAACTGGNNCCAGCCTTGTCATTCAGCTTGCTTCGCTTGCCTTCTGGCTACCGCTGGAGATTTACCAGATGGAGACACTGGGCCATCCTACGTTCGTCATTGCGCTGCGCGCGAAGAACATGGTGGCGTTTGCACTCGGTAAGATGGATGCCTGGGGATTGAACACCGAGGCCATGCACTGGGATCCCTGGGATTACGTTCACATCACGACCTGGAATTTTCTGCCGTTTCTGCTGCGAAGGGTAGGAGCCGCGCCGGGTTGGCTGGTGAATACCGCGTTTGCCGTATGGATTGCGGCGATTGGGGCGCTGGCTTGGGTGCTTGGACAGCTGCGCAATGCTCTGCGAGAATACGCGCCCAACCACCAGTAATTCGAGATCAGACCGCCTCAATCGTATTTTTCGTGGTGGATCCGCTTACGATCCCAGCCCAGCGACTTCAGGAGTTCACGGTTCGCTTTCACCATCTTGTCGAGTCCGCAGATGTAGGCGGGCATATCCGTCCCGTGCTGCGCGATGCTCGCAACATGTTCCTGAACGTATCCGCGCAAGCCTCGCCACTGTGAGCTGCCGCGGCTCAGTGTCGGCAGATAGTGAAAGTTGTGGTGTTCGGCAGCAAGTCGCAGGAACTCGTCATCATAGTAGATGTCTTTTTCGTAGCGGCTGCCAAATAAAAGCGAGAGCTCCTTTCCCTGATGCCGTGACTCATCCGCCAGCAGCCAGTGGAGCATCGAGCGGAAGGGAGCGACGCCCGTGCCGGTGGCGACGAAGATCGTATCGCGCATCGGTGGCCGCAGAATAAAATCGCCGAAGGGTCCCTGACACCGAATCTCCTCGCCTTCTTTCATATCGCACAGAAAGTTGGACATGAAGCCGTCCTGCACGCGATTGAGGCAGAGCGCGAAGCGGGGATCCTCTCCTGGAGGGGAGGCAATCGAGTAAGCGCGCGTGAGTTCCTCTCCCTGGGGCTTGACTTGTTGGAACGACAGCCACTGACCCGACACGAACCCAAAGCTCCTCGTGCCGATCATTTCGAACTCCAGGTGTTTTGTGAGTTCCGATAGAGGCACGGAGCGCACGAGGCGTGCAACGTGAGTTTGAAAGGCAGCCACTGGTTATGTGGATGAAGGTCAACCGGGCGAAGAAGCGAAAGTTACGACGGCAGGAGGCTTCTACTCCACGGTCACGGACTTAGCCAGGTTCCTTGGCTGATCCACATCGCATCCGCGGCGGACCGCAATGTGATAGGCCAGCAACTGCAGGGGAACGATTTCGAGAATCGGCGCGAGCTCTTCCGGTGCGGCCGGAACGTAGAGGACGTGATCGGCGGCTTCTTTGATTTCTTCGTCGCCTTCGGT
>PMHI01000615.1 GCA_003156615.1 Acidobacteriaceae bacterium | reverse complement strand
TGAACACAACGAGAACAAAATTTTCGTTTGGCTATGTATAAGCAACTAAGGCGAGGTTGCGACAGTTACGCAACGGATCAATAACCTACGTGGTGTAAGCCTGCCACCACTGCCGCGGCCGCGAGGCAGTAGATTCCGAAGAGATACCAGCGCCCGCCCTCAAGCCACCGGCTAAGCCACCTCAACGCTAGAAGGCCAGCAAGAAATGCAAGAACTGCACCCGCTACGCTTGGGAACACGGCGGAAGCCAAGTTGGCGGTGCCGCTAATGTGCTGTGCGTGGATGAGGCGCATCACTTCACGGAAGACAACCGGAGGGGTTAGAACAACCGCCAGAGCGAAGCTGAAAGTCTCCGCCCGCGACTTTGCCAGCCCCGCCAGCATTCCCGCAGAGATGGTTGCACCCGAACGGGAAAAACCACGAAAAGGCAGGCAGAGTCCCTGCACGGCCCCGATCAAACCAGCCTGTCGCGTATTCAAGTCGTTGGTTTCGGTCAGACTTTGTTTAGGCTTCCGCTTTTCAAGAATGCCCGCGATCAATATCAGCACTCCGGCTACGGCGAGTGCCGGTGCAATGAGTTCGAGATGGCTGAAAAGCTCCTCGATCTCGGCGTGGGGCAGACCTCGAAAAGCCGTCTTTTCGATGATCTTGATGATTGTTTCGCCGACAACCCCCGTAAGTACCGTCGCCAAGATGAGGAGTCCGGCAAACCTCTTGAAAGCAGCGGAACTCTGGAAGTATGTGCCGCGCCACATGTGCCAGAAGTAGACGATTACGGCGAACATCGTACCCGTGTGGAGCATGACGAGAAGCAGAGTCATGGGTGGCGACGATGGATCGAGGCCCATGAGCTTCTCTGCCACGATGACGTGAGCAGAGCTCGACACCGGCAGCAATTCGGCGAACCCTTGCAGGATTGCAAGGATGATGACATCAAGCAGTGACATGCGCCCATTGTAAATGGCACGTCGTAAGGAAGGGCTAATGGCGAGAAGGTAAGGAGGTAGGCGCCAGAACTGCCTTCAGTCGTACGCCAGCGCCTCAATCGGATCTTTCCCTGCCGCCTTGAATGCCGGATACAGTGCGCCTGCGACTGCCCCTACCACCGCAATGGCCATGGCACGGGCGACCCAATCTGCGCTGACCACCACCTGCACTAGAGGAAAGAAGTGGCGGATGCCCCAGCTGGCGGCGAAGCTAAAGCCGATACCGAGCACGATACCGCCGACGGCCAGTAATCCAGTCTCCCGCAGGATCGCATTCACGATGTAGAACTTCGACGCACCCATCGCCTTCAGGATCCCGATCTCGCGCGTGCGCTCCATCACGGCCGCGTACATGGACTGGAAGATCACCAGAAATCCTATGATCACGCTAACGCTAATCACGATCCCAATGAAAGGCCGAAAGCCAGGCAGATGGCTGGGAGTCATCATGCTGAGATAATCGGCGGTCGACAGCACCGTATACTTGTCCATTCCCGGCTGCTGCTTGATTTCATTCACCACGTCGGCGGCATGCTCCGGATTATCCAGTTTCAGGTAAAACACAGAGGCTTTATCCTTCGCGCCCATCATTTCCTCGAGAGTGTCCATGGGGATGAATTTACGGGCCCCGCGACCGTTCTCCACAATTCCGGCCACGCGAAAGTCGTGGTTCAGAACCTCCATCGTATCGCCGACCTTCACGTGCTTCTGCCGGGCAACAAAATCGTCCACCAGGATGTCACTCGGGCCCTGGAACCGTCCGCCGTGCAGATATTGAAACGGTCCGCCCAGGGCTTCGAAGCTATCCAGATCGATGCCATCGATCACTTCCAACCCACCGCCGGTAGCGATCTGCCAGATTACGGGACTTACTACTTTCACGTGCGGCATGGGGCGCAAAACGTCGGCGACCTTCACCGATACCGGGGCGCCACTAATGCCGTTAAAGAACGACGATCCTGGCGGTTCCACAATCACATCGAATCCAATGCCGGCGTTGCGATACTTTTGATCGTTCATAATGCCGTAGCAGAGGCCGGCAATCAGCAGAATCAGCGCCACTTCGAGGCCGATGGCCCCGACGCTGATGAGCGACCGGATCGGCCGGTGTACGAGGTTGGCGACGATCATTTTATTCATCATGGGTTAGCTAAGACGGTCAGCTAAGACAGCAATTGGCGCTAGCAATGACCCGTTGCTCTTCGATCGACAAGGCGGTCGTTCATTGCCAATTGCTCATTACTGCTAACGCTTGCTCATGCTCGACGACGGGGGTGCCGCTGCGCTCGATTGCGGCTTGTCCATATGCACCACCTCCGCCCCCGGTGGCTGCTCCAGCGCAAACTGATCATCGCGCAGCGGCTTGTTGATTTCCAGTTTCAGCATGTTCAGCGTGATGTCGTACTCTTCCTGCGGCCGGAAAATCTCGATGCGCGATGGAAAGCTGACGCCATCGTACTCCTTGTAGTTCGCGTAGCGGGCGTCGGTCACCAGCTTGCCCTGATCGTCATAGATGTACTGGCGATGGGGTTGCAGGTCGGTGCGGCTGAACACGATCTTACGCGACAACACACCCGCGTTCTCGCCCTTCTTGCGAATAACGATCAGTTCGTAGTCCTCCTGCAGGACGCGATGCCCCTTGGCGTCATGCAGAATCTCTTCGCTATTCTCGAGCACAGCAATCTCGTGCTCGGAATCGACGTGCCGGATCAGGAGCGCGTCATAGATATCCTTAGGCCGAATATTTTCCATGGGCTGGTCGTCGTTCTGCGTCTGCGCTTCGTTGTTGCCAATCACAAACCGGTTCTTCGGCGGAATCCACAGCTTGAACTCCTGACCGTTGCTCACCATATCGAAGGCCGTGGTCCGCACGATCGGCAGCAGCCCGATCATGTGCAGCATCGCCGGCTTCCGCGCCAGCACGTAGCCCCGAATCTCCTTGTAGTCAGTGACATGGCCCTTTTTCACGCCGCCTGCGGAAGTATCAATATCCACCGTCGCCTGCAGCGACTGGATCTTCTCTGCCTGCTGGTTGATGTTCTCAATCAATCCGGATTGGGTCGATTCCTTGAGTGGAGCCTTGGAGTACGTTTCCTCCACCGGCCGTGTGCGGAACAGACAGCCCGTAGTGGGCAGCAGCACTAGAAGCAAACTGAAGGCCCAAAAGGGCGAGCTACGTCTCATGAAGTATCGGATGACTCCTAGGACATTTGAGTATACCTTGCCGGAAAGGTTGCACAAATCGCGAGAACCAGCACCGGCAGCGCCTGGCTCGCTTGGGGCGGTTTCGCCTCGCCCTCCGCGGCTGTTCTTCGCGCTCTGGGCGATTTAAGACTTTGCATTTGCCAACCCTGGGGGGAGAACCGCACTCGGGATCTTACCAGTCGGGCCGTAAAGCCCCGGTCCTTCAGGGCGGGGATATAAGGCCGGTTAAAGCGGGGTCTTTTGTTGCTCAACGTATTGCTGGATGATGCCCAGCGGTGCCCCGCCACAACTGGCGGCAAAGTAAGACGGCGACCACAGGACATTCTTCCAATAGCGTTTCTCAATATCAGGCCGTTCGATACGGACAGCCGACTGGAGAAATGCCTTTGAAACTGTTGACCATGCTCGACACCGAGTGCTTCGGCGGGGAGTGGATGAGTACGTGTTCGGCCTCGCCGTTCATCTCGACGAGTTGCGCCTCGAAGTCAGTACAAAATTTCTCGAACATGACTTTGAGCCGCTAGATAGCGCCAGCGTCAAATACCTTTCTTCTAT
>PMHI01000602.1:14253-22263 GCA_003156615.1 Acidobacteriaceae bacterium | reverse complement strand
CCCTGCGCAACCGCTCCCAGGTCGCTTTCCATTCTCTTCGCATCGGACTCAAGCGCTTCCGCTACATCGTCGAGAATTTCCTCCCCGCCGAGCACAAGGCCTGGAGTAACGATCTCAAAGAAATGCAGGATTTG
The DNA here is from genome assembly GCA_003156615.1 of Acidobacteriaceae bacterium. The sequence goes on along the minus strand of PMHI01000602.1, from coordinate 22,129 downwards.
CTCGGCGAAGTCCATGACCTCGACGTGCTCTGGGCCACAGCCGTCTCCTGCCACGTTTTTCTCGAGGAAGGTTCCCGTCGGCAGTGGCGCGAGCGAATTGTCGAGGAACGCACGCAGCGCATCGATCGCTACCGCAAGAAGATGATCGGCCCCGATTCTCTCTGGCAGGTCTGGCGCGCAGTGCTGCCCCAAGGCAGGCAGATTCAGGCCCTCGCTACGCGCCGCATGAAGCTTTGGGCGAGCGGCCTCGATCCCGACTTTCCCCATTCCGAGCGCGTCGCCAGCCTGGCGCTTCAACTCTATGAAGGCCTTCTGGCCTCCGGATGGCTGCCTTCCCTTGACCGCGCCTCTGCCCGCTCCAGCCTGCTCGCCGCTGCTCTCCTGCACGATGTCGGCAAGTCCCAAGGCGAGAAGGGACATCACAAGACTTCCTTCGAAATGATTCGCGCCCACGGCAATCCGTTAGGCTGGAAGCCCGCAGAGCTCGAGCGCGCCGCCATCGTCGCTCGCTTTCATCGCGGGGCCCTGCCCACCCGCAAGCACAAGTGCCTGCGCGATCTTCTCCCCGACGAGCAGAAAGCAACCATCCAACTTGCCGCCATCCTTCGCCTGGCCAACGCCCTGGACGCCAGCCACGACGGCCGCATCCGCCGCATTCAAGTTGGAAATATTCCGATCAAAGCGAAAAACAGTCGCAGGCAACGTTCCAATGGATTTCTGCGCAAGACTTCAGGCTCTCGCTCAAGCGCAGCTCTAGTCATCGTCGCCGAAGGCTATTCACCTCTGGGAACGTCCGCTCAAACCATCGCCGCCGAACGCCACCTGCTGGAAACCGTGTTGCACCGCCCCGTCGTATTCAGATCGATGAAGAAAGCTGCAGTTCGGCAACCTGGTGTGCAGTTGAGAAGACGTTAACGTGTTGTCTATTGTGAAAATGCCTCCTTAGCTCCCCTCAAAGAAGTGGGCAATTTTCTTGCCGGCGTCTTCGGTGTAGTAGACCGTCACCTTCGCGGATTTCTCGGCTCCCTTTGCGATGTCCTTGCCTCCATCCGCTGCGGCATGTCCGGACAGTCGAAATGTGTCTTCCGTGCCATCCGCTGCCTTGACCGCCAGAGTCTTGCCGGCGCGATCGATATGGGTGATGGTTCCGTCCACCGATTTAATACCATCTTTGCCGACTTTATCGACCTCGACCGCCGTCTTCTCCGTACCCTTGGCGGTGTAGTGCGCCACCACCTCCGTGCCTTCTGTCAGTCCGTGAAAGGCGTCTTTCGTGCCCGTGGCCGTCTCCTCGGTACCGTGGACCGTGGTCTTGTCGACAAACTTGATTGAGTGCTCCACGCCATCTTTGGTCTTGACGACAGCCGTTTTGGTGGCCGAATCCAGTTTGGTGATGGTCCCATGGACAGCACTGACCGCGTCCTGCGCCCAGCCCAATGCACTCAGAAGCAGAAGCGCCAGAGATGCTCGGATCATGCGTTTCATTTTTCCCAGTCTCCTTAAGGGCTTAAGTCGAAAGTTTCTTTCTTCAGCCCGAAAACACCCTAATCCTAGATCCGCTTCCCCGTCAAATCTGCGGAGCACAGCCACCGCGCACAACTCTTGATCGGCGGCCAGAAAACCAGCCCCTGCGGGATGCGTTCGCACCACCCCAGAGCTGCCGCAACCTGCAGCGCGTCTCGAGCCCGCAACTCGTAACGATCGACGAGTTGCTTTGCATTGGAGCGCAAGTCATTCGTTGGCTGGATAACCGACCACCCGTCAGCCAACCCCATGGCGAGCTGCCGGGCTTTCGCCCTGTCACTGGAGCTGATCTCCCTGGTCCGTACCAAGCGCGCGAGAGCGCAGGCGATCTCAACCGGAGTCGCCCAGCAGAAGACTGCCTGACCGCTCTTCTACGAATCTTGGCACCTCCGGAAGATGATTTGCGGCTGGAAGCGAATCGGTCACTTCCGCGGGTCCGCTTCTCCGGATACAAATACTCTTGTGCCCATTGTCGGTCGAAGTCCGAAAGCCGCATCCATGACTCACGCCCAACTCGTCGAAAAAGCCGTCCACTGGCTGCGCCTCTACCGCTGCGGAGTAGTACTCTCCGAGCAAGCCTGCGTCAGCGGCGAAATGCCCGACGCCATCGGCTGGAAGCGCCCCTGCCATTCCGTCCTGGTCGAGTGCAAGGTTACCCGCGCGGACTTCCTCGCCGACCGGGCCAAGCCCTTCCGCCTCGAGCCGGAGCTGGGAGTCGGCTGCGAGCGCTTCTATCTGGTTCCCGCCGGATTGGTCGACCGCGAGGAACTGCCTCAGGCTTGGGGATTACTCGAATTCCGTCGCGGCCGAATCGAAACGGCGCATCCTGCTGCGAAGAATCTCCGCACCGCCACCGGCTTCCGCTACGAAATGAATCTGCTGCTCGCCAGCCTGCGCCGCGTCGAGGTCCGCGTCGAACCGCAAAGCATCACCGACTTCCTCAAGTGGAAGAACCGCATGGCCGAATACAACCGCGGCGCCCTTCCCGAGGGGCTAGCTGCCATGGAAGAAGAACTGAACGTGTTTCTGGAACCAGACCCAGAAGCCGTGGCGCCGCCCCGGTAATCTGAATAGGCTTGAGCTAGGAGCGGAACGCCTTCACAGCTCCCGCCGCCCCTCCATGGCTTTCAGCATGGTGATTTCATCGGTATATTCGATGTCACTACCGACTGGGATGCCCATGGCGATGCGCGTCACTTTCACGCCCGCCCGCTTGAGCTGCTGCGAAAGATAAGTGGCCGTGGCCTCGCCTTCCACCGTTGGATTGGTCGCAATGATCACCTCATCCAAGTTGCCGGCCTCAACCCGCGTGATGAGATTGGCGATGCGCAACTGCTCAGGTCCCACGCCGTGCAGCGGGGAGATCGATCCATGCAGCACGTGGTAAACCCCATTAAAGTGCTTGGTCTTCTCGATGGCGGCAATGTTTGTAGGCTCCTCGACCACGCAGACCAGTCGCTGGTTGCGCGTGAGGCTGGTGCAATAGACGCACGGGTCGACGTCGGTGATGTTATTGCACACCGAGCAGAGGCGCAGGTTGGCTTTGACATCGCGCACCGCCGCCGCCAGCGCCTCGGCGTCTTCGTCGCTCGCGCGCAGAATGTAGAATGCCAGCCGCTGCGCGCTCTTCGATCCCACGCCCGGCAGCTTCTTCAATTCGTCTATGAGCCGTGACATCGGCTCCGCAAATTTCGACATGAGGATTTGTCTGGTTGAGTCAATAAATCAGAAATCTGAAGTTTCCACTTCTGGTTTCCAGTCGTTGCGGCTCTCGAAACCGGGAACCGGAAACGTGATTCAACACCTAGAGTCCGCCGATGCCCAGCCCGCCAAGCATGCCGCCCACCGTCGACTGCATCGCCCCGTCGATCTTCCGAGCGGCTTCGTTGATCGCGGCCAGCACCAAATCCTCGAGCATCTCCACGTCGCCCGTCTTCACCGCTTCAGGATCGATGCGCAGGCTGAGCAGTTGCTTGCGGCCATCCATTTTCACCGTAACCGTGTCCCCGCCCGACGAGGCCTCCACCACGGTCTCCTGCATCTTCTTCTGCAGGGTGTCGTACTGCGATTTCGCTTTCGACATCAGCTCTTGCAGATTGAATCCGCCCATAAACCCCCTGATTCTCAACGCCTCTCTTTGTAATCAATTACCGTCCGAATTTCGGCGCCGAACTTCTCCTGCAACCGGCGGACGACAGCATCCTGCTCGGCGCGGCTCCGGCCGATTGCCGGGCTTGCGCCATTGGGTCTGCCTCCGCCATTGCGCTTTCCTTCCGCAGCCTTCACCGGCGCTCCCCCGACCACCTTCAGCTTGACGGCCCGGCCTAAAACGCCGCTGGCAGAAGCAACCGCCAGCCGCCGGGTCTCGGCGCCCACCGACATGTCAACCACGGTTTGCGACTCCGACACCCTGACCACCACTTCGTTTCCTTCCACCGACCATTCGCCCGCTTCGAGCATCGAGACGAGGACGCGTTGATTGCTATCGGTGAGCGCTTGCAGCACGGTACTCCGCAGCTTCTCAATCGGCGCGCCCGACGGCGTGGCCGCTGGTTGGGATGCTGAAACCTGCGGCGGCATCTGCACCTGCGGTTCAGGTTGCGCCCCGGGTTGAAAGTCAGGCGCGTCTTCGCTGAGATTTGCGGGGGCAGCGGCGCCCATGACCACTCGCGCAGTTGAGCTTCCACCTGCGACTATGCGCGGGCCGCTGCCGGGAGCCGGGTCGGTTGCGACTTCCTGCCGGGGTTCGCCTTTGCGGGCGGAATCGGCGTCGAACGGGGAAACATTGGAGCGAGATGGCGCAACCCCCTGCGAGCGCCGAGTCTCGGCCCCGCCGGATGCCGCAGCCGCGGTCGAAGGAACGATCGAAGGCCGTGCCGGGTTTCTGGGCGCTCCTGCAACACTCGAAGAAGCGGCCACGTCGCTGAGGAGTTGCTCGATCGGAAGCAGCCGTTGGGCGTGCGCCATCTTGAGCAGGCCAAGTTCCAGGTGGAAGCGCTGCTCCTGCTTGTATCCCAGATCGCCGTGCGTCCGGAGCATGATTTGCAGGTGACGAGTGAGGTCTTCTTCGCCAAATAGGCCCGCCACGCGCTCCACGCGCTCGCGTTCTTCGCTGGACATCTGCAGCAGGGAAGAGTCTTTACCCGCAATCTTGGCGACAGTGGCGTTGCGCAGGAAGCGGACCATCTGGCGCGCGAAGTGGGTGGGGCTGTGGCCCTCGCTGATGAGGTGGTCGACTTGCCGCAGCACTTCTTCGCTGGCGCCCTGAGCGACCGCCTGCATCACTCCTTCGAGAACGTGCGCCGGCGCTGCGCCAACCAGGTTGCGCACGGAGTTGGCGGTGATCTTTCCGCTGGACGATGCAATCGCCTGATCGAGAATCGACAGCGCGTCGCGCATGGAGCCGTCGCCCGCTTCGGCCAGCAGCGCAAGCGCATCGTCATCGGCTTCGATCTTTTCGCGCCCGACGAGATCGCGCAATTGACCGACAATGTCGTCGAACTTCACGGCGCGGAAACTAAAGTGCTGGCAGCGCGACCGGATGGTCTGAGGAATGTCCTCGGGCTGCGTGGTCGCCAGCATGAAGACGATGTGGTCGGGAGGTTCTTCGAGCGTCTTGAGCAGAGCGTTGAAGGCGGCGTCGGTAATCTGGTGCGCTTCGTCGAGGATATAAATCTTGAAGCGGTCGCGCGCCGGACGGTAGCGCGCGGCTTCGCGCAGTTCGCGGATTTCGTCGATGCCGCGATTGGTGGCAGCGTCGATCTCGATCACGTCGACGGCGTTGCCGGCGCGAATCTCTGTGCAGGACTCGCAGATGCCGCAAGGCTCGGCGACCGGTTTGTCGGATGAGCGGCAATTCAAGGCCGCGGCCAGAATGCGNNAGTGCGTGTGACGTGCTCTTGTCCGATGACCTCGGAGAATTTCTGCGGACGATATTTGCGCGCCAGGACGGTGTAGCTCATGAGCAGGAAGGACGATTATACGTGATTGGAGGGGGGCTCGCGACGCCGGTTTCACCCAGGGTGCTTGCTAAAACCGCCGCGCAAGCGATAGGCTGGTTCGTCAACCGGAGTGCGGGAGCGGTCTGGTTCTAGCGGAGTTTGCTGCGGGCCGCAAAGGAGCGTGCTATGCAACTGAAGCTGGCAACACGAACGAAAGATGGAATTCTGGTCGTGGATTGCAATGGCCGGATTGTATTTGGCGAAGAGTCTTCGCTGCTGCGGGAGACCGTCAAGAAGGCTGTGACGGAGAATAACCGCATCGTGCTCAACCTGGGCGAGGTGAGTTATATCGATTCGGGCGGGCTGGGCACGCTGGTGGCGCTGCGCACGACTGCGCAAAACGCGGGCGGCACGATCAAATTGACGAACTTGACCAAGCGGGTGGGCGATTTGCTGCAGGTCACCAAACTGCTCACGGTCTTCGACGTATACGACTCAGAGGCGGAAGCCATCGAATCTTTCCGCAAGGCGGCTTAGCCCAGGTCCCATCAGCGGTGGCGCGGGCCACCGCCAGGAACCGCGGCGCGTGGTCGGCGGTGCTTAGGCTGCGGCGCATGAGCGGCGCCGGGGTTTTTCCCGAAATTCTGCTTCGAATGCTTCCTCGCATCGTCTTTCTTCTGTGCCTGCTGGTGAGTGCCAGCGGCTTTGTCTCTCCGCCGGTAGCGCTGGCGATGGGACTGGTATTTGGCTTAGCTTTTCCTCATCCCTATGGCCGCGAAGCGAAGAGGTTCTCCAAATTTCTGCTGCAGGCCTCGGTGGTAGGGCTGGGCTTTGGGATGAACCTGCACGAAGTGGTGCGAACGGGGCGGAGCGGCTTCTTATACACCTTGCTGGGCATCAGCTTCGCACTGCTCGTTGGCATGGGTCTGGGCGCGCTGCTGAGCGTGCAGAGAGTTCCGGCATTTCTCATTTCTACGGGCACGGCGATTTGCGGCGGGAGCGCCATTGCCGCCGTCGGGCCCATCACCGAAGCGAGCGACGAAGAGATGGCCGTGGCGCTCGGAACCGTATTCGTGCTGAATTCCGTTGCGCTGCTTATTTTTCCCGCCATCGGCGCAGCGCTGAAGCTGACGCAATCGCAGTTTGGACTGTGGGCGGCGCTGGCCATTCATGACACCAGTTCGGTGGTGGGGGCGGCGGCAAAGTATGGCGCCGAGGCCCTGGCCATCGCGACCACGGTGAAGCTGGCGCGGGCTTTGTGGATTGTTCCACTCTCGCTCGGGACGGCGGTGGTGCGCGGCGCCAAAGCGAAGATTCAGTGGCCCTGGTTTATTGGCCTGTTTTGTCTGGCGGCGGTTTGTAACACGTATCTGCCGGCTGGGGCGCACGCTTATAGAATCGCGGTGCACGTTGCGAAGATTGGATTGACGGCCACTCTGTTCCTGATCGGCACCGGCATCTCGGTGGCGACGATCAAGCAGGTGGGGCATCGTCCATTGCTGCAGGGAATCATTTTATGGTTGCTGGTTTCAGTGGGCTCATTGTGGCTGATTCGCGCGGGATGGATTCGGCTGTGAAGCAGGGAAGTAGAGACTCGCGAGAGCGTAGAGGGAAGAGGCGTCGGGATGAATCGTCTCCGGGCGATGCAGATCAATCGTCGAAGACGCGAATTCGCATTGAAGCAGTCATTCGGCGCATTCCCAAGGGCAAGGTGTCCACCTACGGAGCGGTTGCGCGCGCGGCGGGACTTCCGGGAGCGGCGCGGCAGGTGGCGGGGGTACTCCGTCGCGGATTCGGATTGCCCTGGCAACGCGTGTTAGGGGCGGGCGGAGAGATCAAGCTGCGCGGCGATTCAGCCACCGAACAGCGACTGCGGCTAGAAGCCGAGAGCGTGCGCTTCCGCGGGCGACGCGTGGATATGAGGTTGTGTGAGTTCAAGTTTCGACGCGTGTGAGTGTGTCTGCGCCAATCGAATAAGCCCGGCCGCGCTTTCCGCAAGGCAGGCCAAGCGGAGGGCGGCTGTCCCCACATGTCTCATCTAACCGCCAACCGCCAACCGCCAACCGCCAACCGCCAACCGCCAACGACCAACGACCAACGACCAACGACTAACGACCGCTCTTAAACTGCTCGTCGATCTCGACCTGATAGCCGGTGACCATCTTATTGGTCTCGTTGGCCATGCCGACGACCGACATCAACTCCGTGAACATGGCATCGGTCATGCCCTTCTTCTGCGCCGATACGGTGTGCGAGGCGATGCAGTAGCCGCACTGGTTGGTGACACTTACCGCGACATAGATCATCTCTTTGGTCAGCGGGTCAAGCGCGCCGGGGGCCATGATCTGTTTGATGTCTTCCCAGGTGCGTTTCAGCGTGACCGGATCATGCGCGATTGCTTTCCAGAAATT
>PMHI01000602.1:3443-14191 GCA_003156615.1 Acidobacteriaceae bacterium | reverse complement strand
CTCTGTGGTGACAGGGTTTGTTGTGTCAAACTCAACTAAATCGGCAGTTCTCCGCTCAACAATTTCTGCAACGCTGCCGCCCGGCAACGCACTCCCAGGTAGAACGTGCCGAACAACGCATACACGGCGCTGACTTGATCGAAGCGCATCTCGTAGATCAGCTTCTTGAAGACGAGCGGATCGTCGGCGAAAAGATCGACGCCCCACTCCCAATNNTGCTCGTTCATCTGGCGGGCGCGCTCTTCGATTGGGAGCGTATACCAATTCTTGTCTTCACCTCGGAGCCGATTCATGGGATAAAAGCAGATGTACCGGTTCGGCGGGATCTCGGGGAACAGCCGAGGACGCATCGCCTCTCGATGGCGGTCAAGTTTGCATTCGATCTCCGCCTTCCACTGGTCCGAGTGCGGTTGGATGCCCTGCTCCGTTAGTTCTTTGTAAATCTTGACCGTGGAGTCGTAGAGTCCGAGTTCAATGATCGAAAGATAAGACGATGTGGGTTCGAGATAATCGCTCAAGCGCAGGCCGGCCAGCGTGAGTTCCGCCTGGTTGAGGTCGGCGAAGGAGTTGCGGAAGTGCACCAGCAGCAGATCGCCTTTGTGGCCGATCAGCGAAAAAAGCGCGGATTCTCCTCCGGATTTCTTTTCCATTTCGCCCAGTACCGACGCCGCTTCCTCAGCGATCACCGATCGCGCGGCATCAGGCAGGGCCCGCCAGGCCGTCCAACGGAAACGCATCATCTGGTGCAGTACGCAGTAGCCCTCGGTGGTCAGCGGTACGGCAGGAATCTCGACGGAGGTGGTCTGCGGACGGACAGGGGGATGGGAGGTGGTTGTCCTTGGGTTCTCGGGATGGGTGCTCATGATTTCAGCATCCATTGTACGCAAGAGCTGCGGAGCCAGCGAGTCCACGATTTACAATCATNNGGGCGGGACGTTGCATTCATGCCAAAACCATTCACGCAAAGGGAAACACCGATCCTGCACAAAACGCTTCGAGCATTTTGCGCTGTTTTTTTGTTGGCTGTATCCATGACCGCGCAGAGCAAGAGCATATGGGTGCTGCGAGCGCCCGGCGAGATGGTGCAGTACGATTCCGCCACCTTTGCCGTCAAGCAGACGGTGAAGGTTCCGGCAGAAGCCGTGGCGTCGCCGCTGGACTTCTCCGTCAACCATCTCGGGCAGATGCTGTTTGCCACTTCTGTGGCTTTGCCGCTTGCGGAAGGCGATCTCGCAGCCGAGCGGAAGGTGTGGCTCTGGGATGGCCACACGGCAACGACACTGGCGCGCGAGGTCGCCCGTACAACCTCCACAACGGGATCGAATCTCGCCATCACCGAATCAGCGCCGGTACCTTATCTATCGGCGGATGGCATGCATCTGTTCTGGTTTTCGAACCAGGCGCGCCGGCTGCAGCGCGACGGCGTCGATCTCTCCACCAAGACGACATGGCTAAGCTGGCGGACTGATCTCGCCGGTACGGGACGTGAGGACGTGGGCTCGATCATGCTGCCCGATTGCTCGTGTCCGACGGGTGGGTGTGAGGACACTTGCCCCTACGGCGAGGTGTGGATTCCCGACGATGGAGTGGGCAAGTTTTTTCTGCTGAAGCAGTTCGTCTCAGCGAAGACGCAACCGCTTTACAAGGCGACCTCTTTGTACGAGGAAAACGCCGGCAAATGGACGGCGACGCCACTCGATCCCCCGCTGCGGCGCGTGCTGGACGCGGCAAATACCAGCGCAATTCTGGAAGCAATACCCGATACGGCTTGCTGCGGCTGGGAGAATCAGAGCGATGATCAAACTCTGCTGCGTCTCCACGGCAAGCCAATGACGGTGTTCGATGAGCAGGCCGCGTACAAGAATCCCGACTACGACGTGAGCTTCTACACCGAGAACGGCAAGCTGTCGCCCGACCTCGGCTCTGTGGCGTTGACCATCGCCGCGACTTCGCAGGCGAACACGCCCGTTCAGCTTGCCGAGCAGGGACAGGCCAACCCGGAAGAGTCGCAGCGCATTCGCAAAGCGTTGCTGGATCTGCCGGCGGCCGAGGTGAAGAGCGTAGAAAATATACCGCGGGGCATCGCGTTTCTCCCGCACGCGACGCTAGTGGGCTGGATCAGCGACAAGGAGATTCTCATCGAGGAAGGACATCTGCTGGTTGCCTACAACGTGGCCAGTGGTACGCGGCGGAAATCAAACATTCGGGTAGAGGATGAAGCGCACGTGTTTCTGCGGTGAAGGCACTGGCCCAAACACTGCGGCCACCCTGTTCCACGTCATGCAATCTTTGGCTTGAGGCGGGCCTCGATCTTTTCGAGCAAGCCGGCGCCGGCTTCCCCGGCATCGAGGGTGGAAAAATCGTTGCCGAGCTCGATTACCGGGAGCTTAGCGCAGGCGGCCTGAAAGGCTTGTTGCGTAGCCGGGGACGAGGTCATGTCAGGGCCAGCCAGCAAGAGATCGAAACGCGTGGCGCGCATCAGCATCAGGGCATCGCCGCGGTGACTGCTGGTGCTCACGTCGTATCCGGAGCGGCGCAACAGTTCGCGCAGATAAGCGAGCACGTCGGCGTTGCCGTCGAGGCAGAGAATACTGGGGCCGGTGGAGGCCGGCTCCTCGGCACGGGCGCCGGGGCGGTAAAAGGCGGCGACCGCTGCTTCCTCCGATTCCTGCGTGTCGAACAACTGCTTCAGGTGCGACAACTCCAGCACCTTGCGCACATGCTCCGGAACGTTGCACAGCTTCAGTTCTCCGCGCGCTTGGCGGGTGGTCGTGAGGATTCGAACCATGGTCCCGAGTCCACTACTATCAATGAACGTGACCTCACCGAGGTGCAGGACGATGCTGCGGCGGTCGCGCAATAAGTGGACAATGTGCTCACGCAGAGCCTCGCTTTCGCCACCTGCAACAATTCGGCCGTTGCAGTGCACGATGGTGACGCGGCCGACCTCACGAGTGTCGAGTGATAGGCGCACAGGCTTCCGATGCGGCTGGGATCAAGCTGGCGGAACCGTTCCATTATATGACATGAGGGCTGAACCCTACTGACGCATTTATGAGATCGCTGCCAGCCGGGAAATCAGCCAAGTCGACAACTCCGGAGTCGAACTCGCGACGCGCAGCCGAGGGCGGCTACGCGTTTTCTCCAAGATCTCGAGCAGGCGAGCCCATCGGCACCGGCCCCTGCGGATCGAAGCGACACGGCTACCTAGTGGTGGTCGTGGTCCCCATGACTGTGGCGCCAATTCCAATACTGTTTCTGGTCTTCAGGGGGCAGCTTGCGAAAGTCTCGATGTTCATCCCGGTGGTTCTCGCGGGCCCACTGGTTGTAGTAAACGACCTCTTGGTCGTTCCAGACGTGGTAGTCATTGTAGTAGGGGTCATAGACACGGTAATGATGTTCGCATGCCGTGCCCAATGCCGAACACGCCAGCGCGGCCGCCAGGAGACAGGAACTGAGAAAACGCGACTTGCTGTTCATCTTAAGTGGTGCTCCTTTGTGGTCGATTTCTTAAGCTAGCTCATCTCTCCGGGAATCGAGACGCGCGCCTCAATTGGTTGCCGGGTCGCGTCTGCGGGTTGCTCTCGCCCTGGCCACCTACTGCCGCAACGTCAGCCGGCTCAACACTGCTTGCTGCTTGGCGATCAGCGCCTGGACGCCCTGCCGGGCCAACCCGAGCATCTTCGCGAACTGCACGTCGTCGAAAACCTGGCGCTCCGCGGTCGCCTGCACCTCTACCATCTTGTGCCCGGCGGTCATCACAAAATTCATGTCGACATCGGCGCGCGAGTCTTCTTCATAACAAAGATCAAGCAGGATTTCCCCATCCACAATTCCCACACTCACCGCCGCCACGAAATCTCTCAGTGGAACCGAAGTCAAAGTTCCAGCCTCCACCAACTTTTCCAGCGCCAAGCCAAGTGCCACGAATGCCCCCGTAATCGACGCCGTACGCGTCCCGCCGTCGGCCTGAATCACGTCGCAATCAATCAAGATCGTACGCTCGCCCAGCCGCGCCAGATCGGTTACGGCGCGCAGCGACCGCCCAATCAGGCGCTGGATTTCGTGTGTCCGCCCGCTGGCCCGCCCTTTCGCCACTTCCCTCGGCGTGCGCGTCAGCGTCGCCCGCGGAATCATTGCATACTCGCTCGAGATCCATCCTTGGCCGGAGTTCCGCAGAAATGACGGCACCGTCTCTTCAATCGACGCGGTCGAAATCACCCGCGTGTTGCCCACTTCAATCAATACCGACCCTTCCGCCGTAGTAATGAAGTCAGGAATGATCGAAAACGGCCGCAGTTGATCTGCAGCACGATTGTCCGAGCGATAGAACATAGGGGACGATTGTAAATGATTGCCCGATACTCCGGTGGAAGACTAGGCGCCGCGAAGCCAGTTGTGATTTCAATCGCACTCTCTGCCTCTCTTTTACAGACTCTTTGCAATTCTTTACCAATCTCTAGGTGACCTCCCCGATGCTCCCAGGTCTAAATGCGCCAGAGAGCGGACTAAGACTCTCCAATCGCCACGTGAGCGGAAGGCTTTCAGCCTTCAATCGGAGGCACCAGATGTCTGCAGGCAATCGCAGCCCTCGCCCCCTCTCGACCACAGCGTTTCTGTCTCTGGCCAAAACAAAAATCAGGCAAGGCATCGCCCTAACCCCAACGCTGCTCTTAGCTATCTTAAGCCTCGCGCAGGAGACTCCCCCGACAACTCCGCAACCGGATTCGCAAACCAGCGCCCAGGGCGCGCTCTCATCCGCAAAATCCGCGACCGACACCACGACAGTGACCGTTGCTGCCGGGAACAGGATGGCTCTAGTGCTAACGCAGCCGATCCGGACCCGCGACCTCCGTCGGGGAGACGACATCTACGCGCAAGTCGTTTCTCCCGTCACCGCCAGCAACGAAGTGGTCATCCCGCCTGGCACATTTGTTCAAGGAAAAGTTGACAAGCTCGAGCGTCACGGCGGCCGCGGGGAACTGCGGTTGCAATCCATGTCGATAACCTTTCCTGACGGCTACACAGCTCCTGTCGCCGGGCCTGTGACCCTCGAGAGCCCTGACGGTTATGCCCTGAAAGACCCCGGCAACGGCCGGGCCGTCGGTGCATTCGCCCTGCCGGCAGCGGGTGCGGGCATCGGCGCACTGATCGGACACTTCGCCGCCAATTCGCAACCCGACACTCTCACGAGCTCGATCCCGTCCGGCTGTACTGGACCCCCGCCGGGGTGCCTTACATCCAGCGTAACCGCCCCCGGCAGCACAGCGAAAGGCACCGTTATCGGCGCCATGGTCGGCGGAGCCGTAGGCGCCATCGCCTCATTCCCGCTGCTCTTCAATACTCACAACTTCTTCCTCGATGTGGGCTCACCCGTCGAGATGGTTCTCGAGCACCCACTCACTCTTGAACAGGACCAGGTCGCCGATGCAGTGCGCCAATCCGAGCAACAGCCGGTACCGGAACAGCCCATCGCACGGCGCCCGCAACCACCGCCTCCGCCGCCCGACACCGGCACTTGCTGGACCCCGGGCACGCCGGGCACTCCCGGCACAGATATCCCCGGCTCGCCCGGCACTCCGCCCATCCATATCCCCGGCATCCCGCCAACTCCACCCACCGCTCATCCCTGCCCATAGTGGCTGGCTCGTCGGTTCGCTTTTCAATCGGCGGAGAGTTTTCTTCGATCTCTCCGCCGCGTTACACTGATANNTCCCATCCGCCGGCAACCAACCCAAGCTCATCGACGAATACATCGGCCGCGTCAACTCGCAAACCTCCGCCGCCAGCATCGCCCACATGCGCAGCCCCGCGGGATGGCTCGAGCCCGGCCAGACTCCCGCCTTCGACGAATTCACCATCGTCCTCAAGGGCATGTTGCGCGTAGAACACAAGAATGGATCCATCGACGTCGCCGCCGGACAAGCCATCATCGCCCACGCCGGCGAGTGGATCCGCTACTCCACTCCCCACGAAGGCGGGGCTGAATACATGGCCGTCTGCTTGCCAGCTTTCTCCATGGAGACCGTTCACCGCGACCAATCCTGAGCTCAACGAACCCTGCGCCAGCTCAAGCGAAGAGCCAAGAGCTAATGGCCGAAGCTACCTCATTCCCACTCGATGGTGCCTGGAGGTTTCGACGTAATGTCGTAAACCACGCGGTTCACACCCTTGACTTCATTCACGATCCGCGTGGAGATTTTCTTCAGTACTTCGTGTGGCAACTCAACCCAGTCTGCGGTCATGCCATCTTCCGAACTCACCGCCCGGATTGCACATGCATAAGCGTACGTCCGCATGTCGCCCATCACGCCCACCGACATCACCGGCAACAATACGGCAAACGACTGCCAGATTTTCGTATAGAGGCCGGCGTTCTTCACCTCCGCGACCACAATGTCGTCACACTCGCGCAGCACTGCCAAACGCTCCGGCGTGACTTCGCCCAAAACGCGCACCGCCAGACCGGGGCCCGGAAAGGGCTGCCGTTGCAAAATCTCTTCCGGCATTCCTAAATCGCGGCCGATCTTGCGGACTTCGTCCTTGAACAAATCTTTCAGCGGCTCGATCAGCTTGAGCTTCATTTTTTCCGGCAGTCCGCCCACGTTGTGGTGCGACTTGATGACCTGCGACGGCCCTCGCACCGAGCGCGACTCGATCACATCGGGATAAAGCGTTCCCTGCACCAACCACTTGACCTTGCCTTCTTCCTTCTCGATGCGTCGCGCCTCTTGCTCAAACACCTTGATGAATTCGTTGCCGATGATCTTGCGTTTCTTCTCGGGATCAGCGATGCCTTTAAGTTTTTTTAGAAAACGCCCTGTCGCGTCCACCGCGTCGACGCGCAGGCCAAGCTTGTCGTGCAGCGTCTTCTGCACTTTCTCAAACTCGTTCTTGCGCAGCACGCCGTTGTTCACGAAGATGCAGGTCAGTCGCGGCTTGCCGCTGGCATCGCGCAGCGCCCGATCGACGAGCACCGCTGCGACGGAGGAATCCACTCCACCTGAAAGCGCGCAGATGGCGCGTCCCTTGCCCACCTGCTGCCGGACCTGTTCGACGGTCGAATCGATAAAGTGCTGCGGCGTCCATACGGGCTTCGCGCCGCAGATCTGGAAGACAAAGTTGCGCAGAATTTCCGTGCCGTTTCGTGTGTGGTGAACCTCGGGATGGAACTGCACCGCAAACCACTTCTTCGCGACGTTCTGGATGCCCGCGACAGCATGGGCCGTCTTCGCCGTCAGTTCAAATCCAGGGGGCAATTCGAGCGCCTCGTCGCCATGCGACATCCACACCGCCTGCCGTTTCGGCAGTCCGCGGAACAGCAACGACTCGGCGACGATGTCGATTTCCGCGTGGCCGTATTCGCGCTTGTCCGCCGGACGCACCATGCCACCGAGGGTGTGCACCATGAACTGCAGCCCGTAGCAGATGCCGAGCACGGGCAGGCCTAGTTCGAAAAGCCTCGGGTCCGCGGGCGGCGCGTCTTTGTCATAAACCGACCAGGGTGCTCCCGAGAGCACGATGCCTACGGGCGCGCAGCTCTTCACCTCGGCAAGAGAGGCCGTGCAGGGCAGCACCACGGAGAAAACATTCTGTTCGCGAATGCGGCGCGCGATGAGCTGTGTATACTGCGCGCCAAAGTCGAGGATGACGATGGATTGGCGGAGCAGGGATTGGGTTTCCACCGATGAGTTTCTCAAATCGCATGGCCCGTGTAAAGGACTACCTCTACACGACCTAGATCAGGATATCGCTGAGGATTGATTCTTCGCGGTCGATTGTAGTCTGTAACGGACCGGGCGCGAACCGCTCACCCGGGGGCGGAGGAGCCGACAGTGACGCGGATGAAGCCCAATTCTCCGGCATTTCGGCGATGCTGATGTATCCGGCGAGGCGCGCCATGTACAACCAGTCCACGACGGCAAAATACGCGAGCGTCCCGAGAATCACGGTGGCGAGGATGAGCCGCTTCGGAGCGATTTGGATGAAAGCGAGCGGCAGCGAAAGAGCGGTCGCAGCGACGCTGAAGGCGGCGAGGTGCGCTAACCCGGTCCAGGTGCTCACAGCGAACACTGGCCCCGAGCGTTCTCGGGAAAAAGTGACGGCGGCGGAAAGCGCGCTCAATACATCTTCACCGTCGCGGACAGCGAAGATGCAGGCCATCGAGAGCAGCCAGTTCAGCGCCCAGCACACCAAGCAGATCAATCCGGCCAGCGGCAGAAAAAGGACGAAGGCGAGGCCAGGTTGAGGATTTCGATCGGGAGAGGCGAAGCCGGCAAGAACTGCCGCGCCCACAAAGGCGAGGAGCGAGGACAACACTACGGCAACGCGGAAGAGGTTGAGCCCGATCAGGGAACGCAATGGCAGCGGCTTTGTTCGGTCATGCGTGGCAGAGACGGTGCTGGCAACGCCTCTACGGAAGTAGTCGAACAGAGCACGGACTGTGGTGGCTCGGCCCATTGACGCGGCCGCGATCCAGAGCAACGACAGCGCGATCACTGCGAGCGACACGGCCAGCACGCCTCGATTCAGGCTGCCGCGAAGGATGCGTGCGATCGCTCTTCCCACGAGTAAGGGCTGTCTTGTCGAGAGCAGAGTCGCATCCGCGTTGGACATCGGCAGCGTGGCGAGATATTCGATGAACCAGAAAAGAGACAACGCCCAGGCGACTGCGCCGGCCGTCCAGCGCCAGGCGATCTCGGCGAACGTCAGCGAGGGCCGGCGAAGCGCCGCGCGGAAGCCTTCGAACGTGGGCGAGACGCGGGACATTCCCTGATTCGATTCCTACTTCACGACGATAATTACAAGCTTGAGGGACACCTATATCCTGTCGAGGCTCTGTTTTCCGAGTGGAGAGAATGGCGCAGGCCCTAAGGCTCCTTCCGCTTTGATGCATCAAAGGTTACCACTTTAGCCACAACGTTCGAAACAGCCCTAGCGTTTATTACGCTCACGGTCACGTTGCCCAAGGCCTTGAGTCCCTCGATATAGCTCTTGACCTTTTCGTCCGCCAGGACCCGCTCGGTGCGCAGCTCGTCTGGGATATCCGCGGGCACGGTGATGCGGCTGCGCAGTTTGCCATTGATTTGCACCGGGATTTCGAGCTCTTCTTCCTTGGCTAGCGCGGCATCGTACGCCGGCCAGGGAGCTTTGAGCAGTTCTCCTTCTTCGCCCAGCATCTCCCAAAGTTCGTGGGCGAGATAGGGCGCAAAAGGCGCGAGCAGGAGCACAAGGTTGCGCTTTACTTCTGCCAAAAGGGGCAGTGGAATCGGATCTCCCTTGATGATTTCGCCGGTCGGGCTCTTATTGTCTTCGCTTCCTAACATCCTGCGGTTCGCGTCGTTTACTAGTTCCATGATGGCCGAGATACAGGTGTTGAAATGCCAGCGTCCCTGGAAGTCGTCGCTGACACGCTTTATGGTCTGGTGAAGCTTGCGCTGAAGACTTCGCGCCGAGCCGGTCACAGGCGCAGACAAAGGAGCGTGCCAATCCTTCTCGAAGAATCGGTACACCCGTCCCAAGAAACGTTGAATGCCTTCAATGCCGGAATCCTGCCAATCGAGATCGCGGTCGGGCGGAGCGGCGAACAGGCTGTAGAGGCGCGCAGCGTCGGCGCCGTAGCGCGCCACCATTTCGTCCGGGCTGACGACGTTGCCCAGGCTCTTCGACATTTTTGCGCCACCTTTAATTACCATGCCTTGCGTGAACAAGCGCTCGACCGGCTCGTCGTTGGTGATGAGGCCCATATCGCGCATGAACTTGCTCCAGAAGCGCGAGTAAATNNTGCGCGTCGGTGTAGCGATAGAAATACCAGGACGAGTCGACGAAGGTGTCCATGGTATCGGTCTCACGACGCGCCGGACCGCCGCACCGGGGGCAGGTCGCGTTGACGAAGTCCGGCAATTTGCCTAGCGGCGACCCACCAGCAAGCGTGATTTCGACGTTCTCCGGCAAAATGACGGGCAAATCCTTTTCCGGCACGGGGACGATTCCATCCTTTTCGCAATAGAGCATGGGGATGGGCGTGCCCCAGTAACGCTGGCGGGAAATTCCCCANNTCGCGTCGGCGCACTCAAGGCCGCTGTACGGGCCGGAGTTGATGAGCATGCCCTCGCGCGCGACAAACGGAAGCGGCGGCTCGGTGACGGTTTCCTCCTGGTCGTCCGAGATGGGAAGAATCACGAGGCGGATCTCGAGCTTGTATTTCTTCGCGAACTCGTAATCGCGCTCATCGTGCGCCGGGACGCTCATGATGGCGCCAGTGCCATAATCCATGAGGATGTAGTTTGCCACCCAGACTGGAACCTTCTCGCCGTTGAAGGGATTGATGGCGTAGCGGCCAGTGGGGACGCCATGCTTCTCGATTTCGCCGATGTCGCCCAATTCTTTGGCTTTGCGCTGCTCGGCGATGAGTTGATCCACTTTGGCCTGCAAATCAGGGTTGTTGGCCGCGAGATCGGCGACAAGGGGATGCTGGGGTGCAAGTATCACCGAGGTCGCCCCGAAGATGGTGTCGACGCGCGTGGTGAAGACGCTGATGGTCGCGCCCGCTGATCCAAAGCCGGTGTGGGGTCGAGAGTAATCGAGCTTGAAATCGACCAGGGTGCCCTCGCTGCGGCCGATCCAGTTGCGCTGCATGGTGCGGACCTTTTCGGGCCAGCCGCCGAGTTTGTCGAGATCGCGCAACAATTCGTCGGCGTACTTCGTGATGCGCAAGAACCACTGCTCGAGTTCGCGCTGCTCGACGG
>PMHI01000602.1:0-3410 GCA_003156615.1 Acidobacteriaceae bacterium | reverse complement strand
TGACTTTGCTTTTCTTGCGATAGGCCAAGCCTTTTTCGTAGAACTTGAGAAAGAACCACTGGTTCCAACGGTAATAATCGGGCAGGCAGGTGGTGACTTCGCGGGACCAGTCGTAAGCAAAGCCGAGACGGTCCATCTGCGCCTTCATCTTGGCAATGTTGCCGAGGGTCCACTGGCGCGGCGGAGTGTTGTTCTGAATGGCCGCATTTTCCGCTGGCAAACCGAACGAGTCCCAGCCCATGGGATGGAGCACGTTGTGGCCCTTCATCCACATATAACGGGCCAGGGCGTCGCCGATGGCATAGTTGCGCACGTGTCCCATGTGAAGTGCGCCGGAGGGATAGGGCAGCATTTCGAGTACGTAGTACTTCTTCTTTGTCGAGCCGGCTGCCTCGGCGGCGTAGATCTGACGATTGCTTTCCCAGCGCGCGAACCACTTGGCTTCTACTCGCTGGGGATCGTAGCGGTCGTCGGGGCGGTCGCTGGGGCCAATGGTTTTCACGATAGTGTCTTCCGATCTGTCTGACGCGGGCATAAGGGTGTGCAATCGATAATGAAATACTTGATTCTACAACGAGAGGAGGCGATTGACGCTCGGGGACCGATCGGTGGTTAGCGATGGACCTCTTTGCGATGGCCGATTTCGAGAACCAGAACTGCGATTTTCTCGTCTTGTATAGCGGCATATGAGGCGATTCGTCGCCGCCGGGATATCGCCATGGTCCGCTCTTCTCGCCCAGCAACGCTTTGCCCCATTGCCGGGGATCATCGCAGTTCGCCAGGGGTTGACGCGGGAAGCGCTCGATCGCCTTCTGGCCCGGGCTTGCCAGCCTGGTGATCTGCTTTTCCGCGGTGCGGGTAGTCTCAATCCGGCAGCGATTGGCGGGCAGGCTCTTACTTGGCGAAACCCCTCGGCGAAACCCCCTCGGCGAAACCAAGACGGCGTTCCAATTCGTCCCGCGTACTGGTGGGTTCGCGCCGCTCGAGGGCGGCAATGCCCTTCAGATGGTCCTCCTGATCGTCCAGGTATTGACGAATCGCTTCGCGGGCATAATAGCTCTTGCTGCGACCGGTTTCTCTGGCCAGGGAATCCAGCCTGTTTTCAAGTTTAGGTTCGAGGCGCATGCCGAGCGTGTTAAACAGGTTTAACTGCGGCAGACCATCTCTCAAGGAGCGACTAGCTTCTTCAGAGCCTCTATGTTTCTGCGGTCGTCGCCCGGCTTGTCAATGGGAGTTTCGGCGATGAATGCGGCATGGGCCAAGCGCAGATCGTTGAGCAGGATGCGGAAGGGCTCAAGACCAATGGTTCCCTTGCCGATGTGCTGATGGCGATCGAGCTTCGATCCGCGAGCGGCTTTGGCGTCGTTGCAGTGGATCACTCTAACGTTATTCAGGCCAATCGTCGCGTCGAGATGGAGTAGCGTCTGGTAGATGCCTTCCTGGGTGACGATGTCGTAGCCAGCAACGTGAGTGTGGCAAGTGTCGATGCAGGCAGCGATTGGGACGATACCGCACAGCCGGTCAATGATTTCCGCGACCTGCTCGAAGCTGCCTCCAAGAGAGAATTCGGCGCCGGCAGTATTTTCGATCAGGATAATGAGTCCGGCCTTTTGCGAGGTCGAGAGTCCTGGCTGGCGGCGGCGATGGCCGCGGCAGTTTGCAGCAGTCCGGCTTCGCGATCGGCTCCGCGAAATGAACCGGGGTGCAGCACCAGGTAGTCAGCGCAGACCGCGAGCGCGCGTTCGATTTCGCCGCGGAAGGCTTCGATGGACTTCTTAAGGAACAACTGGTTCGTGCTGGCGAGGTTCACGAGGTAGTTGGTATGAATCACCAGCGGCTCTAGATTGTATTGCGCGCGCAGGCGAAACATTTGTTCGCACAGCGGATAGCTCAGCTCGTAAGGAGCCCACTGGCGCGGGCTGGAGGAAAAAATCTGCAGCGTGTTGCAGCCGAGCCGGTAGGCGCGTTCGGCGGCGTTGTGAATGCCTCCGGCCGTGGAGGTGTGAATGCCGATGCGACGGGAAGTCAGGCGGGGCGGGCGTTTGGGTGCGGGCCGGGCGAGGATATCCTGTTCGCGAGCGATAGAGCGCGGCATGAAGAAAGTATAAATGCTGCTGTTGCGACGCCCCGAAGCCGCGCCCAGTACAATAGATTCTCTTTCGCAGCGATCCGCGACTGAGATCTGATGAGAGCTTTGATGAATCAAGAATTGACCTGTCCTGGATCCGCAAAGCCCAAGCCCATGCGATCCGAAACCAATTGGGTTAAGTACGGCTCCGTGGGTGCATTGGTGCTGGTCACCGTGTTCTTTGCGGTCGTGAGAGTGCGGCTGCGCAACGCGCCTCTGGAACGCGATGAGGGCGAGTACGCGTACATGGGACAGCTTTTGCTGCAAGGGATTCCGCCCTACAAGATTGCCTGCAACATGAAGTTGCCGGGGACTTACGCGGCATATGCGGCCATGATGGCTGTATTCGGTGAGACCTCCGCAGGCATTCACCTCGGAATGATTCCGGTGAATGCGGCCGCGGCGATTATGGTTTTTTTCCTGGCGAAGCGCCTGTATGGATTCCTGGCAGGCGCTGTGGCGGGATCCACCTACGCTTTCCTCTCCGTCCGGCCGGCACTGCTGGCCCTCGACGGCCATGCCACGCACTTTGTCGTCCTGGCGGCCTTGGCCGGTATTCTGCTACTGCTCTGGGCCATCAACACGAAGAGAATCCACCTTTTCTTTACCAGCGGGCTCTGTTTCGGCCTGGCGTTTTTGATGAAACAGCCCGGAATCCTGTTTGGGTTGTTCGCGGTATGCTTCTGGCTCTGGCAGGAATGGAGAAGGCCGTTTTCCTGGCGCGACCTCCTGATCCGAGGTAGCGCTCTGTTCGCTGGCATCGTATTGCCTTTTGGCCTGACGTGCCTCATGCTTTTCCGCGCCGGAGTTTTTCCTAGCTTCTGGTTTTGGACTTGGTCGTATGCTTGGCAGTATGGTGTGATAACAACCTGGCCGGATGTAGAGTACGCGTTGCGCTCCTTCTTGCCCGGGGTTATACGCCCATTTGTGATCTGGGAAATTATTGCTATCGGCCTTGCCGCCCCCATCTGGAGCCGCTTTGCCCGGTTGCATGCGGGATTCGTCACCACTTTCTATTTGTTTTCCTGCCTGGCGATTTGTCCCGGGTTTTATTTTCGTCCTCACTACTACATTCTTATGCTGCCGGCGGCGGCGCTGGGTGCAGGAATTGCCGTCGGCGCGGCACGAGAACTACTGCTTGACCGGCAACTGGGCTCATTCTTTGTGTGGTTTCCAGTCCTGTACTTCACGGTCGCGTTTGCGATTTCTGTCGGCGCGGAGTACCGGAAGTACTTCCGGTTGGATCCCATTGCCCTCGTACGAAAAATGCAAGCCGGGGAAC
>PMHI01000180.1:3528-8846 GCA_003156615.1 Acidobacteriaceae bacterium | reverse complement strand
CAGAACCTGGTGAACTACTTCAATCCCGCATTTTCCTGGTATGAAAGCCTGTTCGGGCCAGGCAACTTTCAGAAAACACTTTCCGCGTTTCCGATCGTGTTACAGGGCACCGGCGCCAATGCCTTCACCCCCATGGGAGGGCTTGACAACACCTGGATTCAAGGCCGGCGCGCATCGCGGTTTTTCATCAACGACAACCTCGCCTGGAGTCGCGGCGCTCATGAACTGCGGTTCGGAACCAATACTCGTATCTTCCGCCTGAACGACTACGACTTTGGGGAAGGCACAGTTCCAACGGTGACCTACGCGAATCTGCAGCAATTCATCAGCGGAGTAGCGAACACCGCGTCGCAGACATTCCCTTCGAACGCAAATGAACCGTTCAACTTTCTCAATCTCGATGTCTACGCGCAAGATACCTGGAAAGTGACTCGCACCCTGACCTGGACCTTCGGTGTGCGCGACACCTTTAATTCCAATCCGCTGAATCCTCATGATCGAGTCGCCCGTCTTCGCGGTTCCTTCAGTTCCATCTCGCATGATGTCAATCAACCGCTCGATGAGGCCATCCAGACTCATCTCGGCAATCTTTTCTCGTCTACACCAACAGCGATCCTGCAACCAAGAACGGCGATTGCGTGGCAGTTCGCGCCGAAATCCGTGCTCCGGGCAGGCTTTGGGATTTTCAGCGATATCCTGCCCGGCACCGTGGCCGACCTGATCGGCACGAACCCTCCCTACGACAAGACGTTTCAGGGAGGAGTGCTTGGCAGCGTGGGCGGCGCGGCCATCGCGCCGGGAGTGCCCAACAGTGCGGTCGACGCAACCACCGCCGCGAATCAAATCTTTACTTCAGGATTTGCCCAGGGCCAGCTCTCCTGTGCATCTCCTCAGGCAAATCCCAGAAGTTGTCTTCCTCCGGTCGAGATGACGGCGGTACCAGATGGCAAACTCCACGCGCCGTATTTCATGGAGTGGAGCCTCGGAATGGAGCATCAATTCGGAACCACGGCGAGTTTGCTTGCGCGATATGTGGGAACACGCGCTGTGAACCAGCCCTATCTAACCCAAGTGAACGGATACCAGACGGTGTGCCAGGGGTGCTTTGCGCCATTCCCCTACATGCAGCCAACTGATCCACGGTTCAGCGCGGTGACCCAGCTCGCCACCGGGGAAAACAGTCATTACAACGGCCTTCAACTCACCGCGATGAAGCGCCTGGGGCACGGTCTGCAAGGGCAATTCAACTACACGTGGAGCCGCTGCATGGATACCGTTTCGAACGGCGGATTCCTGCAGTTCTCGGCAGGAGGAATTCTCTCTCCGCTGCCCGGAGAGCTAGCCCGCGATTACGGTCCTTGCGACTATGACATCCGGCACAATCTGAACGCGCAATATGTGTATCAGTTGCCCCTCCACATTCGGAATCACCAGTTGGCCCAAGTGATCAACGGCTGGCAGATTTCCGGGACCATGTTCTGGCACAGTGGAGTGCCGTTCTCCGTTCTGAGCACACCCTATTCGGCCAACGGAAACGGCATCGTGCAGGGCAGCGGACCACAGTTCGCCAGCGTCGTTACCGGCGTCCCGCTCTATGAGCATCATCCCGTCGCTGGTGTAACGCAACCGGGCACCCTCCAGTGGCTCAATCCCGCCGCGTTTGTTTCCGCCGTTGATCCGAGTACTGGCCAATGCGTCGGTGGCGACGACTCACAGCATTGCCAATTCGGAAGCCTCGGCCGCAACGCCCTCCGCGGCCCCGATTTTGTCTGGAATGATTTCTATCTCACGAAATGGTTTCCGGTGAGCGAGCGATTGAAGCTCAGAGTAGAAGCCCAGTTCTTCAATGTGTTCAACCATCCGAACTTTGGGCTTCCCAGCATGGCGCTGGCGGGAATTCCCGGAAAGCCTTCCACGCAGACGGGGTTTGGAGCGCTCACATATACTACCTCTCCACCGACTGGACTGCTGGGCGTCGGTTTGGGCGGGGACAGCAGTCCACGCATGATCGCGTTTCAGGCACGCCTGGAGTTCTGAGCGTGCCCCGACGATTCTGTGCGGTTTGTCGGCAACCCTTACCTTACGGTTAATTCAGAGTGGCCCGTGATCATCCTGCGATGAATCAAACTGCGGCAGGCGCGCAAGGATTACCGGGAGCGCACGTTCAGATGGTCCACTGTGAGTGTGCCAATGGAGAGCTTCTCAACGCGAGCCTCCAGAATTCGCAAACGCCCGATGGCCACTGCACCCACCGCGATTGCCCCGATCGCCCCCGCACCAAGAGCGAATACACCGACCGCCAGTGCGCGCATGGCGGTCCTGCCCGTTTTGATTGCGTCTGTAGTGCTCTTTGTCTGGGTCATAGATCCTTTTTCTTTCCACCTCATCTCATGCCGGGATTACGGCTAACTCAGAATTGGATCAGCAAGAGCTTCGTTCACGCCACGTGCGGCCCATATCTGCAAAGATGCGGCAACAAGTTGTGAGTCCTCGTTAGCATCGATATCGAACACCTTGCCCCAACGCATGCGAATAACGTGAACGCCATGGTTGTTATAGGGTGAGCCGTCCGGAAGAAGATCCTGTACTGCAGACCACCGCATAATGACGGTGGTATTCCAAAGCCAACCTTTCACCCATACATCATGAACTGTAAGCTGCAACGTGGGAGCCAGCCGGCCCAAACGTTCGAACCACCGTCCCAGCGCGTCACGATCGTGCCGCTCGCCGCCGAGCGCGTGATGCCCGCCAAAGCGGTGATGAACATCTGGGGAACAGCCCTTCAGGATCGGAGCGTAGTCCTTCTGATTCACTCGCAGAAAGTTTTGTAGCGCAATTCGTTTGACAATCGCGTGATACATACGCACCTCAGTTATTGCTGTATAGTCGGCAACTCTTCCGCAAAAAAGCATACGGGAAGCTGTGTCCGTCATCCGGCGGAAACTATTCTTTCCTGCGACTAATTACGTTTTCAAGAGGTCACCGGTAGCGGGTTGGGCGACAACTGGTTCTTGTATGCCTTACTAAACCGCACGCGGAGGAACCAATAGATCAGTAGGGGTAGCGGCAGAAGTGCTGGCAGGGTTAGGAATATGGAGCCGCGCAGGAAGGCAGGGAAAACTTGCTGCTGACCCTGGAAGAAAGAGCCTGTCGCAATGAAGAGTCCGTAGCACATGCGCCACAGGTGCCGAGTGATACGCTGCCGTCCTGAAATTCCGCCTCGTGCGAGCATTCGAATGTCCCCGACAACGGCGAGCAGCAGGATGGCGCCGAAGAAAAAGCTCATGCCGGCTGGGGCAGTAGTTTTGTCGACGCCGCCGGGGTTGTGGAGGGTGTAAACGCCCAAGGCGATAGCCGCAACTGCGCCGGCGAGGCCAATGAAAAGCGCACTCCAGTCAATCAGACGTGTGCGTTCTCCGCGGCGTCCGGCAAGCCAGGCCGTGCCGATTAGGTAGAAGGTGCCAACGCTGCCGACGACGTTGCCCTGCTGGGATTTCAGGATGGCTAGGCAGAATGCGCTGGTGGCCAGGGTCAGCATGGCAACGGTGAAGACGTTACCGGATGCGCGGTGAAGGTTACCGCCTTTGCGCACAGCCATGGCGACCGTGCCGGTGAGCAAGCCGATGCTTCCAGCGAGGATATGCAGAATCAAGAGCGGGAGCCGCATTGTTCCATTCTTCGGCGCATCGGATTTCCGGGAGCTTACTGGGGATTTTGCCACCAAGAGGAAAGCGATTCTGTGCACTTCAGCTCAGAAATGAAAATGCAAATGCCCGCAGATCAGCAGAATAATCGCAATAGGAAATACGAACCGTCGGTCTTCTCAGGATGTGCTGGCGACTCGGCGGGCAAACGCCGAAATCGCCCTAGACCGTGCTTTCAATTGCTGGCACCTGGTGAAGAGTGTCTGGAGAAGTCTCGGCGAAGCGACAGACGTTCTCTGAGGGAGATTAGAGATTAGTCCCGAAAACAGCCCAAGTGTTGTTCCGAAATGTCTTCCAATCGGCAGGTGGGGTGACCTTTTCCCAGGATGCAATACGGTTGTTGATCCGCACCAAGGCAGTGATCGAATACACACTCGCCAACGCCCACAAAACGGCCGACTAGCAATCCAGATAGGTAAGCGGCTGGATTGGTGCCATTGGAACAAGACCTCGGCTAAAGTAAGTAAGCATACGAGGATGTATCAAAACGGCATGAATCTCCCAGCACGCGAGCCAGGGCGCTTGCCACCGGCAGATGAACATTATCCGGAAGCCGATCAAGAGTTGGGTGAACAAACGCGGCGATGGCCAGTTCACTCCCAACCATCAATCCAGCGACAATGATCGCACCGACATTCAGGTATTCCATCATGCGTTCCTCCCAAAGCTACACCCAGGCATAAGTCAGGCGGCCTTCCTGCTCAGAAGAAACGCGGCAACGATCATCATGTAAAACGCTGTTCCCCAGTGAATATAGATGGGCGGCGCAAAGCCAAGATGGATCAGAATGACCAGCCCATCGCCGAACGGGATGAAAATTGCCATGGCGAAGAGTATTGCGGTGGTGCGCCGGTCTCCCCTCCAGAGAAACAACAGGACTACGAGACCCGAAAAGATGTCGCGAATTCCCTTGACCCACATAAAAGGAAAGGCGGCGGGGTCGTGGATCGGAATGCCGTAGGCAGTTGAGGCCCCAACCGGATTGAGTATGAAGTTGATGCCGATTCCGACGATAGCTACCGGTATCACGAGAGTGCACCAGAAGAGCAGCGAATTCCTTCTCAACGTCGAACTATCTAAGCTTGTTGTCGTGTTCATTTGTTTTTTCTTTCTCCCCGTCACTTGAGCGGAGAACTTGTTGAAGGTATGAGAATAGTTGATTCAATGCCAACTTTGTTTTAGATTTAGGCGCAAAGGCTAAAGATGTTGACTAAAACTTCAGGCGAAAGCGACAGGAGAATCTTAAGATGGTTCCCGAAGCGTCACTCGATATTTCACGTCGTCAGTTTCTCGCTGCCGGAGGTCTGACTGTCGCCGCAGCTTGCTTTGCTCCAAGTTACCTGATGGCCGAGACAGAAGGCATCGTTGTCGGAGCGTTCAAAGAAGCCGCAACAGCGAAAGTCACGGTTCAAAACCTTCGCCGCAACATCAGCGTTCTTTTGGGTCCTGGTGGAAATATCGCCGTTCTCACTGGCCCTGACGGAAAGCTGCTGGTCGATGCGGAAATCGTTACCGCACGTCCGCACGTCTCTGAAGCCCTCGCGAGCATCAACGCAGATCCCATCAAACAATTGATCAACACTCACTGGCATTTCGACCACACCGGCGGAAACG
>PMHI01000180.1:0-3522 GCA_003156615.1 Acidobacteriaceae bacterium | reverse complement strand
CCGTCTTCAAAGACGAACACACTCTGCATGCCAACAACACGACTCTGATGCTTAAGCACTACTCGCCTGCTCACACGGACTCCGATATCTCCGTTTATTTTTCTGAGGCCGACATTCTTCACACCGGCGACACTTTTTGGAACCGCGATTACCCCTTTATCGACTATGGGACAGGAGGCAGCATCGACGGCCATATACGCGCGGCGGAGGCGAACATCGCAAAAGTGACCAGCAAGACGATCGTCATTCCCGGGCACGGAGCCGTGGGCGGTAAAGCCGACCTGATCTTATTCCGGGACGTGTTGGTTGAGATCCGCGACAAGATCGCAGCCCTCAAGAAACAGGGCAAATCCTTGCCTGACGTTGTCGCGGCTAAGCCTGGGGCGCGATACGACGCGGTATGGGGCAACCTGTTCCAGAACCCGAGTGACTTTGTCGCGCTAGTGTACCAGGGCGTTTGAGAGCATCTAAAAGCTACATTTTTCAGCTTTTGAGGAATGCCAGCAGGTCGGTGTTGATCTTCTCCGCCTGCGTAGTAGGCATGCCATGCGGAAAATCCTTATACGTAATCAGCCTCCCATTCTTCAGCAGCTTTGCCGACTTCGGCCCCGCCGCCACATACGGAACGATCTGGTCGTCCTCGCTATGCATCACCAGCACCGGAATCGTGATCTTCTTCAGGTCCTTCGTAAAGTCCGTCTGCGAGAAGGCCACAATCCCGTCGTAGTGAGCCTTGGCGCCGCCCATCATCCCCTGCCGCCACCAATTCGCAATGGTGGCCTCAACGGATTTCACCCCCGGCCGGTTAAATCCATAGAAAGGCCNNGCATCCGTCTTCAACATCAGCGGCGGCACCGCGCTAATAATCGCAGCCTTGTACACGTTCTGTTGCCCACGCCGGGCTAGATAGCGCACTACCTCACCGCCCCCGGTCGAGTGCCCAACATGGATCGCATCTTTCAAATCCAGATGCGCCGTAAGCGCCGCCAGGTCATCCGCGTAATGGTCCATATCGTGCCCATCGGCCACCTGCGTCGAGCGCCCATGCCCACGTCGGTCATGCGCGATCACGCGATACCCCTTGCCCAGAAAGAACATCATCTGGTTNNACGATCGGCTGCCCCGAACCCCAGTCCTTGTAAAAGATCTCAACGCCGTCCTTGGTGGTAATAGTAGGCATACAGACTCCTTTGACAGTTGGATTAACGCCCGCCAATTAGATCACACTCGCTTGTTTAGAGAGAAGAAGCCCCTGCCGATTCCAAAGCGCACACACATGTCCGGAGTCACGAGGCCATCAAGACGCATGGTGCTAACAGGCGTGGGTGTTGAAAAAGTCACGTCGATTAGCGGGATGAGAATCAGCAAAGGCATGTTAGAAGGAAGTGATCTTGCCCATGCTCTGTTGGATTCTCATCGTCGGAGGCCTGCTGATCATGATGGGGCAACACGACCGCTCCGAAGCGTTGTTCTATTACTTTCGCCTGGAAGATCAGGTTCCTGAGACTCATCTGCTGCGGCTGATCGAAAAGCACATCAGCTTTGCTTTTGTGCGGGAGAAGCTGAAAGCGAGTTACAGCGATACGGGCCGTCCTTCCATTGATCCCGAGCTTCTGTTGCGCATTCTGCTGATTGGCTATTTGTACGGCATCACCAGCGAGCGGAAACTGGTGGAGGAGCTGCGCATGCACCTGGCGTGGCGATGGTTCACCGGTCTCGGTTTCGATCAGGAGATTCCGCATCACTCCACGTTTTCGAAAAACCGGCATGGGCGGTTTCAGGAGTCGAAACTGTTTGAGGAGTTGTTCGAACAGATCGTGCGGCAGTCTGTGGACGTGGGATTGGTGCAGGGTAAGCATCTGTCCGTGGATGGCAGTTTCGTGGAAGCGAACGCGGCCAAGGAAAGTCGCATTCCGCGCGAGCAGTTAGCGGAAGCGGCGCAGGTGAAGCAAACCGTGCGCCAGTATCTGCGGGAGGTGGAAGAGCAGAATCCGGTGGAAGAACCGGTGCATACGCAAGACCAGGTGTCGACCACCGATCCGGATTCCACCTATGCCACCAAGGGCGGCACGCCGGCGCGCCTCGGATACTACGACAACTATCTGGTGGATAACGACAGCTGTGTGATCGTCGGAGTGCAGGCCACGGCGGCGCGCATGAGCCAGGAAACCGTGGCCGCGCAAAACATGCTCGCCAGTTTCGCCGAGTGGCAAGGACGAGCGCCCGAATCGGTGGCCGCCGACACGACCTACGGCAACGGCGAGTTCTTGCAATGGCTCGCCGATCGCAGCATCACACCTTATATGCGGACCCGCGACAGTATCCACCGAAAGAGAAGCCCATTCTTTGGCCCCGAGCGTTTCACCTACGAACCGGAAAACAATCGCTATATCTGTCCCGCCGGTCAGCCGCTCAACTATGGGGGGCGAGTGTATCGGAATCGAGCCTTCAACTATATCGGGACACCAAAAAAGTGTGGCCCGTGTTCCCTCCGGCTACAATGCACCAGTGCTGCCTTCCGGGGTCTTATCATCCATCAGAACGAACCAGCCCGACAGCGTGCGCGGGAGTTGGCCAACACGCCGGAGTTCGCCAAGGCACAACGGCAGAGAAAGAAAGTGGAAGCCTTGTTCGCCGAACTCAAGAATCAGATCGGACTCCGCCGCTTGCGCCTACGCAGACTGAAGTTTGTACGCGAGCAGTTCTTCCTGGCAGCCGTAGCACAGAACATCAAGCGACTCGTACGCTTCCTCAGTCAGCCGACAGCACCAGTTCTGCCGGCTACCACTTAGTCGAACGCAGATAAGAAAACCGGCGGTGGCATGCTCGCAGATGAAAAACCGCTGTTGAGGGGACTTTTTCAACACCCACAGGCCAATGCGCTCATTGAGCCCCAAAACGGGGGGCTAGAGGCGTTCCGGTTGGTTTGTCGGCAATGCGGAAGTAATCCCGGTAGCCCTGCAACATCCTCTCGCGGCCATAACTGGCTTGTGGAAAGTTGAAAAGGGCACTTCAAGTCCAAACAGCTTAATCGATTGTGGGGCTGCCGCGGCACGGACCGCCATTTCAGGAAAATTAAATCCTTTGGAGAAGACAACTTTTTACGATTTCCGGGTTTCAGATGTTTACAAGTGCCCTGTCCTTGGTGCGAGGAGAAACGATTACAGCGTTTCGGAGGTTAAGAATCGAAGAGACAGAAGCAATGAATTGTACGAATAGGTTGCGGCGCTGGCATGAGCGGCAACCGAAACACCTAAGCGACATCCGACGCGTGGGGCGAGGACTGACTGGACAGGGTGTCGGTCTCCTTGCTACATGGTCAGCGTCGGCAGTGGTGAACCAACATGGGGACCTGGCCAGCCATTCAGCGATTTGCCGAACGGAACTCTCTTACCCGCGAAACCTGGGCAAGCATAACCGCGCGCGCACTTTCTTCGTCCTGTCTTGACCCGGTAGTCCTTCAATTCAATCAAATGCAGCAACTTCGTCTTGTTCGTCAGTAGAACTGGCGCTGGAGATGCC
>PMHI01000745.1 GCA_003156615.1 Acidobacteriaceae bacterium | reverse complement strand
CCTGTTCCCCCGATGTAATCGACCTTCTCTGCGTGCCATTGACTTCGCTGTCTCGATACGCCTGTACTCGCTTGGCGTCACGTTCTACGAGATGCTAACCGGCAGCCTTCCGTTCACGGCATCCGATCACCTGCTTCGACTTTCGCCTTGAATTTGTGTTTCTTCATTGCCCGATTTTCTGACCGTCTGGTCCTGGTCGCTCGGAATTAAACCGCGTTCCTTGGTATCGCGCTATCCAGGCGATCACTCCCGCTGTGCCCGTGATCCACGAGCTCCAAGCCCTTGCTCCCGGGCTTGCCGGCGAAGCATGTCGGATCAGACGAGCCCGGCGCCCTCATGCGCGATCCCTGGGTATTTGGTCGTTGCAGTTAGAGCCGGATCTTTCCCGGCTTTCATGCGGATCGCGTTAATACTTCGTTCGAGGCTGCGACAGATCCACCAAAACAAAAGCGAGCACAGCGCCAACACCAACAGGCCAGGTTTAACCGGCAGCGCTGGATTCATAAGCAAGAGAAGGGCCAGAATGCCGGAGGCGCCGAGATCTCCCAACCGCTCTCCGATGACATCGATCAAAGGCCGGACGGTCGCCCGCTCTTTATCGGGAAAATGGGCGTACGTCAACTCTGAACCGAGGCGGAAAAGAGAATTCCGCAGCGAATACTCCCCGCTGCGCAGACAAGTGAATTGCCAAAATCCGGGCGCGAATGCGAACAAGCAACTGGCGATCCCGATAATGGCCGGATGCAAATGAACAAAGGCGGAAACCAATTTCTTTTGGACAAGATGCCCCACGGCGATCTGTGAAAAGAAAGCACAGATGTTGAGCGCGCTTTGAAACAGACCAAGAAAATGCAATCGATCGGATTGGTTGAGGTAGTGCTCGGCGACTCGTATGCGGAACATCAAATCCAGCAGCGTAGAGGTCATGGCTGCCACCACTACAAGCACCGCGAACTTCCTCAATAATTTGTTGGGCAGATAGGCTCGATTCTGGAGATCTTGAAAGGAAAAGCCGTGCCGTGACACGCAATCGTCGCTGCGATGGAAGAGGAGAGCAACCACCGGAATCAAATTCATCGCGGCTAGAATCAGATTCGCACTGCGGAAGCTGGTCGCTGTCCGCAAATGGGTTAGGCCGACGCCCGCCAAGATACTTGTGGCAGTGCCGAATAGCAGCACAGCCGGAACCAGCCGACTCCGGTCGGCGTGACAGCTGCTGGCCCAATCACCGATCAGTATCCAAATCATGGAGAGGCCAACCAGTGTCGATGCCGACACGTCGACAAAAAATAAGCTGTACAACCACGGAAGCCGGTTGGCGGCAAGCGAAAACGACAGCTCGATGACGGCGTTGACGGCGAATCCAGCGCAGGCGATGCGCTTCCTCTTCCTCGACCGAAAAAGGTTTGAGACCATGAGGCTTACGACGATGGACACAAAGGTGCTCCACATCGTCAGAGACGGAAGCGATCGAATCGCAAGATGGCTACCTAGAAGGGAGTCACGAAACGCTCGGCCGAAAATAAAGTGCGTCATCAATGCCGCGTAGGCGAGGAGAAGCAATGGCAAACCTCGGAATGTCCCCGTTCCCGCGAATTGTTTAAGGACTCTCATCACTCAAAATCTCGCGCCCGATTCAATCCAAGCTCCCACCGCCCCATCGAGGCACCCACGCCGAGCATCGGGAAGAGCTTTGCCTTGTGCTTCGGTGTACAGGTCAGTCTACCGCAATCCGATTGCNNCGGCTAGTCTGATTTTAGAATTCCATCGAGAGCGTTGAGCTTGCCATCGATCGGACCTGTTTTCAAATTCGTGATGTCAAGACCCAGGATCTTCGCAATCAGCGGATACACGTTCACGTTCTCAAAGGGCGCGAGCACAACTCCGCTTCGGATGTCGGGTCCCGCGGCAACAAAAAGAGCCTTCATCTCGGGCATGTGTGTGGCGTCGTAGCCGTGCATGCCCACGGGCGGGTGCTCTAGACCGCGGGCGTCTGTATTAGCGGTGATGAGGTAAGGGCCGGTCGGAACGACGACCGGGTCACCCTCTCTTGGATTGCTGTCGAAATGAAGATATGGCGGCACCTGCGCACGGCGATAGACGAGGAACTTGTCGCTTTTTCCGCGGAGCGCTTCATAGGCCTTCTGCGCATCGTCGTCGGCCTTAGGGTAGAGAATCGAATCTACCATCTGGGCAAACCAGGAGGGGCTCAAACCGTACTGCTCGAGGTGGATCAGGGGCCCATCGACTTTCACCATTCCATGGTCGGCGAGCACGATCAAATCCACAGGCAGATTGGATTCCTTGATGCCATCCATCAGTTTCCCTATCTCGCCGTCGAGTTCGTGAACTGCTTCGGCAACCTCCGGACTGTCCGGACCATACCGATGGCCCGCTGTGTCCGTATCGGAGAAATAGAGGGTGATCATGTGCGGGCGCTGCTCCGCTGGCAGATGGAGCCAGGCTAGGACTTGTTCGACTCTCTTTCCGTTGGGAAATTTTCCGTCGAACTTCAGATAGTAGGTGGGACGAACTCCCAGGATGTCCGCTTCGGAACCGACCCAAAAGAAGCTAGCGGATCGCATACCCTGCTGCTCGGCCAGCACCCAGAGGGGAGTTCCGCCATACCAGGTGCCG
This sequence comes from Acidobacteriaceae bacterium, assembly GCA_003156615.1. Next base: position 1,242 of record PMHI01000745.1, on the reverse strand, counting down.
TCGCCAACTGACTTGGCATCATGGTACGTATAAGCCTCTTTTCGAGTTGGATCATAAAACGTGTTCGCCACGATACCGTGATGTTCTGGATAGAGGCCTGTGACAATCGTGTAATGGTTGGGAAAGGTAATGGAAGGATAAGCGGGAAGCATTCCTTCGGGCGCGCTGGCGCCCTCGGCAGCGAGGGTTAGCAGATGGTCGGCGTGATAACGCTTCGCGTAGTCGTAACGGAAGCCGTCGAGAGAGACGAGAATGACATAATGTTTTGAAAGCTGCTGCGGCGCATTCGGGCCGTGATCAACGGCGATAACAGTCGAGATGGCCTGCCCATAAGACGTCCCTGCGAGGCAACCGGCTGCAAGCCCAACGCTGAAAATAGAGATCGAAATTCGCTTCAAGAAACGGTGCATGGGGAGTCTCCGGTTGCTTTTGGGAACGCCAGATCAGTCGCCGAAAGTCTACGCCTGAAGGTTACCAGCCTGAGATCACTTCGGGTTAGCCGACCAATCTAACGGAATCCGGAAGACCAGTTCGCTTAGGAGCTGGAAAACACGCTTTGGCCTGTTCTCGTCGGGCGACAATTGGCTTGCCGGTCCGTCCTTGACCACTTGACTTGTATATATGTTATTAATAAAATGTATATATCGTTGAACGGAAGGTGGAACCTATGGCGGTAGCCATCACATCGATAAGACTAGACAAGCGCTTGGCGGACGAAGCAGCCGAAGTGTTAGGCGTGAAATCGCGAACCGAGGCGGTACACGCAGCGCTGCGCGAAATCGTTGCCCTGAAGCGCTTCAAGAGGCTGATGTNNGAATTCTCGGGACACGATGAGTAATTTTGTTGTCTTCGACACCTCGATCTTCATCGACCATCTCCGTACCGGCCGTCACCAGCAGCGAATCGCAGCAACAACAGGTTTGGTGCGAAACTCAGCCGTGGTGCTGGCAGAGCTGAGCCGGGGAGCGACCAAACCGGCCGAGCGACAGTTTGTCGAACGCCTTGCTCGCAACCATCCCATCTTGACACCCACCGAAAACAATTGGCTTGAATCGGGACGCCTGCTTGGCAAAATCCATGTCGATAAAGGTTTTGGTCCAGAGAAGCTTCGCGATTTGCACTTTGACCTGTTGATCGCACTGACTGCCAGGTCCGTAGGAGCGCGCCTAGTTACCTCAAATCGAGTGGACTTCGAATTGATCGCGAGCTATCACAAACTACAACTAGAGATCTGGTGAGCTA
>PMHI01000456.1:2450-2647 GCA_003156615.1 Acidobacteriaceae bacterium | reverse complement strand
CTGTTTCCTTCGCAGTCTATTATGCGACGATGAAGTTTCAGCACCCTGCCGCGCCCGCTCCGATGTGAGCCTCGCAGGTTTACGATTTCATCTTCACGGTTTCCTGAAAGGCGGGCAGAACCTCGCGCTGATAGATGTCTAGCGTTTGTTCCTCGTCCCCGCACATCAGGTACAGATTGAACTGCGTAACCCCTACG
>PMHI01000456.1:0-2406 GCA_003156615.1 Acidobacteriaceae bacterium | reverse complement strand
GAAACCAGGGCCGGGAACCAGCGCACGCGTTCGCGGGCCACAGCCAAATCATCCGAAACCCAAACCGGAGCGGCTGACATTACTTCGATCTCGTCCGGGTCGCGCCCCGCGGCGCGAGCGCCCTCTTTCACAAAACCCAGGCACCAGGAAATCAAATCAGGATCGGCAAATTGAAGAATGATTCCGTCCGCCACCCGGCCTGCCATGTGCAGTACCTTGGGTCCGTAGCCTGCGATCCAAACTCGCGGAGAGACCGTAGCCCAGGTGAGGCGCGTCGACTGGCCTTCGTATTCAATTTCGCGACCGGCAGTGAGATCGCGAAAAACTTTCACGGCGGCTTCCAACTGGGACCAACTCACCGGCTTCTTGCCGAGCACGCGGCGCGAGCTGTCGCCGCGTCCGATGCCCAGCTCCATCCTGCCTCCGGAGATCAGATTCAGCGTGGCGAACAGGCTGGAGGTAACGGTGAGATCGCGAACCGCGGGGTTGGTGACCAGCGTACCGAGCCGCATGCGCTGCGTGTTCGCGGCCATGAGCGTGAGCAAGGGGTACGGTTCCTTCCATAAAACATGGGAATCAAAGATCCAACCGTACTGGAAACCGGCAGCTTCGGCTTGACGCGTCAAACCGAGAATGCGCTCAACCGAAATGTCCGGCTTCAACGTAAAGCCAAACTGCATGGCAGGCCCCTTTTCGTCGCTCGACAAATACGTACCACTGAAGTGCGGCAGTTTAGCATAGAATTCCTTTTTCATCTCGGCCATGAGGCGGAGGGATCGATGGGCTTCGACACCATCATAGGCAACGGATCCGTAGTGACTGCGACGGATACTTACTTGGCGGACGTTGCCATCACGGACGGCAAGATCGCGGCCATCGGCAAAGACCTACCCCGACAGAATGCCACGACGTTGCTGGACGCGTCGGGAAAGCAAATTTTCCCCGGCGGCATCGATGTTCATACTCATCTGGATATGCCATTCGGCGGCACCACCAGCGCCGACGATTTTGAGACGGGTACACGGGCGGCGGCCTTTGGCGGAACGACGACCCTGATCGACTTTGCCATCCAATACAAAGGCCAGCCGTTGCGCAAGGCGTTCGAGACGTGGATGGACAAAGCTTCAAGCAAAGCCGTCTCCGATTATGCCTTTCACTGCATCGTTACCGATATCGGTAATGGCCAACTGCAGGAGATGAATGCTCTGGTGGGCGAAGGCGTGACCAGCTTCAAGCTTTTCATGGCCTATCCCGGCGTCTTCATGCTCGATGACGCCAGCATTTTCCGCGCGCTGCAGACCACTGCGAAGAACGGCGGGCTCATTTGCATGCATGCCGAAAACGGCAGCGCGATTGACGTCATCGTGCAACAGGCGCTGGCAGAAGGGAAGAAGGCGCCGAAGTATCACGCTCTGACTCGGCCCACCACCGCCGAGGCTGAGGCAGTGTCGCGTGCGATTGCATTAGCGGAGATGGCGGGAGCTCCGATCTACATCGTGCATCTTAGCTGCAATGAAGCCCTCGAAAAGGTTCGGGAGGCGCGCGACCGCGGCCTTCCGGTCTATGCCGAGACCTGCCCGCAATACTTGTATCTCTCGATCGAAAACTTNNCCGCCGCTTCGCGAAAAGTGGCATCAGGAAAAGCTCTGGAACGGCCTCAAACGCGATCACCTGCAGGTCGTGTCTACCGATCACTGTCCATTCTGTTTCAAGGAGCAGAAAGAACTCGGACGCGACGACTTCACGAAGATTCCGAACGGTGGTCCCGGCGTTGAGCATCGCATGAGCCTGATTTACTCCGGCGGCGTCGCCTCGGGACGTTTCAGCGTAAATCGATTCGTCGAACTGGTTTCCACCACTCCGGCAAAACTCTTTGGCCTGTATCCGCGAAAAGGAACGATCGCGGTTGGCAGTGACGCCGATCTCGTCATTTTTGATCCCAACCGTAAACATACGATCAGCGCCAAGACTCACCACATGCGAGTGGATTACTCGATGTTCGAAGGCATCGAGGTAACGGGCATGCCCGACCTCGTTCTCTCTCGGGGCCGCGTCCTGGTGGATGGAGAAAAGTTCCTGGGCCGGGCCGGGCAAGGCGAGTTTCTCCGTCGGTCAACTTACTCCCAGGGGAACGGCTAGATCGCGGCGGTTTGGCGGTTTGCCTCGTGCTTGTGGCCTGATTAAAACAGGAGTACAGTTACACCCTTTCTGGTTAGACATTTTCTGTCCACTGCGCCGCGTTAAGGAGAACCGATGTTCACGCCATCGAGTCTGAGCATTGCGCTGTTGATGATGATCACGAGTGCCGTTTGCTGGGGATCGTGGGCCAATACTTACAAGGGTGTCAAGGGCTACCGTTTCGAGCTTTTTTACTGGGACTACGCCGTCGGCATCTTCTTGATCTCC
>PMHI01000333.1:6251-7945 GCA_003156615.1 Acidobacteriaceae bacterium | reverse complement strand
GCATCGAGCACCTGCGGATTGACGAAGAAATGGTCGGCGAGCATCTCTACACGCGGAACCTGCCCGATCCGGATTTGGTGGTGCGCACTTCGGGCGAGATGCGGCTGAGCAACTTTCTGCTTTGGCAGTTGGCTTATGCCGAGATCTATGTGACGCCAACGTTGTGGCCCGATTTCCGCGGAGTGCATCTGCTCGAAGCTATCGTCGAGTATCAGAAGCGGGAGCGGCGCTACGGCGGGCTGAACCACGGGGACGCACACGCCGAGCCCGCTAAAGTTCGCAACTAGACTCTGGATCAAGTCTGCGTGGAGAGTGAAACAGCAGATTCCTCACCGGGCTTTCAGCCCGATTCGAAATGACAAGCCTTGGGTAGGATCGAAACTTCCTTGCTGAAGCGCATCGCGACCGCGGTGGTCCTGATTCCGATTGTGATGTTGCTGGTGTTGCGCGCGCCGATGCCGGTGCTGACTGTCTTCGCGGCAGCCGTTGCGCTGGTCACCGTACAGGAATTCCTGAAGCTGACGGAATTCTATGGCGTCGAGCCGCTGCGCTGGCCGACTTACATTTTCGTTGGATTGCTATTTCTGCTGCTGGCCTGGACCACGGCTGGCGAAACCCCGCAACTCTCCGCGCTCAAGTTCGTCCTCGCGTCGGGATTTGCTTGTGCGATCGCTCCCTTTGTTTTTCTGACCATCACCATGCGGCGAGCGCAGACCAGCGGCGCCTATCCCGCGGCGGCGGCCTCGGCGTTCGCTTTCGTCTATNNCTCTACTTGCTTCTCGTGGTTTGGGCGGGAGATATCTGCGCTTACGCTGTGGGGCGCTCGGTGGGACGGCACCTGATGGCGCCGCGCATGAGTCCGAAAAAAACCTGGGAGGGTGCGGCGGCTTCGCTGGCCGCGAGCCTGCTGGTCGGGACCCTGCTGTTCACCTACGCCCTGAACATCAGTTCCTTCCTGCTGCACGTGCGACTGATCGAACGCCGCGACGGCCTGTTCGGACCGAAGCCCGAGCTTTGGCCCCTCATCCTGTTGACGGTCGCGCTCAATATCGCGGCCCAGCTTGGCGATCTGGTGGAATCACTGATCAAGCGCGGAGCCGGCGTGAAGGACTCTGGCGCGATTCTTCCCGGCCATGGCGGCATGCTGGACCGCATCGATGCGTTGCTGTTTGCCGCCCCCTTACTGTGGTACTACGCGGCAGCAGTCTTCCCACCCGCACGCCCCTGGTAACGCGTAAAATAAGAGTTCAGTTCGANNAAGCATGAGACGCATCGCCATCCTGGGATCGACGGGGTCGATAGGCCGCAGCACGCTCAGCGTAGCCGAGTCCTATCCGGATCGCTTCCAGATCGTGGCGCTGGCCACGGGCTCTAACTTGAAGGTGGCGTTCGAGCAGGCGCGACGTTGGCGGCCCCGCGTGCTTTCGATCGCGGCCGAGCCTGACGCCGATGTGCTGCGCGCGCGTCTGAAGCAAGCAGGGCTCGGCGAAATCGAGGTCGTCCACGGCGCGGCCGGNNGGGCTGGAGGCCACTTATGAGGCGGTGAAAGCGGGAAAGACCGTCGGCGTTGCCAATAAGGAATGCCTGGTCGCCGCAGGCGAATTGATCACCGCCGAGGCGCGACGCCAGGGCAAACCTCTGCTGCCCATCGACAGCGAGCATAATGCCGTTCACCAATGCCTGCGGGGCGGACG
>PMHI01000333.1:0-6213 GCA_003156615.1 Acidobacteriaceae bacterium | reverse complement strand
ATGAATAAGGGTTTCGAAGTAATCGAAGCATGCAGATTGTTTCACCTACCGCCGGCGAAGGTGGAAGTACTGGTCCATCCGCAGTCGACGATTCACTCCATGGTGGAGTTTGTGGATGGCAGCATACTTGCTCAGTTTTCCGTGACTGACATGCGGCTGCCGATTCTGTATGCTTTGACCTATCCTGAGCGGATTCAATCGGATATGCGGTTCCCGGTGGGTAACTTGCGTCATCTGGACTTTTGCCCCCCCGATATGAATAAATTCCCTTGTCTTCGTATCGCTTATGAAGCGGCAGAGGCGGGCGGGGCGAAGACGGTCGCGTTGAACGCTGCCGATGAGGTCGCGGTAGCTGCGTTCCTCGAAGGCAGCATTCGTTTTGCTGACATTCCCAGGATCATCGAAGACACGGTTTCAGCATCCAATCGTGGTCAGCTGGAGTCTATTCGAGAGGTGCTTGAAGCCGACACCGAGGCCCGCCGATATGCTCAGGAGTTGGTTTTGGGAATCACCAAGAAAACTGGGCACCTGCGGCCGATATCTGTAGTCTTGTAGCTGAATCTAACGGGGGAGTTGTACACGTATCTCTTTATGTCTGATTTCTTTATCGCCATCGCTTCCGTCGCTGTTGTCCTGGGCTTCATGATCCTGATCCACGAGTTCGGCCACTATGCCGTGGCCAAGNNTGGGCGGCTACGTGAAGATGAGCGGCGAGAATCCCATGGACGCGCGCTCCGACGATCCGGCCGAGTTCATGAATCACTCCCGCTGGCACCGATTCCTGATCGCGATTGCCGGCCCGGCGATGAATATCCTGCTGGCCATCTTTCTGCTCACTGCCGTATACATGGTGCATTACGAGTACGCGGTTTTTCTCGACAAGCCTGCGGTGATCGCGGAAGTAAAGCACGACTCCCCTGCGGAGAAAGCTGGCTTGCAGCCGGGCGACCGGATCATAAGGGTGGACGGTATTGAGAACCCGACCTGGGAACAACTGCAGCCGCGCGTATGGTTAAGTCCGAACCAGCCCTTGACGGTCACCATCAAGCGCGGGGATCAGACCTTCGAGAAAACGATTACGCCCCAGGCCGTGACCTCGTCCGAAGTGGGTTCGGCGGGATGGTTTCCGGAGGATCCCGTTATCGTCGGCCAGACTGAGCCCAACACGCCCGCTGCCAGGGCCGGACTGAAAGAAGACGACAGGATTGTTGCTCTGGATGGCAAGCCCCTGGTTTCTATCGAAGCGATGATTGAGCGCCTGCAGCAAAGCAAAGACAAGCCAGTCGACCTTACGGTGATGCGCGGCAACGAGACGCTGAACTTTCGCATGACCCCGGTACTGGCGAAGACCGAAGACCCGAAGGAGCCGAGATACCGGTTGGGGTTCCTCAACAAGAACGAGACCAAGGTGAGCAAGTTGCCGTTCGCCCAGGCGCTGAGTCTTTCGCTCGAGCAGAACAAGAAATACTCTCTGCTCATTCTGGAGTTGGCCAANNAAGATTGCGCAGCGGAAGGTTTCGCTGCGCGCCGTTTCCGGCCCGATCGGTATCGCGCAGGAAGCCGGCTATGCGGTGCAGCAAAAGGGCTGGACGCCGCTGCTGGAGTTGACGGCGGGGATCAGCCTGAATCTCGGCATCATTAACCTGCTACCCATCCCCATTCTCGACGGCGGCGTCATCCTGTTTCTATTGATCGAAGGGCTCATGCGGCGTGACGTCAGCCTGCGCATCAAGGAGCGCGTCTACCAGGCGGCCTTCGTTTTCCTGGTGCTGTTCGCCGCCATGGTCATCTACAACGACCTGATGAAGACTTTGCCGGGGCTCATGGACCGGCTGCCGTAAGCGGCTTCCCTGCCGGATAAGAGCGGTCCTTCCGAGCCGGAAGCTCCCCAGGCCGCGACTGTAGCGGCGATTGAGGAAGCACCCCAAGGCGGGGTGTGCTGGTGCTAAGGCGTCCGCGACTCGATGGCCGACCTCAATTCAGAAGAGCGATCGCTTCAGAAGAAGCGAGCGCTCCGCCCGCCCGGCGCTCTCAGCATGTTAAAATAAGGCTTCCCATGGCTATGATTCCCCGCAGGAAAACCGTAACCACCGTGGTCGGGGGCGTTCGCGTAGGTTCGGATGCACCGATTGTGGTGCAATCGATGACCAATACCGACACTGCCGACGTGCCCTCGACGGTCCAGCAGTGTGCAGCCCTCGCCCGCGCCGGCTCGGAGCTGGTGCGCGTCACCGTCAATAACGACGAGGCCGCCGCAGCCGTTCCCCGTATCGTCGAGGAGCTGGACAAGCAAGGCTTGCGCGTGCCCATCATCGGCGATTTCCACTACAACGGGCACCTCCTGCTGACCAAGTATCCGGAGTGCGCCCGCGACCTGGCGAAGTACCGCATCAATCCGGGCAACGTGGGCATCGGTCGCAAGGACGACAACAATTTCCGCACCATGATCGAGGTGGCGGTGAAGTATCAGAAGCCGGTGCGCATCGGCGTGAACTGGGGCTCGCTCGATCAGGCTCTGCTCACCCGCATGATGGATGAGAATTCACGCCTCGACGATCCCAAAGACGCCCGCGAAGTCACCATGGAAGCGATGGTAGTGAGCGCGCTGAACTCGGCCGATCTGGCGCAGAAGTTCGGCCTGCGCCCCGACCAGATCATTTTGAGCGCGAAAGTCAGCGGCGTGCAGGATTTGATCGACGTCTACCGTGCGCTGGCCGCACGCTGCAACTACCCCCTGCACCTCGGCCTCACCGAAGCGGGCATGGGCGCAAAAGGCGTTGTGGCGTCAAGCGCTGCCATGGGCGTGGTGCTGCAGGAAGGCATCGGCGACACGATTCGAGTTTCGCTTACGCCGGCGCCTGGAGGCGACCGCACCGAAGAAGTGCGCGTGGCACAGCAGATTCTACAATCCATGGGGATTCGCAGCTTCACGCCCCAGGTTACGGCCTGCCCCGGGTGCGGACGCACCACCAGCACCTTCTTCCAGGAAATGGCCGAGCAGATTCAGGCTTACCTGCGCGAACAGATGCCGGCCTGGAAAGGCCGCTACGTGGGGGTTGAAGAAATGAAGCTTGCCGTCATGGGCTGCGTGGTCAACGGCCCCGGCGAATCGAAGCACGCCAACATCGGAATCTCCCTGCCGGGAACCTTCGAGGAACCGAAGGCCCCGGTCTACGTGGATGGACGCCTGTTCACCACGCTCAAGGGGGATCGCATTGTCCGAGAGTTCATCGAGATCCTCGATGAATATGTCGACTCACACTACGCGGCGCGTGAAATGAAGGAAGAAGTCGCCGCGCGAAGTTAAGGGTTCGCAGTTCGGCATAGACCAGCGCATTAGCCCGCCGGCAAGAGCGTTCCGCAACGACAGTCCCAGCACCGTGAGCAACTCTCACGCTCAACGATCTCGCCCGCTTCTGCTATTGCCCACTGAGCATAAAGATCGGAGCCTGCAGGGGCGAGCCGAGGGTTTGTGAAGGCCCGGCGTATGGCGCGGGCAGGTCGGTGACCAGCGTATCGGCGGGAGCGCCGCTGCCGCCGTTGTTGGTATTGCTGTCGGTGGTATTAATGTCGGCGATAGCACCCCCGTCACAGATGCCGACATAGACGTGGGTGCTGTCCGTCGAGGCGGTGGTGAAGACGCGGAAGCGCGTTGCGCCAGGCGCGTAGACCGCAGGCAGGACAGGCGAAGCGCAAGCGGCAACCGGCGGCAAAGCGTATTGATTCGTCGCAAAGGGCCCGGTCGGGCACGTGGTCCCGCTGCAAGGAGGGGACCAGGTCAGCAAAGTCAGAGTCGGCGCGCTGGGATACTGAATCGTGAGATTACTGGCGGCAAACACCGTAAGGCCTGGGATCATGCAGGGCGACACGTTCACGGTCGGATCCGGGCAGGGCGATGCGGACGATGTGATCTGGTAGCTAGCTACGTAGAACCGGCTGCCATCCGGCAGAGCCGTCACCGAAGTCGGCGAGCATCCGGCGGGACACGGAATTGAACCTGAGGCAAAGGAAATGGCGCCCAGTTGGATCGGCGTGTCGTTGGCTCCGCCGGTATCAGAAAATACATAGACCATGCTGGTCGCAGGATTCGTCACATAAAGTCGGTTCAAATACGGATCAAAGAAAATGAAGTTGGCCCCAGCGCCGACCGCAAGACTGCCCGTCACTGTGTCCGTGGCCGTATCAATGGTCACCAGTTGCCCGTCCCCTTGCGTGAGCACGTAGACTTTCTGGCTGTCGCCGCGAGCCACCACCCACACCGGGGTGATGCCGGTGAACCCAGCAACGAGCCCATTCGCGGTGTTCGGGGACAGAGACGCGGTGTTCAAGGTGCTCACGGAATTGCTCCCTTGGTTGGCGACATAGAGCTTGAGGCCATTCGGAGTCTCGGCCAGGCTAACGGGATGTACTCCCACCGCCACGCTGTTGCTGACCACATTCAGCACCGTGTTGATGGCCGAAACCGAATTGGTGTTGTAGTTCGCCACGTACATCGCGCTGTTCTGCGTGCTGTTGAGGAATACGGGCTGGGGGGGGAAGGCTGCGGTTCCGCCCGAAGCTGCCGCCAGATCGGGGTTGGGGTTCGAGTAGGTGATGGTGGTTCCGCTGTTCGATAAGAGGGGAAAGGCACCGTTGTACGCGTTTTGGTTGCATGCGGGGGCTGCGCACCCAGGAATGACCACATTTGAGATGACGATGGTGTAGCCGACCGGGACATTGTTCAAGGGCGCNNGGGGCCAAATCCAGTCGAGATAGTGGACTGGACGGCCGGACTAAACGACGAAACTGCATCGAGGCCGCCCTGGACACTGCCCGCATTTGCGACAAACAACTTGGAATTGTTGGGGAGAATGGCCGCGTGAGTAGGAGTAAGGCCACCATTCGGCGCATCGGGGCCGTTGATGGGAGTTTCGGCGAGGAGCGTGTCTCCCGAAACATCGATCTCCGTGGCCCAGCCCGGATAGTTGGGGACGTTCGTGCTAATCGCATAGACAGCATGAAAATTGGCCGGAATCGGAGGCGGTTCCACCGGACATCCTGGAACCGCGCCTTGCGAGCAAGGAATCACTACCGGGCGGTATACCTGCCCGCAAGCCATCCATAGCAGAGTTAGAAACGCCATCGCGGCCAATCGGCCCACACGTCGAAGACTCATCGACACCCCAAAAGAAGAATTCTGGCTCTACCCTGCGAGGAATTAAACATTCTAACGGCTGGCCGCGATCTGCGCCAGTCAGTCAGCTGCACCGTCAGCCGCGTCCGGTTTCGGTTTTCAGGAGCTCAGTCTCGGCAACGCTACGCTAATGGGATGCGCATCTTCGGACACGAGTTGGAAGGAGGAACAAGGCCGGTCTCAGGCCGGGGTGGCGTTAGGTTTTCGGGTTTGTCCAGGACCTAACACGCAAGTTGATATAATTCAGCCGCTTTCCAACTCACACAATTAAGAAAGGGGGAGAAAATGAAACGCATACACTTCGTGTCAGCGTTCGCGGTTATGTTGTTCGCAGCGTGTTCGATGGTCGCCCAGGAAAAGCCGGGAACCATCGCCGCTTTAGAGCTTCAGAAACCGAAAAACGGGATGGTGCCGCAATATGAGGCTGGACGCAAGCAGAAGGCAGCCTGGCACAAGCAACAGAACGACCCGCAACCGCTGTTCGTATGGGAGATGCTCACAGGCGAGGATACAGGAAACTACGTGGTGGGGCGGTTGGGGCAACACTGGGCCGATTTCGACAAGCCCGCCATTCCAGACGAAACCGATCTGGCCGAATTCCAGAAACTGGTGGGCAACTACGTGGACTCAGTCACCGCGTTTTACTATGCGTACATGCCCAAGGTAAGTAATCCAAGCGATGCCAAGATGCCCACGAAATTCCACGAGTCCATTCACTTTTACGTGCGTTACGGGAAGGATTCGGATTTTCGGTCCGCTATTGAGCGCATTCACGAGGCCGCGGAGAAAACGAAGTGGCCGGTGAATTACTACTTCTACGCGCTGTTTAGCGGTGGTGAGACAGGCGTCTACGTGCTGGTTCTGCCGCGCAACAGTTGGGCTGATTTCGAGGATAAGCCAGACGTGAAGCCGTTCCGCGACATGCTCAAAGAGGCATTCGGACCGGAGGAGGCGGATTCCATCGTGGATCGAATTGACAAATCGGTGGAGAAAGAGACCAGCCAAATCCTGCAGTTCCGCCCTGACTTGAGTTATCTGCC
>PMHI01000617.1 GCA_003156615.1 Acidobacteriaceae bacterium | reverse complement strand
CCAAGTGCGGCGCGGTCTTTTCCAGCTTCCCGGGCCTCAGGACCCAATCGTGTTTTGGACACAGCAGCACATATTGCGGATTTAAGTGCTCATAAGTTCATCTTGCGCGTGTCATATCCCGGGGGGTAGGCCGTGAATTGGAGGCGACCTCGGGCGGCCGACGACAGCTATTCTGGATCGTGGAAGGATCACAATGTCAATTGGGGTCAGGCAGGCCGAAGATCATGATATCGCTGCCATGGCGGCGATTCGCTCGCGGGAGTGGGAGACCGAAGCCTATTGGGAGGCGCGGATTCGCGGGTATTTGAGCGGAAGACATTCACCCCAGCAAGCTCTGCCTGATCGCGCTGCGTTTGTCGCGATGAATGACGGTCTGCTGGTGGGATTTGTCGCAGGCCATCGGACACTCCGGTATGCATGCGACGGCGAACTGGAGTGGATCAACGTGGTTGAGGAGCAACGGGGTCATGGGATCGCCGGCAAATTGTTAGCGGCCATTGGCGCCTGGTTTGCGCACCGGGATGCGCTTAGAGTCTGCGTGGATGTTGATCCAAAAAATGCTGCTGCCCGCCAGCTCTACTCTAAGTATGGCGCGCTGCCACTCAACAACCATTGGATGGTTTGGGAAGATGTCCGCGCAATAGACGAGGCTGGAAAAGGCTTGATTCCATCGAGATGAATCGTCCGGATAGCCGGCATTTTCGAAACAATCAGCCCAGCCGTTCCTTCGCGGGCTGAATCAAGCGTCACTCTGGCACAAATTCACCGATCGTCAGGAGATCAAACGGCTACTTCCCTGCCGGGGTTCCAATCTCCTTCAGGTATGCAGCAGCGAGTGTACCCTTGCTGGTGGCGATCGGCAGCAGGGTTGGGTAGAACTGGACAAAGGTTGTGTCCACCGCCGCGTGCGCCTCGTGGCAACTGTAGCAATCAGCCGACATGGGAATCATTTTGGCGGCCTTACCGTCATCAAAGCTAAAGAAGGCCCAATTGCCTGGAAAGCGAGCCTTATCTTTAACGTGCACCTCAAGATCCATGGTGGCGCCCTGGTAGTTGCCTTTCAGGTTAATCGAACCCTTTCCCTCAGCATTACGACCCTCGTGCACCAGCATGGTTTTGTCGGGCCAGGTGCCCGTCTTTACAAACGCCGCGTACGCCTCAGGGTTTACAAAGACATTGTCGAACATATGGTGACCGCCCATCTGCATAGCTGCGCTGTAACTCATGTCGAACCCTGAAGTCAGGTAGACCCACTCCCGATAATGTTCGGGGAACTTCAGTTGCGAGTCGCTGGTATATTCCGGCCCGGATTTCGGCTCCGTCGTGTTTTGTTGAAAAGCGACTGCGGAAGATAGGACCATGGTCAGAAGCAATAGGGTTTTCGCAGTGGTGAGCATGTGTGCAGTATCCACCCCGGACTCGTTCCCAGGCCAGACCGGCTACTGCACGGCTACGTTGATTGGCTGCATTTTTGCCTTCCGGGCGGCCGCGTAGACTACGATCTCGATATGGACATCCACGACAGTCGCATGCGATCGCAGCGCTGGATATGGATTGGATTGATCTGGTTCGGCTTCGGGTTGGTCGATGCAATCCAGACGGTTTTCGTCATGCGTGCGGAGGGTATGCACCACGCATGGGTGAAACTGTTCGTGATCACGGTCCTCTACTGGCTGGCATGGGCCCTGGCGACGCCGCTGGTGCTGCACCTCGGACATCGATTTCCTCCGGTCAAATGGCAGCCCCTAACGACGTGGCTGGTACATATTCTTGCCTGCGCCGGCATCGGATTGATCTTCACCGCCTGGACTACGTGGCTGGATTTGCTCACGAATCCTTATGCCGACAATTCGGCTTCTCCGGCGCTGCAGGGACCGTTCGTGCACCTCTGGTTTAACAAGTTCTACAACGGGATTCTCACGTTCCTCGTCCTCTACTCTGCAATCCTCACTGTCAGCTATGTGCTGGAGTCCAGAGTGCGCTGGGCTTTTCAGCAGGCCGACGCCGCGCGACTCAATGAGCAGCTCGCGAAGGCCCAACTAAATGCCCTTCGGCGGCAAATCGAGCCGCACTTTCTGTTTAACACGTTGAACGCCGTGGCTGGGCTGGTACGCGAGGGAAGGAATGATGATGCAGTGAGCATGATCGCGAGGTTGAGCGACTTTCTGCGCCGGGTCTTGGAAGACTCGCCCCGGCAACAGGTACCACTGGGAGAAGAACTTGAGTTCGCGCAAAAATATCTAGACATTCAAAAGGTGCGATTTGCGGAGCGCCTTCAGCTCAGCGTGGATGTCCCCAGGGAACTTTATCCAGCGCAGGTTCTCAACCTGATTCTGCAGCCCTTGGTCGAAAACGCGGTCAAACATGGCATTGCGAAACGAGCGCATGGAGGAGCGATTCGGATTTCCGCGTCGCGCTGCGATGGGATGCTGATTCTCAGCGTTTCGAACGACGGTCCCAGTCTGGCTGCGGACTGGGAAATGACTGGCTCCGGAATCGGCATCTCGAATGTGCGAACCCGTCTGCAAAGCCTATACGGAGATGCCTGCGAGTTGAGCATGCGTAATCAAGACGGAGGCGGTGTGGAGGTGTTGGTTTCCCTGCCCTTCGTGGTTTCCCCGCCTTCCAAGGAGGGTTGATCTGTGTACGCCGGAGATTGTCCCAAGAAGATACACGCCCTGGTTGTGGATGATGAACCACTCGCCCGCAGCAATCTTACTGTGCTGTTGCGGCGTGATCCGGAGATTGAAATCGTCAGTGAATGCGGATCTGGCAGGGAGGCGCTGGCAGAGATTCGCAACTCGAAGCCGGACTTGGTTTTCCTCGACGTCCAGATGCCGGAATGCGACGGATTTGATGTCCTCGAGATGTTGGGCCGAGATCTCCCTCCCGCAGTCGTCTTCGTGACGGCTTACGATCAATACGCGCTGCGGGCGTTCGAGTCAGGAGCGCTCGATTACCTTTTGAAGCCGTTCGACAACGCCCGATTCGAGCGAGCGCTAGGGCGTGCTAAGGAGAGAATTGCGCATGGTAGGAATCCGCTGCGAACCATCGGGCGGTTATCCGTTAAGAGCGCCGGACAAGTTTCGTTTCTGAAGATTTCCGAGATTGATTGGATCGAGGCCGCGGACTACTACTCATGCTTGCACGTGGGCGGGAAGACACACCTCTTACGTCGCAGCTTGTCGGAACTCGATCAAGAGTTGGATCAGGGCGTCTTTTGCCGCATTCACCGTTCGACCATCGTCAAACTCGATCGGGTCCGGGGTCTGAAGCTCAACAAGAATGGCGAATTCGACGTGCTGCTCGACAATGGAACAAGACTTCGGTTGAGCCGGCGCTACCGGAAGCAACTGCAGTCTCGGATGGGCGTTCGCGGTTTGAATTCCCCCTGATCCGTACTCGTTAAACCTGAGTTCCGTTCTGGCTGACGGGGATCCTTGCTCGTCGAATTGTGGTTGGATGACGGGCAACTCAAAAGTCCGCCGTGGACGGAGGGACGAAGAAGGGCCGCCTGAGAATTTACTTGTAAAGTGGTAAGGCCATGCTGGCTGCGGATTAATCTGTCAACCGTGTGTTTGCTCTGNNGCTATGTCCAGTCCTCGCTTCTTTGCAATCTATTCCGGAGTGCTCACGCTCATGTTTGCGGTCACCGTTCTGTGCGGCTTCGCGATGATGCGAAATCCCAACCTCGGCATCATCACGGCGCGGCGCATCAACATTGTCGAGCCGGATGGAACCGTGCGGCTCACCATCTCCAACCGCGCCGATTTTCCTGGCGGGTGGATTCATGGCAAGGAGTCTCCCCGACCGGATCGCCGGGAGGCCGCGGGAATGCTGTTCATGAGTGAGGAAGGCTCAGAACAGGGCGGCCTGATTTGGGGAGCAAGCCAACTCGCCGACGGCACAATAGAAAATCATGGACATCTGAGCCTTGACCAATATGAGGAGAATCAGATCTTTGCTCTGGATGCTGGTCAGGAGGGAAAAGACAAGTTTTCGCGTATCACCATAGCGGATCAGGGAGACTACCCAATCGAGGAGAAGAGGAGTGCAGCGCAGAGGATCGGTAAACTGCCCACGGACAAGCAGGACGATGCATGGAAAGAGTTTTTTACGACGCATCGGCACGATGTGAAACGACTAGTCCTTGGCCGCGCTCCGGATGGGTCTGTGGGTCTAAGTTTGCGCGACGGGACCGGCAGAATACGTATTTTGCTCGACGTTCAGTCAGATGGGAAGTCGATGCTGCAGTTCCTCGACGAGAGCGGCAAAGTAGTTAGCGAATTTACAGGACAAAAACAGTGAACTCCGCCAGAGTGTCGTCAGGAATTCGGTAATTCGCAGTTAATCACGGGTCAATGTTCAATATGTTCGTCGGAAAACTCGATGCCAGAAATTACCGATTTAGGCACGGGCCGCTAGGGACTGCGGATCGCGAGTCACTTTACCGTTTCATTCGCGCGGTCAATGATCTCGAAGTGTGTTACACAGTCGTCGAAGCTTGTCAGCACAGCTCGCGCTTCCGGTTCGACAACGGCTTTCTCCGGTTCGTCTCCTGCGAACTTACGGACCGACTCCATCGACTCCCAAATGGTCAGTACGACAAGTTCGACGGCGCCGTCAACCGCACGGCGGAGCAGGTAGGCTCCGCGATGTCCTGCGATTGCTCGAAGCGTCGGGAAAACTTTGCTGGTTGCATGCCGAACATATTCGCCTGATTTCTCGGCGGTTGAGCGCGCCACATTCGCAAGATCAGACCCTTATCTCCCGATGAACTACCTCNNCTTCCCCCGCGACTGTCTTCCATTCCCGTACACGCCAGCGCTTCACTGTACCGCTCGTCACGTAAGGATTAGCCTTGGCAAACCTCTCCGCGACCTCAGGCGAGTCGCCCACGAACAGCAACACGGCACCCGTCCACTGGATTCGCCAGCGCACCGCCTAACACGAGTTCGCCGCGAGCACTCGCCGCCCAGGCCTTTTCGAGGTGCGCATCCCGAAATTCTGCGCGCCTCGAGACATAGTCCTCACCAACTTCATAGAATAAAAGGTAATGCCTTAAGGGTGTCCTATTCCCTTCGAGTTTGCGTATCCTAGAAATGCGGCATGGGTTCTCGGCCGATGCTCTCGAGCCAACCCTGCCGATCCGGTGATCCGGTTCGCGGCCGTCATTATGGCCAGCAGTTTTTCCCGCACGGCGCGCCCACCCTTCCCTCGCCCTTTATGAGGTTTAGAGGCGGGTAGCAGTGTGCTGGCAACCGACACCCTCTGACCTCCCGCTTAGTGAGCCCCGGCCCTGGGCGGCCCTGTTCGCGGCACTGGCGTCTC
>PMHI01000416.1 GCA_003156615.1 Acidobacteriaceae bacterium | reverse complement strand
AATCCGGCAAGGCCTGCGTGACAGACGCATCATCCCTTTTCTTGCGAAACGCAACACCGAGCATGGCAGCGGGCTGGGACGCTGGCGCTGGGTAGTCGAACTACTTTCGCTTGGCTGAATCAGTTCCGGCCGCTGCAGGTTCGATACGAAAAGCAGGCGGACATTCATGAGGCATTCTTGTCCTTGGGGTGCACTAATCTGCTGGCGCTTCCNNGCGAGTCGATTGGGTGGCGGGTTGAAAGTTAGCTTTGCCCGCAATTCATTGACTCGCCGCACCTTGGCTCCTAATATGGTAGCGCACGGAGCGGGTCCACTTCATTGATGGGTCAGACCATCTCGCACTACCGCATCATCGAGAAGCTCGGTGGCGGCGGGATGGGCGTTGTGTACAAGGCCGAAGACACCGAGCTTGGTCGATTTATCGCCCTGAAGTTCCTGCCCGACGACCTAGCCCAAGACCCGCAGGCGCTGGAACGCTTTCGGCGCGAGGCTCGGGCTGCTTCCGCCCTCAACCATCCCANNCCCAACATCTGCACGATCCACGAAATCGGTAAGCACGATGGTCGTTCGTTCATCGTCATGGAATTTCTGGACGGGCTTACTCTGAAGCACAAGATCGGCGGAAAGCCGATGGAGATCGACACCGTGCTGTCGTTGGGCATCGAGATCGCCGACGCCCTCGACGCTGCCCATTCCGCTGGCATCATCCACCGAGACATCAAGCCTGCGAACATCTTCGTCACTAAGCGTGGGCACGCTAAGGTTCTAGATTTCGGACTCGCCAAGCTCACGTTTCCCGTCACGCCCAGCGCCTCTTCGGGCTGCACGGAGCCTACCCTGAGCGCCACGAAGGAGAGGCCTGAAGGGCCTTGCGCGGGCGCGATTATCCAGGAGCCACTCACTAGTCCTGGGATGGCGATCGGTACACTGACCTATATGTCGCCGGAACAGGCTCAAGGCAAGAGCACTGATGGGCGGACCGATATTTTCAGTTTCGGCGCAGTGCTGTACGAGATGATCACTGGCCAGCCAGCCTTCAGTGGCGACTCGATGGTTTCGATCTTGTCGGCCATTTTACGCGATCAGCCGAAGCCAGCAGCGGACATCGTGCATGGTCTTCCGCGCGAGCTCGACAAGATGGTTACGCGATGCCTGCAGAAGGAACCCGGCCGGAGATATCAGCACGCCGGCGACTTGAGGATCGATCTGCAGCAGGCAAAGGACGAACTCGCTTCGGGTGATTCCGATGTCAACCGGGAGCGCAAAGCGGAGGTGAGGATGGGGCGTTGGTGGTGGCTCACGGCCACCGTCGCGACCATCGCGATTTTGCTCACAGTGGGATGGTGGCTCCACGGCCGTCAGGTCTTGCCGCCTCCCTGGAAGCTGACCCGCCTCACCAATGATAGCGGTCTGTCGGACTTTGCGGCGCTGACGCCCGACGGCAAGCTGGTGGCTTACGCCTCCGATCGCAGCCTGGATGGTGAGCCGGATCTTTATATTAAGCAGGTTGCAGGCGGCCAGCCGATCCGTTTGACATCGGATGGCGCGGGCAACACCACACCGGATTTCTCGCCAGACGGCAACAAGATCATCTTTCGGTCGAACCGGGATGGCGGCGGGATCTACGAGATTCCGGCGTTTGGCGGAGACGTCCGGTTGTTGGCGCGGGACGCTTTGAATCCGAAATTTTCGCCGGACGGCTCGCAAGTAGCATATTGGGTTGGCGACGAGGGAGTAGCGGCCGCGATACCTGGGAGCGGCACGGTCTGGGTGGTTCCCGTGGCCGGGGGCCCGCCGCAGCAGGTGGGGCCTAATTTCACGGCTGCTCGCTATCCAATCTGGTCCCCGGACGGAAAGCACTTGCTAATCATCGGATATACGTCGGCCAAGGCATACCAAGGCTCCAGCATCGACTGGTGGCTCGTCTCCACAAATGGGGGCGACGCGGTAAAAACCGGCGCGTCCGAAGCGATGGCCCACGCCGGACTGAGAACGCTCGACCCCGTCGCGACGACGGATTTTCCATTTCCAGCGTGTTGGTCGACGACCACCAATACGGTCAGGTTCTCTGCGGTCAGCGGCGACAGTAATAACTTATGGGAAGTCGGCATGTCGCCACGAACCGGGAGAGTGACTGGCGTTCTCAGAAGATTGACAACCGGTGCTGAGAACGAAGTGAATGCGTGCTGCGCGCCCGAGGGCGCCTTAACATTCACGAATCTGGAAACCAGAACAGACGTCTGGTTGCTACCCTTCGATTTGGACCGTGGAAGGCCTAAGGGCGGACTACAGCGGATCACACAGGGTCCAGCCTCCCGGGGGTATGCATCGCTTTCAAACAGTGGGCGCTACGTTGCCTTTTCGTCCGATCAATCAGGCCGAAAAAACATCTGGATCCGTGACCTGGTGACCGGGAAAGAGTCTAACGTCGCCAGCTCATCGTTTCTCCAGGCGTATCCCGTGATCAACGCGTCCGGCACCAGAATCGCATTTTCAGTGTTCGAAAAAGACAAGAGGGCGGTGTATGTCTCCGCTCCCGGCGGCACACCGGAGAAGTTGTGTGAAGGGTGCCTACGAGCTACCGACTGGTCGCGAGACGACAAGACGGTACTGGTATTTGGCGGCAATCCATATCAAATCAATGTACTTGATCTTGCTTCGCATCGCCAGACTCCGCTACTGAAGCATCCCAATTACCATTTGCTCTATGGCCAGTTCTCGCCCGACAATCGCTGGGTCAGTTTTACAGTTCGGACTGAACCTAATCGTGGATACATCGCGATCGCGCCCGTCGACGGACCCAAACCGGTGCCCGAAAGCGCGTGGATTAAGATCACGTCGTCGGAGGCTCAAGATTGGGCCAACTGGTCGCCTGATGGGAAGACGCTATACTTTACCTCCAGGAGGGATGGGCACAGTTGTCTGTGGGGGCAGCGACTCGAAGCAAGTTCCCACCGACCGGTAGGCGAGGCCTTCGCGGTGCAACATCTTCACGGGCGCTTGTCCTATCAGAAATTAGGTTGGTCGGCGGCGGGCGGCCGAATCGGATGGGTACTCCTTGAGGAGACAGGCAACATCTGGATGATGTCACGCTCCAGCGAGCCCTGAGTTCTGCAGAGCGCCCCGCTCAGCGACATGCATGGGGTTTTTCGCCCCCCTCTATCCGTCTATGTGCGGGGCAAGGCCTATCTGACCGCACGCCAAAGCGCCGAAGCCGCCGCGGCATTCCAGAAGAATCACCCTGGGATCTTGGTCAGCGATCCCGTGGGCGCACTGCCAGCATTTGCAACTCGGCAGAGCATTCGCTTTGTCGGCAGATGAGACCAAAGCCAAGACTGCCTACCAAGATTTCCTCGCCCTCTGGCAAGACGCCGACCCCGACATCCCCATCCTGANNGCGGAGTACGCGAAGCTGCAGTGAGGCACCCAAGCTGCCGCGGTGGAGGTTTAGACGCTCGAAGAAATGGCCTCAGGCGTCTTCTCGTCGATAAGAGATAGGCCTCACTGAATGAAGAAGGCATCTTTCGGTTCAGTAGATTTCAGCAAGTGCTAGAATTTGGTCCGGGATCAGGGGTCGAGGGTTCAAATCCCGGTTTCCCGACCAAATTTCTAATCAAGAAGTTAGAAGGTCGTCGAGAGACAGGGGATTTCCAGAAAGACTTACATTGCCGCCGGCACTCGCGGCGCCGTATAAACTGCTGCCATACGCTCATCGGGGTTTCGCAATGGTGCGCAAGGTCCGATCGATTTGTCTGCTTCTTGTTTTGTTCGTGTTGCCCGCAGTGTGCCAGACAGCGCAGGTGTCCGTGGCGGCCACGGAGGCGCAAGTCGAGTCTCTACTGAAGCAACTGAGCTTAGAAGAGAAGATCGACATCCTCGGCGGCGTCGACGATTTTTATATCCGCGCCAACCAGCGTATAGGGTTGCCACGTCTCAAGATGGCCGACGGGCCAGTTGGAGTCCGGAACTACGGGCCGTCGACAGTGTTTGGCGGGATCGGCCTCGCCGCCACATGGGATCCCGAACTCGCGCACCGAATCGGAGCGGTCATTGGAGAGGACGCCCGCGCCCGCGGTGTGCACTTCATGCTGGGCCCGGGCCTCAATATTTATAGGGCTCCGCTGTGCGGCCGGAATTTTGAGTACTTCGGAGAAGATCCCTTTTTGACTGCACGCACTGCTGTCGCCTATATCAAGGGCATGCAAAGCCAGGGCGTGAGTGCAACCGCCAAGCACTACCTCGGTAACAACCAGGAATACGACCGCCACAATATGAATTCCGTCATCGATGAGCGCACGATGCGCGAAATCTACATGCCTGCGTTTGAAGCCGCCGTGAAGGAAGCGCACGTGGGCGCTATTATGGATTCTTACAACCTCACCAACGGTCTGCACATGACGGAAAACGGCAACCTAAATTCCGATGTGGCCAAGAAGGAGTGGGGTTTCACTGGGATCATGATGTCGGACTGGGATTCTACCTACGATGGTGTCGGAGCGGCAAACGGCGGTCTGGATCTGGAGATGCCATCGGGGGAATTCATGAACCGCGCTACGTTGTTGCCGGCGATTCGAGCGGGCAAAGTGAGCGAGGCGACGATCGACGACAAAGTGCGGCGCATCCTCCGAACGGCAATTCAGTTTGGATGGCTCGATCGCGACCAAACCGACGTATCGATCCCCCTTCTGAATCCTGAAGGCAGACAGGCAGCACTAGAGGCGGCGCGCGCGGGAATGGTTTTGCTCAAGAATGACCGTAATCTTCTGCCGCTCGATAAAGGAAAGGTGCGAACGATTGCAGTCATCGGACCGGATGCCTATCCAGCCGAGCCGGCCGGCGGCGGCAGCGCCGAAGCGAAGCCTTTTACGCCGGTAAGTTACCTGGAAGGATTGGTGAATTACCTGGGAAGTAGCGCAAAGGTTTACTACGAGCGCGGGATACCCGCCTTCGACGAAATCGCGAGGCGCACTGATTTCACCACCGGAGCAAGTGGGGGGCAGAGTGGGCTGAACACTGAAATTTTCGCCAACGCTACCCTGAGCGGCACGCCTAGCTTAACCCGTACCGATCAACATGTGAATTTCCAACCGTCCCAGGGCGGGGACGGCGCCGATAGCGACATATCAATCCGTTGGACGGGTTACTTCACTCCCAGCACTCCAGGCGAATACCTTGTCTTCGTTCAAGGTCCGGGAGAAAATGGCGGCTACAGACTCTATATTGACAAGAAGCTCGTGTTCGATAACTGGAAGTACTGGTATGCATTCGTCAGCGAGGCCTCGATGACGCTCGGGTCGGGCCCGCACCAGGTTGAACTTGATTACTACGTGCACGACGGCTGGGGTAAGACCACTGCGAGTCTCGGCATTGTGCGTCCCGAGACCCTGGTCAGCTCCAAGGCCAAATCATTGGCTTCCCGAGCCGATGCGGTCGTCCTGGCCGTGGGCTTTGACCCCTCGGATGAAGGCGAAAGTGGTGACCGCACGTTCCAGTTGCCTCCCGGGCAGGATGAACTCATTCATCAGATCGCCGCCGTAAACAAAAACGCAGTCGTAGTCATGACTTCCGGTGGTGGCGTGGACATGGCGGCGTGGGTGGATCACGTCCCGGCGCTCTTCGAAGCCTGGTACCCCGGTCAGGAAGGCGGCACGGCGCTGGCACAACTGCTGTTTGGCGAATTCAACCCTTCGGGAAGGTTGCCGATCTCGATCGAGCGACGTTGGGAAGACAACGCCGTCCACGATAGTTATTACCCAAAAGACGGTGAAAAGAAGGTTGAATACAGCGAAGGCGTGTTCGTGGGCTATCGTCATTTTGACAAGTCCGGAATCAAGCCGCTATTCCCGTTCGGCTATGGACTTTCCTACACTACTTTTGCCTACAACCACCTGACGGTTTCGCCCGCCTCTGGTGATCTGCCAGTGACGGTGGCCTTCGATGTGAGCAATACCGGCACTCGCGCCGGCTCGGAGGTCGCACAGGTGTACGTTGGTGACCGGCATGCGAAGGTCCCGCGCCCGGTGAAGGAACTAAAGGGATTCGCAAAGCTGGAACTCAATCCCGGCGAGACCAGGCACGTTCAGGTTACGCTGGATCGGCGAGCCTTTTCCTATTACGACGTCACGAATCACGCGTGGACAGTCGCTCCGGGTGATTTCGACATATATGTCGCTCATTCGGCGGCAGAGATCGAACTCACGGGGAAAGCGACCCTTCGCTAGGAAGCCGCCAATCCGGTGCGATGGTCTGCATCGAGAGAAGAGGAACCATGCTTTCAAGTAAGACCAATCGCTGGTTTGCAGTTTTCACAGTTCTGATTACGCTCACGGCAACCATGACAGCGAAAACTCATGTTGACAAGCAAGCGTTTGGGCACACGCCGGAAGGAACGCCAGTCGATCTGTACTCCTTGGCGGATGGCAAGGTCGAAGTCCGCGTTATGACCTACGGAGGGATCATCGTTTCGCTGCGCGCGCCCGATCGAAAGGGAAAGCTCGACGATGTGGTGCTGGGTTGCGACTCGGTCGAGAAATACGTGGCGCAGACCGCACATTTCGGGGGCATTATCGGTCGCTACGCGAATCGCATCGCGCACGGCAGCTTCCCACTTGACGGTCAGACCTATTCCATCCCAAAGAACGATGGCGACAACGCTCTTCACGGAGGAATCCGCGGCTTCGACAAGGTGGTCTGGGGGGCGAAACAGATCCCGGATGGAGTCGAACTTACCTATGTGAGCAAAGATGGGGATCAAGGCTTTCCGGGCACGCTCACTACGACCGTGCGCTACACCTTGAGTGGCGGAGCCTTGCGAATCGAGTATTCGGCGACCACCGATAAGGATACTGTGCTGAATCTGACCAATCATTCCTATTTCAACCTGGCGGGCCAAGGTAAGGGCGACATTCTGGGGCACGTGGTGAAAATCGATGCTTCCCGCATGACTCCTGTCGATGCAACTCTGATTCCTACGGGAGAGCTGAAGCCCGTGGGGGGCACGCCGTTCGACTTTCGAACGCCGCATGCCATCGGAGAGGGGATTGATGCGGACGATCCTCAGCTGCATCTCGGTCACGGCTACGACCACAACTTCGTGCTGGATCATGCGCCCGGGCAGTTGGCCGAAGCAGCCGAAGTGTATGAGCCGACCACGGGCCGGATTCTGCGGGTGCTGACGACCGAACCCGGAGTGCAACTCTACACGGGAAACTTCCTCGACGGATCAATCACGGGAAAAGAAGGCCGTGTGTATAACCGGCGATATGCCCTTTGCCTGGAGACGCAGCATTTTCCTGACTCGCCGAACCATCCCAGCTTTCCTTCGACTGAGCTGAAGCCGGGGCAGGAGTTTCACAGCGTGACGGTATTCCAGTTCAGCGCCGGTACGCGCTGATGCGCCGGGCGTTAGTCGAGGGCACGGTCCATCGGGTCCCCGGGCGCTCTCGTAATCTGCGAGGAGAATTCTTCTCGCAGGCTTGTATCTTCCCATTATGCCCGTAGCCCTGTCGGGGACCTGTGCGCGCCTCGCACTCACGTCGCACGTTCGTTGGGGAATGTTACCTTCCGTAACCAAAGTAAACTAGGGGCAGGACTCCAAATGTAGGAGTCTTCGACTGCAGCCGCAGTCAAGAGGTGTGATGGATGGTTACGTCACAGGCTCGATCGTGCACGCTAACTAGTTCCACTGCCCCCTCGATTCGATGAATTCAAACGGAGACACACTTCATGCGCACCAAATGGGCTCTGGTTTCCTTCGTCGTGCTGGCGGCGGCCATCGCCTCGGCACAAACCGTGACGCAGTTCCAATATCCCAGCGACGGGTTCAGGGCTAGTTACCCGAGTGAACCCCAGTTGCAGAAGCGCGATATCCCCACCGACGCGGGGACTCTCGAATTACGGTCCTGCACTGTGGAGTCGGGTCAAACGGCACTCTTCATCGGTGTCTGTGACTACGGCTCTCAGGTTGCCGGAAAGATCCGGCTAAGTTGTTACAAGGTGCCAAGAACGGGGCCTTGACGAACTCCAAGAGCCACCTTCTCGACGGGAGCGAAGAATCGTTCACGTTTCAAGGTTACCCCGCACTGGAGTTTCAATCGGAAAGCGATACGGCCCATTTCAAGGCTCGCGTGTATATGGTCCGCACTACTCTCTACCAAACGCTGGTCGTTTCACCTATTGGAACCCCGTACCCCAGCACGGTAAATTTCCTCGATTCTTTTGCGCTCATCCCTCGGGCCAAGTGACGGCAGGACCGAGCCAAACCTTACACCAGTTGACGGTAAGTATCAGACCAAACACACGGTTGACGGATTGAATCTAGTCGTCGTGATTTCGCCCGCTTCACCAGCAAATTCTCAGGCGGCGCTACACCCGATTTCACCAACTATCTCCATCCTGCCGTTTCTAAAACCAGCGTGGTCCAGGACGGATTACTACCGGTTAACGGTTTCCACTAATCGACGTGTTCCCCTTCTTCAATAAAGCCGAGCTCGGGCGGCGGTAACTTGTCACCTGGCCGCGCCCAGAAGACATACAAGGTGGGCCACAACACCACACTGATAAACAGCTCCACGATGAGTCCACCAACAATCACGATGGCAAACGGGCGTTGCGAGTCCGATCCGATGTCGTGCGACATGGCCGCCGGCAGAAGCCCGAGTGTGGCCACCAGCATGGTCATCATGATAGGCCGCAGACGGAGGGATGCACCTTCCTTGGCGGCTTCGCGCGGGCTCATCCCGCGTGTACGAAGTTGATTGATGTACTCCACCATAATCACGCCGATCTCGACCGACACACCGATCAGTGCCAGAAATCCCAAGCCCGACGAGACCGAGAAGTGCGTGTGCGTCAGCAACAGGCTGAACAAGCCGCCCAGCGGGGAGAGAGCCACGACCACGAGAATGAGTGCGACCCACTTCCATGAATCAAAAGCCGAGTACAGAATGAAAGACATCAGCAGGATCGTGAGTGGAACGATGATCGCCAGCCGACGATTGGCGCGCTGCTGGCTTTCGTACTCGCCGGTCCAATCCAGGTGATAGCCTTCAGGGAAGGACACCTTCTGGTGGACTTCTTCGATCGCCTGGCGCACCGTGCTGCCCAGATCGCGTCCGCGCACGCTGTACTTGATGGCAATATAGCGGGAGTTTCCTTCCCGGTAGATGGTGGAGGCTCCATCTTCCAGTTTCACATCGCAGAGTTGTCCCAGGGACACCCGCTCGCCCGAAGGGGCGAGAATGCGGATGTTCTCAATATCTTCGACCGTCTTGCGGAATTGAGGTTGATAGCGGACGGTAAGGTCATAGCGTTGCTCGCGGATGAGAACCTGGCTGACCGCCTTGCCGCCGACTGCAGTTTCTACCGCGTCCTGGACATCACTGACATTGATTCCGAAACGATCGGCGGTGGCGCGATTCACCACCAGGTTCACATTAGGCTGACCGCGTACCTGAAACGTTCCCAAGTCTGCGACCCCGGGAATCTTGCTCATGACATCCTGCATCTCGATGGCTTTTTGTTCCAGCACCTTCAAGTCGGTGCCAAACAGCTTGACTGCCAGCTCGCCCTTTACCCCACTAACTGCCTCTTCCACGTTGTCCGAAATCGGCTGAGAAAAATTCCAGTCCACACCGGGGAACTTGCTCAGCTCCTTGTCCATCTCGGCAATCAACTCTTCTTTCCTTCTGAATTGAGAACGCCATTCGGAGCGTGGTAGCAGATCGACAAAAAACTCGGTGTTGTAGAAGCCGCTGGCATCGCTGCCATCGTCGGGACGGCCAACCTGACTGACTACGTGTGTGACTTCCGAAAAGTTGGCAAGCACCAGCCGAACCTGTTTAGCCAGAGCTATGCTCACTGACGGGCCGGTGCTGGGAGCCAGCGTGCCGCGGACCCAAACGGCGCCTTCATCCAGGTGGGGCAGAAATTCAGAACCAACTGCCCCGCTGAAAAACAGGAACAGCATCAGCGCTCCACTCGCCGCGCCAAGACCCAGCGTGAGTTTCAGATGATCGAAGCACCAGTCGAGTGTGCGGGCGTAACGTTCCTGAACAAAGCGTAGGACCGGATTGCGCCATTCCCGGATGTCGTCTTTAAACAAGAACGTGCATAGCACCGGCGCGACCAGCAGCGCAAATAGCAGAGCTCCCAATAACGCGAAGGCCACCGTCCAAGCCATAGGCCGGAACAGGCGGCCTTCCACGCGCTGCAAGGTGAAGATAGGGAGATAGGAGACGATGATGATGATGCGTGCGAAGAAGACTGGCCTTTGCACCTCGTGCGCGGCCGTCCCAATCATTTCCAAAAATGTTTTCTTCCCACGGCCGAGCTCGCTATGACGCAGAATGTTTTCGACCATGACGACCGAGCCGTCTACCACCATGCCAAAGTCGAGGGCGCCGAGCGATAGCAGATTCGCCGGGATGTGGCTGAGATCCAGAAGAATAGCGGCAAACAGCAAGGAGAAGGGGATGGTGATGGCAACGATGAGCGCGCTGCGGACGTTGCCCAGGAAAAGAAACAGAATGAGGCTGACCAGCAGCACGCCGTCGGTCAAGTTGCGCAGCACGGTTCTGGTGGTGTGGTGCACCAATATGCTGCGGTCGAGATGGGGAACGAACTTCACGCCTTTAGGCAGCAGGCCATTGTTCAATTCGTCGATCTTCCTGTGCAGCGCCTCCAGCGTCGAATCCGCTTCCGCTCCTTTGCGCAGGAGCACGATGCCTTCCACCACGTCGTCATCGTTAAGGACAGTTCCGTCCTCATGGCGGATGGTTTTGCCGAGTTGTCCCAGCCTGACCTTGGGAGCTTGGACGACCACACCTAGATCACGCACTCGAACCGGCGTGCCATTCACGGCTTTGACGACTGTCGCGCCAACATCGTCCGTGTTGGCCATCAGTCCGACGGCCCGTACGTTGAGTGCTTGCTCTCCCCTCTCGATGAAACCCCCGCCTGCATTGAGATTGTTGTTGGTCAGCGCCTGCTCGACCTGACCTATGGAAAGACCGTAGGAAACCAGTTTGCCGGGATCGAGCTGGACCTGGTATTCCCGCGTGGGCCCACCGAAAATGTTAACCTCGACAATGTTGGGCACCGATTTCAACTGGTTCAGCACATTCCAGTCCTGCAGCGTCTTGAGCTCCATCACGTCATACCTCGGATTGGTGCTCTTGAGTGTGTAGAACATGATTTGGCCGGTGGGACTGTAATCGGGGCCCAATCCTGGATTTACCCCGGCGGGTGTCGTCGCCTGCGCCAGGCGATCAAGTACTTCCTGGCGCGCGGTAAATGTACTGATCTCGTCGTCGTAAATGATGGTGATCACCGACAACCCCGCCAACGACACAGACCGCAGATGCGTCATGTGCGGCACGCCATTCAACTGTACTTCGAGAGGCACCGTAATTTGCTGCTCCACTTCTTCGGCGGCATGCCCCGGCCATTGGCTGATGATCTGCGTGTAGGTGTCAGCGACATCGGGATAGGCTTCGATCGGGAGGTTATGAAAAGAGATGATGCCCCAGATGAACACAATCAGCGCCACGCTCAGCACCAGGATGCGCTGACGAAGCGCAAAATCGATGAGGCCGCGAATCATTCTTTGGTCTCCGCCATGGCGGTAGAAAACTCGAGCGCATTGATTACGATTTCGTCTCCTGTCTTTGCCGCGCCATCCTGCAACTCCTGCAATCCATTCGAGGTTGCACCGAAACCGAGGACCTCGATTTTGCGGAACTGATTCGGACTCTCTTTACGAAAAACCCAGTCTTTGTCCTGCAAGCGCATTACGGCGGTGGTGGGCACCACCAGTCGCGGGTGCAGTTGGCTGGAACGGAAAGTTGCCACCGCGTACATATTCGGCCGCAGGGTCCCATTCGGGTTGGGCAGCACGATTCGGACCTTGGCCGATCGAAGATTGGGGTCGAGCACGCGTGAAATATCCGCCACCTTCCCGTGGTAGACCTGGCTAGGATTTGCCGCCAGGCGGACCTCGGCGGAGTCGCCACGGTGCACTTCGTTCAGATCATTCTCATAGACATCGCATACCACCCAGACTTGAGACAGATCGGCGATGGTGAACAGGTTGGGACTGTTGTCCAAACTCTTGATGCCCTCAAATCCCGACACGTTTTGCTCCACAATCGTCCCTGACATCGGAGCGCGCAGTTCGATCAAGGAGCTGGGCTGTGCCGGATCGCCGCCGAGCAAGCGGACATGCTGTTGTGTGTTCTGCACGTCCACCTTGGCTTTGTCCTCGGCATCCTGAGCGACTTCCAGATCTTTCTGAGCTAGCGCACCATGGGAATAGAGCAGTTGCGCGCGCTCCAGAGCCTTCTTGGACAGACGCTCGTCGGCTTCGGCTTTCTGATAGTCGGAAAATGCTCCGGCAAGATCGGCGCTATAGATCGTGAGCAGCACTTGGCCCTTCTCGACGGAATCCCCCAGCTTCACCCGCAGATCCACTACCCGTCCCGAGCCCTGGGAGGTGACGTGAATGTTTCGGTTCACATCGGGAGTCACGGCTCCGTTCGCGTTCAGCAGAGTGGGAAGATTTTGAGTTCCGACCTTCGCCAGCTTGAATAGTTCGGGATGATCGACGTTATAGAGATTCGGGTCGATGGTGACTTCCGATTTGGTAGGCGCGGCCTTCCTGCCCCCCGAACAGGCAACCTCGAGGGCCAAAAGAGACAACGCAACCATCAGCGCCACATGTCGACGGAGATTATCTGTCATGGGATTACCTCCCGGCCCACGGCAAAGTTCAGTTGACTGGCAGCGGTCGGGTAAGAACCGATAGGTTCACGTAGCTGATCTGAACCGTGCGGTACTCGCTCTCGGCGTCGAGAAAGTCGAGCAGCGACGCGCAGCCATTCTGACAGGAAAAACCGAGGCTGTTGCGAACTCGCACCGCATGTGGCAAATACTTTGTCTTGTGAGGTTGCCGCAGGATCAGATTGCGGCTCAAAGTTTCGTAGGTGGAGTCGACGTCGCTGAACACCTGGGGCCTGAGTGGCATCGAGCAGTCGCTGATTGCGGTCGATGTCCCGCTGGGTGCGCAATTTCTCTCCCTGGCTCTTGTCGAAGATACGCAGCGGAATGTTCACACTGACGCGGGCATAGGCATCGATGGAAGGGCTTCGTCCGAAGTCGAAACCGAAGGTTGCATCGGTCGAGCCGTTCGGCATGGCGAGCTTGTGATCGGTCGGCGCCTTGTCCACCGCGTTCATCGCGGCTTTCAGGTCGAGACGGATATCGAGGGTGATCTCGCGCATTTCATTCAGGGTCGGCAGTGCCTCAGAGAACTCGAACAGGCCAGTTATGTCGAACTGTTTGACCGGAGAGCGATCGTTCAACAGCGTGAGCAAGTCGCTATGCGCCGCTTCCAGGGCATCCGTGACTTCAATGGCCAGGCCCAGAGCTCGCTCGGTTTCAAGTGGTCGGCTGGTAATCAGATACTTCAGCGTTATCTGTCAAGAAACTCGATAGCGACAAATGGTTTTCCGTCATGTTCGCCGATGTCGCAAATCGTGCAAATGTTGAGATGGTTCAGGGCGGAAGCCGCTTGGGCCTCACGCTGAAAGCGGGACAGCGCCTGGCATCTCGGGCAACTTTGTCTGGCAGGAACTTCAGGGCCACAAAACGGTGCAGGCGGATGTCTTCGGCCTGGTAGACGACTCCCATACCCCCGCCGCCGATCTTCTGGGTCATGCGGTAATGCGAGAGGGTTTGGCCAATCACTCGGGAGATGTCTCGCTTTCTGGTCGCTTCATCTTACGGACGCGGGCATTCGCTAGTCAACGAATGACGGCTCGGGCGGCTCGGGCACGCTTTCACTTCGTCCTTTCCTCTACACGTGAAATGTGAAGAAAAGCCGTGCCGCGTGTCAGTTTAGGCACGACCGCACCAGTCAACAGCCCCCCAAAACCACTCCGCTCTGCCGCTCAGATGCCGCGAGAGGCACGATCGGGCGATTGGGGTCGGCAAGATGTGAGGTGTAGCGAGCGATCACTGCCGTCCACCGGGGCGCCGCTCGATATCAGTCCGCCGCCTACGGCTGCTGCCGACTTGATAGTCGGACACGGGCGCTCCCTCTGCTTGCGACGGCTCACCTCCACTGGTAGGGGTCTCGGGGGAATGTGCCCCGACGATTTTTCCATGGCCCCGGAATCAATAACTTTGACATGACGCTGACAAAACTGCTCCGGTAGACTGCGCGGTGAATAAGGGCGTCTATTTTGGGCAAGTCGTCAGCGCGGCCACGACTGATTCAGTTCGCCACGAAATTCAGTTTCTAGAAATGATTTATGATTTCTGAGGCTCGCCCTCTTAACTGGTAAAGTGGGAAGAGAAGTTCTCTCGTTTGCGACGCATGGGGACGTGGAAATCATCCTAGAAGTGTGGGAAACTGACCCCACGTCCCGCGGACGACTCGTTGAATCTCGGGATTTCCCAAATGGCTCGCATACTGGCAGGGTTGCGGAGTCTGTTTGCGGAGAATGGACTGCCAACCGTGGACTGCCAACATCGCCTCGGCGGCATCTTAATGAACTGGCCTTGGAGCCATTATCAATTTGAAACTGAGCTATTCAGCGCGTGAAGGCCTACTGACCGTATCGATCTTATTCTGTGCGGCTTTTTGCCCAGGTCAGAGTTCCCCGCAGACTCAAGCGTCGGACCCTGCCCAATCCTCCCAATCGCCCACGCCCAATTCTTCGAAGCAGGATAAGCCCGGAGACCAACCGCCTGCCCAGAGCAATTCTCAGGATAAGAAAAACCTAGACCAGGAAGATCCAAAGAAGGCCGAAGATCCAAAGAAGAAAGACGACCGGATGTTTTACGTGATGCCGAACTACTTGACCGTAAACGGTCAGGCGCAGGTGCCGCCAGTCTCCTGGAAGGAGAAGTTCGCCATGGCAGCCAAGGGCTCATTCGACCCCTATGAATTCACGATCGTCGGCATCGTGGCGGGCATCCGGCAAGCGGATAATTCCTATCCGGCGTTCGGGCAGGGAATGGAGGGATACGCGAAGCGGTATGGAGCGGCTTTCGCCGATCAGGTGGATGGCAATGTCATGGTGGGCGGCGTTTACCCCACGATCCTAAAAAGCGATCCACGCTATTTTCGATTGGGCAGGGGCTCGTTCGTGCACCGTTTTGGCTATGCCATCGACCGTATTTTCATCGCTCGGAAAGACTCCGGGGGTAACATGTTTAACATTCCCGAGTTTGCCGGCAACGCAACCGCGATCGCTATTTCCAACGTCTATTATCCCGCCGCCGATCGCGGGTGGTCGTCGAGTCTCTCAGACTGGGGAACGCAGATGGGCCTCGACGCCTTTGGAAATGAGCTGAAGGAGTTTTGGCCAGATATTCACGGCTATTTGCAGAGGAGACACGCCCGCCACCTGTGAGCTCGAGGCGGTCGAGTCGGAGGATTCGTGTCGCTTGCAGCATTCCGACCCACGCTTGGACCAACCAAGCCCCTCCCATCTTGCCCCACTCGCCCTCGCAAAACCCCGGAAACACTGCCCACCGAGATCACCGGAACGGCTACGAGCATCGGGAAGACACAAGTCTCCGAGAAGAATTCTCCTCGCATGTGAGCGCCTCGTGGCGCCGCTCCGCCTGACCTTGACGGGCTCCCGTGTGCCTGTTAGATTTCGGTTCTACACTGGCATCTCCGGGAGACATCGCTCTGAGTCGGGCAGGGAAGACGCGTCATCCGGCCGATCTTCATCCAGTAAATCCCAGCCGCCGCAACTTTCTCGTCCGCTGCTGTCAGGGAGCATCGGTGGCGATGGTCCCGGCGGCCCTACGCGGGATCGCCCTTCCTTCCACTTTTCTTTTCGATTCCACGGCTTTGTCATCGGGGGGAGAGTTCCACCTACAGCCTCACTATCGCACCCAGCGACCGTTGGATGCCCTGCTCCTAAAGGCGCAAGCAGGTCTGGACGAGTTCATCACCGAAAAATATCAAGACCAAATCGCGGCCATTCTTGCGCAGTGG
Organism: Acidobacteriaceae bacterium; assembly: GCA_003156615.1. Next base: position 6,501 of record PMHI01000416.1, on the reverse strand, counting down.
AGTGCGAGCCTGCTTCAATCTCCGCAGGAAATACATGCGATTGAAAGGACTCTTGCCCCCGAGTTTTTGGGGGCATCCTTGCAACCGGTTGACTCGCGGCTCCTGCGTCCCGGCCCGGCGCTTGAAGTCCACCAGAACAAATTCGCCTCCCAGGCCAACATCGGGCGGGATGCCTTTCTTCAGGAATTGCGATCGGCCATGAGCGTTTTCTCAAAGCTCGTGACCGCAGAATTCCAGGTGACGAACATTGCAGTGAATTCGGCATCGCCTTCTCAACTTCCCGAGCGGCTGCAGACCCGCGTGCGTTACGAGTTGGTAGGAGCGAGCTCTGCTTTCCACCGCGAGCAGCGCGTCGGCTATTGGGATCTGGAATGGTTTTCGTCTCCTTCCACACCGGGAGAGTTCCGCCTCCAGAACTGGCGGGTGATGGACGAGACGCGAAGCTTCTCCGCCTCTCCGGTTTTCGTTGATATCACGACGCCGGTCCTTGGCAGCAATGTTTCTTACTCTGCTCAGATGCTGCGGGACGTTGATTACTGGAGGACAGTCCTCGACGGCGCATGCGGCATCGACATCTACGGACACAATGGAGTCTCGTTCGCCGACATCGACAACGACGGCCTCGACGACCTTTATGTTTGCCAGCCGGCGGGCCTGCCCAACCGGCTTTATCGAAACCGGGGAGATGGAACGTTCGAAGACATCACGGAAGCCTCCGGCCTGGGAATCCTCGACAACACGGCATGCGCGCTCTTTGCTGACTTCGACAGCGACGGACGCCAGGACGTGGTTGTCGTGCGTGCGAGCGGTCCGCTTTTGTTCTTGAATCAAGGCGGCGGCAAGTTTCGTCAGAAGCCCGACGCGTTTCGGTTCGCCAACCCTCCGCAGGGGACCTTTACTGGCGCGGCCGTTGCCGACTATGACCGCGACGGATGGTTGGACATTTATTTTTGTCTCTACCTCTATTACCAGGGAAGCGACCAATACAAGTATCCGGTGCCCTATCACGATGCCGAGAACGGTCCTCCCAATTTCATGATGCGGAACCAGGGCGACGGAACGTTTCGCGATGTGACCGCAGAGTCGGGACTCAATCAGAACAACACCCGCTACAGTTTCTGCTGCGGGTGGAGCGATTACAACGGGGATGGCTGGCCCGACCTTTACGTGGTGAATGATTTCGGCCGGAAGAATCTCTACCGCAACAATGGCGATGGGACCTTTACCGACATTGCTCCCCAGGCAGGAGCTGAGGACATCGGCGCGGGCATGAGTGTTTGCTGGCTCGACTACGACAATGACGGCGCCGAGGATCTTTACGTGGCTGACATGTGGACCGCTGCCGGCGAGCGCGTCTCAGCCCAAGCAATTTTCAAGAAAGACTCGCCGAAACAGGTTCGGGCTCTCTATCGGAAACACGCCATGGGCAATTCGCTGTTTCACAGCGGCGGGTTTCGGAATAGCAGCGGCGTTTTTGAGGATAGAACGGGATTTGCCGGAGTTGGAATGGGCCGCTGGTCGTGGTCGAGCGATGCATTTGATTTCGACCATGATGGCTTTCCCGATCTCTATGTTGCAAATGGCATGATTTCCGGGACCTCGCGCCAGGACCTGAACAGTTTTTTCTGGCGGCAAGTGGTTGCGAAGTCGCCGGACCAAGCGAAACCTTCCCACGATTACGAACAAGGATGGAGCGCCATCAACGAACTCATTCGGGCTGACGGCACCTGGAGCGGGTTCGAGCGCAATGTTTTCTATGCGAACAACCGGGATGGAACGTTTTCCGACGTTTCTGGCGCAGTGGGACTGGACTTTATCGAAGACAGCAGGTCGTTTGCCCTCGCCGATTTCGATCAGGATGGCCGGCTGGAAGTGTTGCTGAAAAACCGCAACGGCCCGCAGTTGCGCATGGTGAAGAACGTGATGGGGAATCTGCCGCCATCGATCGCTTTCCGCCTCCGCGGCACGAAGAGTAATCGTGACGCGATCGGCGCGGCGGTTACGGTGAGCACTGAATCGGGCCGCCAGACTCGCATGCTCGAAGCCGGATCGGGATTTCTTTCGCAGCACAGCAAGGAAGTATTCTTCGGCTTGGGAGAGGCCAAANNTCCAAAACTTTCCAGATCGAACCGTTCAGAACGCAAACGTCACCGCGCGGCCATTCTGCCGTTGCCACGCTCCAAGAAGTCGCACAACCCCCGACCACGGTTGAGACCTGGCTGCTCGCGCCGATAGCCGCGCCCGATTTTTCTCTTCCCGACTTGACCGGCCAGGTGCAGACTCTGGCCGCGCTTCGCGGAAAGGCGATGCTGCTCAATTTCTGGGTCACACCATCGGCAAATCGCCAGGACGACCTGAAGGTTTTCAACCGCGTCTATGCGCGGTGGATGGCTCAGGGTCTTCGACTGCTCACCGTGAACATTGACCATCCGGCCGACCCCGAAACTCTGAGAATGCAAGTGCGTGAGCAGCGGCTTTCATTCCCCATCCTTCGGGGTTCAGAGGACGTGGCCGGCATTTACAACATTCTCTATCGTCACCTGTTTGACCGGCATCGTGACCTGAGCCTGCCAACGTCTTTCTTGATTGATGACAAAGGCCAAATCGTTAAGGTCTATCAGGGGAGCGTAAACCCGGAGCAGGTCGAACAGGACTTTCACCACATTCCGCAAACCTACGCCGAGCGATTGGCGCGGGCGCTGCCTTTTCCAGGAGTTAGCGAGACGTTTGAGTTTGGCCGCAACTACCTCTCCTACGGGTCCGTGTTTTTTCAGCGCGGCTATTTCGATCAAGCCGAAGCGTCGTTCCAGCTTGCCCTTCAGGACGATCCATCGAGCGCCGAGGCCTGCTACGGATTGGGAAGCGCCTATCTGAATCAGCAGAAAACGGCAGAAGCGCGGGAGAGCTTTGAACGTGCGACAAAACTTCACGCCAGCTATCCCGACACTCGAGCGAACGCCTGGAACAACCTCGGGCTTCTCGCCACGCAGGAAGGCCGCACGGACGAAGCCATACGGTGCTTTCAGGAGGCGGTACGCCTTAGTCCCGAGCACATGATCGCTCTCAACAATTTGGGCAATGCGTATCGTCTACAGAAAAGCTGGGCTGCGGCTCGCAAAACATTTGAGCGCGCTCTTGAAGTCAGTACCGACGATCCTGAGGCGAACTACGGCCTGGCGATGGTCTTTGCGCAAGCCGACGCCACCGCGGACGCCTATGAGTATCTGCAGAAAGCCTTGAAGTCTCGCCCCGCTTACCCGGAAGCGTTGAACAATCTCGGAATACTCTATGTACGCACTCAGCGGCTGGATCAGGCGGTTGCGAGTTTCGAAGAGTGCATCCGCATTGCCCCCGGTTTCGATCAGTCTTATCTGAACCTGGCCCGGGTCTACAGTTTGGAGGATGCGCCGGATAAAGCGCGGGCCGTCCTGCTCGATCTACTCAAACAGCATCCAGATCACGCCCAGGCGCAGGCGATGCTGGCGGAGCTTCCGCGATAGCTCGCGGCATTCGCCCGCTGGTTAATTCTTCGGCGGCGTTTGCGCGGTCAGCAGATCAACAAGTATCCTGTAAAATTTCTCAAGATCCAGATCGTCCTCGACCTCGACCGACTGGACCTCGATTCTAGGTTTATCCCGCTCTGTCCAGCTCAAGGTGTTGCCGTAGCCGGCGCCATGGTCCAGGTCGACATCCATGAAGAGGGTTTCCTTCTTTGTAATCAGGCTAGGATCAAGCCATGCCGCCGCTGCCAGTTCATCCCACAAATAGTTGTAGTTGCCCCGCAGGCGTGCATATTTGCCGATGTAGCGCGCCGCTGGCGAATCTCCCGCCTTGATTCTGTTGATCAGATCAGACGTCAATCTCGTCTTCACGGAAATATCCACCGGCGTGCAAACGATTTTCTTCCAGGGCGCGCGCAGCACAATGCGAGCCGCTTCCGGATCGAACCAGAGGTTGAACTCGTGGGTCGGCGTGTTGGCGAACTCGGGATCATCAGTTCGAGGATTGAAGCTGCCTCCCATGAACACCAGTTCTTTGGCCAGCCTCGTGAATTCAGGATCGATGGAAATGGCAAGCGCCAGGTTTGTCATGGGACCACCTGCGTAAATGCTCACCTGGTTCGGAAACTTGTGCACCATGCGCAGCAAAAAGTGGACGGCGTCCTCGTCGGCTGGCTTGGTGGTGGGCTTGCCATCCGGCATCTCTCCCAACTGGTCCGCCGGATGATAAACCCTAGGAGTCCATGCACCGAGCCAAGCCACGGAACCAAACTGCTGTTCCCATAGCTCGGTCTCATTCTTTTGCCTCACCAGTGGATACTCCGCTCCCGGCACGACCGGAATATCGGTTCGTCCAATGAGTTCGAGCATGCGCAAGGTGTGCGCCACCTCTTCGTTGCGCCACTGATCGCCCGTCACCACGGTGATGCCCAGGACTTCCGTTCGTGGCGACTGGATCAGCAGGAGCATCGACTGCTGGTCCGTTCCGGCAGGTCCGGCTGCGTCCTGATCGATGATGATCTTGCGCTTTTCCTGAGCCCAGCCCGCCAGGCATGAAGTGAGCAGCACCGCTGCTGCCAAGTACCACATCCGGTCAGATCTCATCATTCTTGATAGCCTCTGAATCTTGATAGGTCATCAAACTAATGTAGAGATCGTAAAGGTTTCAAGTCCATTGAAAAACTGGGGCGGTGTGTACACTGTTTTGTCAGGTCCACCATGCCCTCGAACATTGAAATCAAAGCCATTTTGACAAACCGGGCTGCGGCAGAGGCCACCGCGGCTCGGCTGAGCGATGCTGGGCCGGAGACAATCCATCAAGAGGATTTCTTCTTCAGCAGCAACGGAGCGCGGCTGAAGCTGCGTGTTTTGGCGCCGGACTATGGAGAGTTGATCCGGTATGAAAGAGCCGATATTGCGGACGCGCGGCCGTCACGCTACCTGATCGCTCGCACTCCGGATCCCCAAATCCTGCTCGAAATCCTGACGGCCACGCTGGGCGGGACCGGCGAGGTCAGGAAAACGCGAACCCTTTACTTCGCCGGGCAGACACGGATACACATCGACCAGGTCGCGGGTCTGGGCGATTTTCTGGAACTCGAAGTGGTGCTCCAGCCGGAGCAAAGTGATGCGGACGGAAAGACAATCGCTGCGGCCTTGCTCTCGGATTTCGGAATCGATAAAGAGCACTTGATTGGAAAAGCCTACCTCGACCTCCTGGCTCGTCAGTTCGGTCAGGGTACGCTCGGGACTGATTAGAACCTCCTCTCGGCGGATTGCGGATGGCGATTCGAACGACTAGAATGGCGAACCAACGCGCAAGGCTGATTTCGATGGTCTCTCCGGCTTGCGCTTGGCTTATGGGCCAGTTCCGCGTCACCGCAACCTACTCTCGCCTTGCAACCTGCATCGTGGCGTTGAACGTGATATTTGCCGCGTTGACGTTTCAGGGACAATCCGTTGCGGCACAACCGGAGCCCTCAGGGACAGCAACGTTACAGGGCTTCGTGCGAGATTCGAGCGGACGCCCGGTCGCCGGCGCTACCGTTTGCCTCGAGGCCAAGAACGCGCCTCTCACCGCGCATACCGATTCGGCAGGAGCCTATCGCTTTTCAGCGGTTAGCCAGGGCGTCTATAGCTTGCGCGCGGAGATGAGTGGCTACGCCGCTGCGACGGTTAGCCCCGTTATTCTCGGACAGAAAGAATCTCGAACCATTGACCTTACTCTCGGGTCAGCAAAAACCACCGACCGGCAAAATTTGACAGGACGTCCTGAGTTCTTCGATGAACCCCACTTCACCGTGGCGGGTGTGACCGATACCACGAATCTCGGCGGTCATGGCTCCGATACGATTGTGCGGAACAGAGAGGCTTTGGTCCAGGCAACGGTTTCGCTGAGTGAGGCACCACCGGGCAGCTCCGCGCCGGTGTCCGAAAACGCCACAAGGGAAAAGTCCTTGCGTGAAGCGGTCAAGCACCAGCCCGAAGGCTTTGACGCGAATCACCAACTGGGGAGATTGCTGGTTGCGGAGGGAAAGGCGCGGGAAGGACTCCCCTACCTGGAACGGGCGTCTCGCCTGAATCCCGGCGACGATGAGAACGCCTACGAACTCGCGCTTGCACGAACCAACAGCGGTGATTACGAGCACGCGCGCACGGATGTTCGGGCCCTCCTCACTTTGCAGATTAAGTCTGGTCAGGAAAAATCTGAACCGCATCACTTGCTCGGCGAGCTGGACGAGAAACTGGGCAATCCTCTGGAAGCAGTGCAAGAGTATCAGCGTGCGGCGGAACTGAACCCGAGCGAATCCAATCTCTTCGATTGGGGAGCAGAACTGCTGATGCACCGCGCGGTTGAGCCAGCCCTCGAAGTCTTCACCAGAGGCAATCGTCTATACCCGCATTCCGTCCGGATGCTGGCCGGCCTCGGTGCATCGTGGTATGTCCACGGTTCCTACGACCAGGCGGCGCAGCGCCTGTGCGAGGCGTCGGATCTCGATCC
>PMHI01000732.1 GCA_003156615.1 Acidobacteriaceae bacterium | reverse complement strand
CAGAAAACGCGGTTTTTTGATCACACGCCGGTTGGAGAGTGAATCCTCATCATCATCGCCGAAGCGCAGCGGAGGCTGAGTCGACGAGTCGAAGAGTGAAAAACTCCCGCGCGGTTGGAGAGTGAATCCCTCATCATCATCATCACCGAAGCGTAGCGGAGGCTCTCTGGTAAGTTAGAGTCGACGAGGCGAAGAGTGAAAAACCCCGATCGCAGCAACGATCGGGGTTTCCGTTTCGAGTGGCCCCCGTAGAGTAAAGAGAACCACAACAACCAAGTTCAGCGTTGCACAACGGGACGGCCATTGTCCACTCCTGCCTGGGAGGCAATGGCTGCTGCACTTGTCTTTCGACAGTTGTTTTGCCGCGCTGCGAGCTGCGGGGAGATGTTTTTCATCTGCCTCTCCTGCTATCGAGGACAGACCTACTGCAGTGCAGAATGTCGGCAGAAGGCCCGGCGGGAACAACTGCGGCAGGCCAATCGACGCTATCAACGGAGCTTGGAAGCACGACTGGATCACCGTGATCGCCAGCGCGAGTTTCGCCGCCGGCATGTCTACCGCGTGACAGATCAATCTTCCCCTACCCCATCTTCTTGCGGCAGGATCGGCAGAGCACGGGCTCTGGTATCTACACCGCCAGCCTCCGAGGAGTCGGATGACCTGCGCCAACGTAGCCGACAAGCGGGTTTCCATCGCATCTTCTGCATCGTTTGCGGACGCTGGGGGCAGTTCATCGAGATCTTCCGCGCACGCAGGTGAGACATGATTGATCCCGAATTGGTGGCGAAAATCCGTCTTCTGTTTTTCGCCGAGCATTGGAAGATCGGCACCATCGCTACCCAACTGAACTTGCATCGGGATACCGTACGCGCGGCTCTGGAAACCGATCGCTTCAATCGCCCCAAGCAAGAGCGCACAAGTTGCAAGACCGATCCCTATGTGGACTTCATCCGCCAGACCCTGGCGCAGTATCCCCGCCTGCGCTCCACTCGGATTTTTCAGATGATTCGCGCCCGTGGCTATGAAGGCGGTTCTTCGCAACTGCGTCGTCTGGTGGCTCGCCTCCGCCCCGTGGTTCAGGAACCCTTCTTACAGCTGCGAACTTTTCCCGGAGAGCAGGGACAAGCCGATTGGGCCGACTTTGGGGAAGTTCGCATCGGGCAAGCCCGCCGTCGTCTCTCTTGCTTTGTCATTACCCTTTCCTACTCTCGCGCCCTGGCTCTGAACTTCTTTTTCGATCAGAGTTTGGAAAACTTGCTGCGCGCCCACGTCGAGGCCTTCCAGCAGTTTCAGGGTTCTCCACGCACCATCCTCTACGACAACATGCGCAGTGTGGTTTTAGAGCGCTACCAGAACCAAGTGCGGTTGCATCCACGTCTGTTAGAACTCGCGGCGCATTATCACTTCGCGGCCCATCCCTGTCGTCCGGCTCGTGGGAATGAGAAAGGTCGCGTGGAAAGGGTGATTCGTTTCATACGAGAATCCTTCTTCGCCGCTCGCCCCTTCACCACCTTGGAAGACTTCAATCGCCAAGCCCACCTGTGGCGCGACGAAGTTGCCCACCGCCGCCCTTGGCCGCAGGATGATTCCCGGATCGTGGCCGAAGCCTTCCGCGAGGAACAACCACGTCTGCTTCCTCTGCCCGCCCACCCCCTGGAAACCGATCGCTTGCTCCCCATTCATTCCGGAAAAACCATCTATGTTCGTTTTGATCTGAATGACTACTCCATTCCCCCTACGGCAGTGGGACGTGCCCTGACCTTGCTCGCCTCTACCTCCACCATCCGCATCTTGCAAGACGGGCTCGAGATCGCACGCCATCGCCGCTCCTGGGATCGCCATCAAGTCCTCGAAGATCCCGCTCACCGCCAGGCCTTGCTGGAGGAAAAACGACGCGCCCTGGGCGCTTCGCCTTCCGGTCGGCTCCGTCTCGCTGTCCCAGAAAGCGAAATGCTCTTGCAGGAAGCTTTTCGCCGTGGCGAATCCTTAGGCCCGGCTACCACTCAACTCCTCCAGCTCCTCGATGACTATGGCGCCCAGGAGCTACGCTCGGCCATTCACTTCGCCTTGCAACAAGCAACACCACGTGTGTCTTCCGTCGCCTATATCCTCCATCAACGCCGCCGGCGGAAACAGTTGCGCACCCTGCATCCGGTCGAGTTGGATCGCCGCCCTGATCTCGCCGACTTACATGTTCGACCTCATAACTCGGATATTTACGATGAACTCTCCAACCCTCACAAAGCTGACAAAGATGACGCCGACCACGAATGATTTGCCAACCCAACTGCTCCAGCTCGGCCTTCCCGCTACCGCTCACGCCTTGGATGACTTCCTGGCACGTGCCACCAAGTCCCGCTGGTCGCCGCGACTGATCCTGGAAGAACTCGCCCGTGCTGAAGTTCAAGAACGCTCTCGCCGCTCCTTGGAACGTCGTCTGCGTGTGGCTCGCATTGGCCGCTTCCGCCCCGTGGCCGACTTCAATTGGAACTGGCCCAGCAAAATCGACCGCCCCACCATCGAACGGGCTCTCACCCTGGACTTCATTCCCGAAGCCCGCAATTTCATCCTCATGGGCTCCAATGGCCTGGGCAAAACCATGATGGCCCAAAATATCGCTTTCGCCGCCGTTCAGGCCGGCTACACCGTCTTGTTTCGTACTGCTTCCGACATCCTCACCGATCTGCATTGCGACTCCCCGCAGATGCTTCGTCGCCGTTTACAACGCTATGCCCGCCCCGACTTGCTCTGTATCGACGAACTCGCCTATCTCTCCTATGACGACGATGCCGCCGACCTCCTCTATGAACTTGTCAGCCGCCGTTACGAGCGTCGTTCCATCGTGATTACCACCAACAAAGCATTTAAAGAATGGAACACTGTCTTCCCCAATGCTACTTCCATCGCCACCTTGCTGGATCGCCTCACCCATCATGCCGACATCACTCTTCTCGAAGGTCAAAGCTATCGCGTACGTGAAAGTGAAATGGAGATCGCCGCCCGGCGCCAGAAATCATGACCCAACAGGCCTACATCCTCGCCCTTCGCAGTGTGTATCTTCAACTGCCGAATACTCATCGTCGCTTCAGCCGCTCCGACCGGCATTTAGCTTCCATCCTCTACCAGCGCGGATTCTCTCTGGATCTGGTCCGCTCTGCTTTGCTCCTGGCCACCGCCCGCCGTCTCGCTCACGATCCGGCCCACCCTCTGCCCCCGGTGCGTTCTCTTTATTACTTCTTACCGGTCTTAGAAGAAATCAGGCTCCAGCCGCTTCCACCTGCCTACTTGCAATACCTGAAGCGCAAAATTAGCTCATCGAGCGCGCCAACGATCCAGCCTTAACCGATGACTCCCCATCAAACCGGCGCGCGATCAAAAAACCGCGTTTTCTGA
>PMHI01000440.1:1169-3786 GCA_003156615.1 Acidobacteriaceae bacterium | reverse complement strand
AAATCCTGCGTATTTGGCAGGCGGAGCGAACGACGGTTGTACTGGTCACCCACGACATCGAGGAGGCGGTATATCTTGCAGACCGGGTTGTTATCATGTCTCCCCAGCCGGGCACCATCAGGAATATCTTGCCGATCCGCATGTCACGGCCTCGGGACCGCACAGATCGGGAATTTGCCCGAGTGCGCAAATCGGTCCATGATGAGTTGTTTGCTCCGGGCGAAATGACACATCTTGCGCCTGACAACTTCTAACCGGCGGCCAACGGTCAAGTGGAGAACACAAATTCGCCTCGGTATACCATTTTGGTAGAGGGTCTGTGCCCGCGCCGGCGGTGGGAGTAACATGGTTGATCGCGATCCTGAGGAAATCGTCATGGACCTTAAAGATTATCTCGATACACCGCCATGGGACTGGCCAACAGATGCCGGGAAGACGTTTGGGAAGATTCTAGCTGACCGGCGAGCCGGTGCATCCGACCGCCTAGTCGCCGCCGAGCTGGCGGGTGATTTTACCGTGATCAACAACGATCTGGCCGATCTGTTACTAACAATCGCAGGCGATGCAGACGAGCCAGAGCAACTGCGCGCGAGGGCGGCAATTTCCCTTGGGCCGATGCTCGAACAGGCGGACACAGACGGATTCGACGATCCGGATGATGTACCCATTACCGAGGGTACGTTTCATAACATCCAGGACTCGCTCGAGAAGGTCTATCGCGATAAGAGCACTCCCAAGGAGGTGCGGCGGCGAATTTTGGAAGCCTCCGTGCGCGCGCCCCAAACTTGGCATCCGGATGCGATCCGGCATGCCTATTCCAGCGGAAACAAAGAGTGGGTGCTGACGGCTGTATTTTCGATGCGCTGGGTTCGGGGTTTTGACGATCAGATATTAGAGGCCCTGAACAGTGAGGATCCTGAGATAAATTACCAGGCCGTCATCGCGGCGGGCAATTGGGAACTGGATCGAGCATGGCCTCACATCGTCGAACTCGTCAATGACGCTGATTCCTCAAAACCCCTACTGCTTGCCGCCATCGGAGCTCTCAGCAGCATCCGTCCCGCGGAGGCGCCCGATATTCTAGAAGACCTTGCCGAATCAGACGACGAAGAAATCGTTGAGGCCGTCAGCGAGGCCATGGCGGCAGCTGAGGACCCTATCGGCGAGGAGGATGACGAAGAGGATGAGTGGGTCAATTAAGCGGCATCCAGTAACCACCCCCTTCCAAATGGTTGAACCATCGGATGATTAAGGATGGCGGGGGCTCGAGGATTCGAACCGGTGACTTCCACCGTGCGAAGCGATCAGGAAGGTCGACGTAAGCTCTAATTTTTCGACCGGTTGGGCAACTCACCGCATTGCATCAGCTTGGCCCGAACGATGTTGCGGCTGATGCCGAGCAACCGCGCCGTCTGAACCTGGTTGCGATGACAGAATTCATACGCTGTCCTCATGATTGCCGTCTCGATCTCCGTATATAGGCTGGGACGGGCATCTTCAAGAACTGCCTGTAGCGCGTCATGCAACGCTTCGAAGGGCTGGACTCGACCGCTCGTCGCGATTCGGAGCCCAAGAGGAGAAAGCCTCAAATCTTCCGGTCTGACTACATTCTCGCGGCAAACCAGGAGGGCATGATGGATGACATTTTCCAGTTCTCGCGTATTGCCTGGCCAAGAGTGCCCACGGATAAGGACCTCAATCGCCTCCGCGCTCAGAGCGGGCTCTTTCAGTCCCAGACGTTCCCCATAAACTCCGAGAAAGTATTGCGCTAGTGGCAGAATGTCGCCCGGCCGTTCGCGCAACGGAGGAATATGCAGCGTGGCAACCTGGAGCCGGTAATAAAGGTCTTCGCGGAAACGTCCTGCGGCAACCGCTTCCTCCAGATTCACGTTGGTCGCAGCGACCACGCGAACGTCAATAGCGACCGGACTGCGCGAACCCAGCCGGACTACCTGGCGCTCCTGCAGCACTCGGAGCAACTTCACTTGCATAGCGACCGGCAAATCTCCGATTTCATCCAGGAATAACGTTCCACCCCGAGCTGCTTCAAACCATCCCGCNNTGGCGATGAGTTCCTTGCCGGTACCTGTTTCCCCAGTGACCAGGACATTTGCGGTGCTGGGTCCGATCAAATGCATTCTCTCAAGTAGAGCCTTGGACTTAACGTCTTCAAACACCAGGGCGGAAGCCCTTAGGCTCAATGGCACGATCGGTGGGCCGGCAAAACTGAGAAGGGGTTTGGGAGCTGGGGACAGTGACATTTCAAACTCGACTACATCCATGGACATGATAGGATACGCCTACGGTCCTGTCAAGGGAATGACACCATCTAAAAATTGGCGCCTGACATAGCCAGGCGGACTTCTCCTCAGTGGAGGATCCCCAGCACGTAAGCGATGAGGAGAATCAAGATTATGGTGCCCAGCCCTATGCCCNNGAGCTGCTTCAAACCATCCCGCTCGGGCTATCGTGGCTCCGGTGAATGAGCCGCGCTCGTGACCAAACAATTCACTCTCCACCAAGCTCTCAGAAAAAGCTCCGCAATTCACCGCTACAAAAGGATCCTCGGCCCGTCGGCTCAACTTATGCACGTGCCTGGCGATGAGTTCCTTGCCGG
>PMHI01000440.1:0-1060 GCA_003156615.1 Acidobacteriaceae bacterium | reverse complement strand
TACGCCTACGGTCCTGTCAAGGAAATGACACCATCTAAAAATTGGCGCCTGACATAGCCAGGCGGACTTCTCCTCAGTGGAGGATCCCCAGCAGGTAAGCGATGAGGAGAATCAAGAGTATGGTGCCCAGCCCTATGCCCGCACCCCCACCGTAACCCCAGCGGCTATGACCGTAATAGCCTCCACCGCCGCCTAAAACCAACACCAAGATGATAATCAGTATCAACATGTGCATCTTCCTTTCCGAGGAACGTTAAACTGCATGAGCGGCGAAAGTTCTTGCGTTCTGCCGGGCACGAATCGCATGCTGCTTAAACAATAAGCGCCGCTACGTCGCCCCTTCGCGTCCTGCAGATTGCCTTTGATTTCGTCCTTCATGCTCTGTTTCACTTTGGTCTCTTTCCTTATATTGCTTCGACGTTCATGTGGACTTTGGCTAGAGGCTCCTCGAGGAATCGCAACCGGGAATCGGGAGCGTGAGCCGCGGAACGGTCGTTCCGTTTCAGCCGGGCCCAAGCCAAGGAAACGACAAAAACCTCTCCTCATTGCAGTCTGGATCCTCCCAACCAAGCAAGAATAAAGGTTTACTCGGGATGTGCCTGATCACAATTGCTCACAACGGTGGGAAATTACCGGAACTTTTGCACGGACCTTCGAACATGGAAACGCTCCAAATGTGGTCAATTGTGAGCATTCAGGAAACCATTGGATGATGGATCATAGGGGGCAATTGGGGAAAAAAGACATGTTCTTCACTCGACCGCCTCCGGCTCCCGCACTTCTTGCAGTACAGCAATTCGAACGTTGCTATACGGGATCAAAACGCTTTCGTCGTCAGGCGAAAACTGGGAGAATCTGATGAGCTCTACCGAAGCGAGAAAACACTTTGAGAAGGCGAGACCCCATGCTGTGGATAAGGGTCTGATCAAGATGTTAGACGGGCGCAAAGCTGTATCCGAGGAAATTACCGTAACCACTCCCCTTCACCATAAGGTTAAGGTTCGAATGAAGAACCTCGGGGACGATGTATGGGACACAACGCTTGTTTACTTGCGGCGGC
>PMHI01000276.1:22907-37009 GCA_003156615.1 Acidobacteriaceae bacterium | reverse complement strand
GCCACTCGGCCAACGAATCTCTACCCATTCGATTTTCGTTGCCGTTCCCACCCCGAAGTGCACCCTCATATCGCTACTCGAAATGTAGCTGGAGCCGCTACGAACTTCATCCACCAGTATTCGCGACGCCGTCTTCACCAAAATCCGCGCCCCGATTCCGTCACGATTCGACTTCGTTCCCACGGTCCGAATCGCGATCCAATGATTCGGCGTCCGGATCTGATTCACCAGCAAGCTGGGCGCAGCATTCATATTGCTGATTACCGCTGACATTCTGCCATCGTTCCACAAATCCCCCACCGCCAGCCCGCGCGATGAAGCGGCAGTCGTAATGCCCGATCCGGCAGATGCAGAAATGTCGCTGAACGTTCCGTCACTATTGTTGTGGTAAAGAATGCGAGGCTCTTTATAGCTGCTGCCCAGGTGCTGGCTGTCGACTTCTGGATACACGTGCCCGTTCACCAGAATCAAGTCCGGCCAGCCATCGTTGTCGAAGTCGAAAAACGTCGTGCCCCAGCCCAGATACTGCGTGTATAAACCCAATCCCGCTGCCGAGGTCGCATCCGTAAAGGTTCCGTCTCCATTGTTGCGGTACAGAGTGGAAGTGTCGTCGGAGAAATTTGTCTTGAAGATATCGAGATGGCCGGCGCCGTTATAGTCCGCAACGGTGGTTCCCATGCCGGCCTGCTCGCGCCCGTCTTCATTGAAGGCCGCTCCCGCGGTGACCGCGACATCGGTGAACGTTCCATCATGATTGTTATGGTAAAGAATGCTGGCCGTGCTGTCGCAGGCGACATAAATATCCGGCCAACCGTCTTCATCGAAATCCAGCGTCGAAACGCTGAGCGAGTAGTGTCCGTCAGTCCGGTCGATGTGTGCCTTGGTGGTGACGTCTTCGAACGTGCCATCGCCCCGGTTGTGGTAGAGAATGTTCTTCGCGCCCGACAGCCCGCGCGGGCCGCACATCACAGGAACTCCTTTCCACACGCAGTTCGCACGCTGTCCTGGCGCGGGAGCCGTGGCCAGATCAAAGTCCACGTAGTTGGCAACCATCAGGTCGAGCTTCCCGTCGCGGTCGTAGTCGACAAAGGCGCAGCCCGAGCCCCACGCTTTCCCCGAACCTGCGACTCCAGCCTTCTCCGCGACCTCGGTGAAGACTCCTCCTTCATTGTGATAGAGCCGGTTCTTTCCATAGTAAGTAACGTAGAGATCTTCCCAGCCGTCGTTGTCATAGTCGCCGACGCACACCCCTTGCCCCCAACCGGTTGCAGTGAGGCCCGCTTTCACGGTCACGTCCGTGAAGGTTCCATCGTGATTGTTGCGATACAGGTGATTGCTCGGCGCTGGCCCCGAGGGCAGTCCCCCCAGCCTCGTTCCGTTCACCAGAAAAATGTCGGGCCAGCCGTCGTTGTCATAATCGAAGATAGCCACGCCCGTGCCCGTGGTCTCAATGATGTATTTCTTGGTCTCGACGCCGCCGAAGATGTTCTGCATGGTCAGCCCGGCGCTCTCGGCGACATCGGTGAAATTGGCGATGGGTTTGGCAGGGATAGGGGTCTTGCCCTGTTCNNAACACGTGAGTTTCAACGGCATGACCGGGTTTCCGAATGTTAGGTTGGTTCACTGACAGCGGTCAATGCCGTGGAAAAGGATTCTCCGGGCTAATTTGCGGCCAGCGCAAGAAGCAGCGTGAACAGGTTCAATCCAGCCGTTAGAATAAATAATGAATGACGATGTGCGCTTCCCGATTCTCCGCCAGTTTGATCGTGGTCGCAATTCTATGCCGCATGGTGATTGCCGCGCCCCAGGCAAAGCTCCCAGACAGCGCGGTCTCCACAGCATACCAAACTGGCCGGGACGCAATGAGCCGCGGTGACTTGCTGGCCGCCCGCGAGGCCTTTGAGAAAGCGGTGAAGCTCAGCCCACACAATGCTGATGCTCAGAACATGCTGGGCCAGGTTTTGTTACAGCAGGGCGAAGTGGATGATGCCATCGTCCGCTTTCGCGCTGTGGTCGAACTTCAGCCCTCTCTGGCCATCGCCCATGCCTACCTGGCGCAGGCGCTCGAAACCAAAGGCCGACTCGACGATGCCATTACCGAGTTCCGCATTGCCGTACAGCTCGCCCCCAAGCAATGGCAGGCTCATCAGTCGCTCGGACGCGCCCTCAGTTTGCAAAATAAAACGGACGACGCGATCGCTGAACTCAAACAAGCTATCGTGCTGGCGGCGAGCGAAGCCGAACTGCATGACGAGCTGGGGTCGCTGTTCGCCCAGGAGTCGAGGTTCGCCGAGGCCGAAAGCGAATTCCAGGAAGCTTTGCGACTCGACCCAGACTACGAGCCGGCCTATTTCCATCTGGGCGCGGCACTCTCCAGCCAGGGTGAGACGAAAAAAGCGCAAGAGATGCTGGACCACGCACTGCAGCTCGATCCCAAGAATGCGACGGCCTGGTATTACCGAGGGGTCGTAGAGGAGGCAGAAGCCAATCCCGATGAGGCGCTGCGCTCCTACGAACATGCCGTCGAACTTCAGCCCAATGTTGCGCTCATCGAGACGCGCTTCGGCCTCCTGCTCGAGCGACGCGGCGATCCAGAACGCGCTGTGGCTGCCTTCAGCAAAGTGCTGACTCTCACTCCCGCCGACGCGGAGGCCCATAACAATCTCGCACTNNACTTGCAGAAAACGGACTTCGCCGCTGCCATCTCCCAGTTCCGCGCCGCGCTGAAGCTCGATCCCGAAAAAGCGAGCTTGCATCACGACCTCGCTCTGGCGCTCAAACTCTCAGACGACCTGCCGGCTGCCGTTGCGGAGTGGAAGGAGGCGATCCGCCTCGATCCGAAGCTGGCAGACGCTTACTACAGCTTGGGAGTCACCCTGTGGCAGTCGGGAGATTTCCCCGCTGCGGCGCAACAGTTGCGGCAAGCGATCCAAATTCAGCCGGACTACGCCGAGGCCCACTACACTCTCGGCACGGTCTTGAAACAGATGAATCAACTGCCGGACGCGGCGGATGCGTTGCGCGAGGCCATTCGACTCGATCCGGATTTTGCTGGCGCTCACACCACGCTGGCAGCAGTTCTGCGCCAACTGGGCGACACCGCCGGTGCCGCCGCCGAAAGCAAGGCTGGCGCCGAGATGGTCAACCGGAAAAACAATCTGCAGGCCGCGACGTTCGCCACCAACTCCGGCCGCCGATTGCTCAGTGCTGGCGACCTCGAGGGAGCCATTTCCCAGTTCCGCAACGCGATTCGCGTGATGCCCGCCTACGCACTGGCACACTATGAACTCGGCGCGGCACTGAACCAGAAAGGTCTAAAGGACGAAGCAGGCGGGGAATATCGCAAAGCAGCCGAACTCGACCCTCATCTCATTCCCCCCGCCCCGTCCGGTCACTAAGGAGCATTGCGGATGCAAGGGCAGGCGCTTGTTCGGGCGGAAAATCCTAGTCACCTCGCTTGCGCACGGCCACGAGATCGGCGATCACTGGAACTCCGTGCGTCACCTTCACGCGCAGCAGCGCTTCAAACGGCTTCAGGTCCGCCGCCTTGGAGACGCCTAGCCGCCGCACCAGCTCCGCCAGCGAATCCTGCCGACACACGTATTCCGCCGCGGCTTGNNGTGATCGGTTGGTTCGAGGGACTGGCCAGAAATATTTGCGGCTCACCCGGTTGCGGGTGGGTGTTGACCACCCCCAAGTCGCCCTTGCGCGGTCCGGAAGCCACCCAATGGAAGACGAATTCCTGAGTCCCGGGGATTTCCCGAAGGGTGAGGTTCTCGGCTGGCGAACCGACGAAGATCAGATTGTTGTTCTTAGCGTCGTCCAGCGAGAACAGACTGCCGCGCTTCACTCGAAGCTGCTGATTGAAGAGATCGAAAACGCGATCGAGTTGATGGACCGCCAGCACCTCCCCCACCCCAGTGTAATGATCCAGGATGAGCGCTTGCGCATCCGCTGAGGCATTGAAGTACCGCATGCCGGTCTCGGGCCGGCCCACGAAACTCCCATTGCTGAAAATCAGCCACGGCGGCTGCGATCCGGTGACGAAGCGGTTCCAGAACACCTGGTAGACGCTCGGAATGGATTCCTTCGCAGCAGCCGGCATCCGGCTACGGCTGGCCAGCAGCAGGGCGCATGCCGACAACGCAGCCGCCAGCAAAACCGAGAGCCCCACAACTGCGATCATCCAGCCCCGGTTTGAAAGCTTCGCGGCAGTTCTCCGCTCAACTTTCTCATCGCGTTCAGGGGCCTCAGTCAACGCGATGGATGGGGTGCGCACGTGGAACGTGAGTGCGTACGATCCCTTGGGCAGTTCGACCACGACGGAGTCGTCCGGCCCCTCGTGGGAGTAATACTCCTCCAGCTTTACGCGCAGGCGTCCGGCCTGCACTCGGACGGTCGAGTCGTTTTGCGGATCGAATCCGCCAGACCGGCCCAGTACCTCGGTGGCGATCTGGTACTCCTTGAGGGCCGAGCCGGGATGATCCAAAGAGTGTTCGGCGAGGTAGCGGAGCAGCTTACACAGGGATTCAGAGCCACGCAGGCTATGACTATTTATAAGTTTATCTACTTGCTGGAAGCATTGCTCCCGCCCCGCGTCGTAACTGCGCGTCAAAGCCATGTGACAGAGGAGGTAACGGCTTCTGTATCTTACTGCAACGTCAGTACTTTACACCCGGTAACCGTATAAAACCTAATGAAACTTAATCCAATAGTGCTTTTGTACTAGGACTGCATGCTACACCAACAAGTACATCTCCGCGTTCACTTTGGGGACACCCTGTTTTCGATTGCTCAGGAGGAAGTTCAATGAAGAGGTCAGCTCTTGCGGCTGTGGCAGGATTCGCGATTTTCTGCAGTCTTTGGACGCCGATCGCATCGGGCCAAGCGGTCTTCGGTAGCATCGCCGGTTCAGTCACAGACCCCTCGGGGGCGGCGGTTCCTAACGCGAAGGTCACGGTGGCTAGTCAGGCGAAAGGCACAATCGACCAAGCCACCAGCAATGAGAGTGGTAATTACACCGTAACCCACCTGATCCCCGACCTCTATACCGTCCGCATCGAAGCCCAGGGCTTCAAGGTACTTGAGTTCAAGGACGTCGCGGTATCGGCGGACGTGGAGTCTCGCATCGACGGCCAATTCCAGGTTGGCTCGACCAGCGAGCAGGTCGAGGTGACGGCAGAGAGCGCCCTGCTTAAGACCGACCGAGCGGATGTCTCGATTGAGTTTAATCAGCAGTATGTGGAAGACCTGCCGATTATGAACCGCAACTTTACGTCGTTCGAACTGCTCTCACCTGGAACACAGAAGATGGTGGGCTGGAGCCACGCTGCCACCGAGAATCCCCAAGGCAGCCAGCAGATCTTCGTAAACGGCCAGCACTTTAGTGGAACGGGGTTTGAACTCGATGGCACGGATAACCAAGACCCGATCTTGGGCATTATTGTGGTCAACCCGAACCTCGACGCCATCCAGGAAACCAAGATCGATCTGCAGAACTACGATGCTGAGTTCGGCAAGGCGCTGGGCGGGGTTGTAACCGTCCAGACCAAATCCGGCGGCAATGACATTCACGGCAGCGGCTTTTGGTTTCGCCGAACCGATGCAACTGCGGCGCGCGATCCTTTCACCCAATTTGCTGCCAATCCGATCACCGGGAAATTCATTCCATCGGACAAGTGGCAACAGTTTGGAGGGACGATCGGCGGCCCGATTATCAAGAACAAACTCTTCTTTTTCGGCGATTATCAGGCCACACGAGAGGCGAACGGAACCACCAACTTGTTGACGGTCCCGACGTCTGAAGTAGTGTCGACGTGCAATCCGGCGACCAACGCGACCAGCACAACGCCTGGCTTTTGTGACCTGAGCCAGTATTTGGGGGTCGTCGAAAGTGGTGGTCAGGCCTACAATCCGGCCACGGGCAACGCTGCCGGAACGGGCCGCACCGCCTACGCCAACAACCAAATCCCGATTGCCCAGATCTCTGCGCCTTCGGCGGCGATCCTGGCGATGTTCCCCAGCCCGACCAACACCAGCGCGATATACAACAACTTTGTGAGCTCGGGCACTGGAAGTTACAGCCAGAACAGTTTCGACACCCGTATCGACTTCGCCGCCGCTCCGACGGTGCAGATTTTCGGGCGGTTTAGCCTGGACTACTTCAATTTGGCGGGTGCAGGTTCGTATGGCCCGCTAGAGGGCNNTCAGGCGTCACCAAGACATTCAGCTCCTCGCTGCTGGCAGACTTCCGCTTCGGTTATTTCAAATACAACCCTCGGGCCAACAAACCTGATGTCGGGACGACACCGATGACCAGTGTCGGCATCCCGAACGCCAACCTGCCAAGCCAAGCCCTGTTCACATCAGGTTGGGGAGGATTCCTGCTAAACCAAACTCTTTCGGCGGACTCCGCGAACACCGGCGCATTTGGGAGTCCTACGGTAAGCTGGGGCGATGGCTTGGGCGTGGGCCGCTGCAACTGCCCGCTGAACGAAAGCGAGCAGCAGTTCCAGTGGGTCGCCAATGTGACCAAAATCCACGGAAATCACACCTTCAAATTCGGAACCGATCTACGCTACGCTATGAATCTGCGCGTCCCGAGCGATTCCGGACGTGCGGGTGACTACACGTTTAACTACCTCACTACAGCGGACTCCGTCGCCGGGGGCGGCCTCGACTGGGCGACCTTCCTGCTGGGCGACGCCACCCAAATGAGCCGCTACGTTAGCACCAGCCTGACTGCGGCGGAACGCCAGCATCGCATGTTCTACTACGGCCAGGATACTTGGCAGGTCACCCCCAAGCTAACCGTGAACTATGGCCTGCGTTGGGAGGTTTACTTCCCCGAGTATGTTAACGGCAAAGATCAGGGAGGATTTGCCAATCTCGAGCAAGGCGTTGATCGCGTGGCTGGCGAGGGCGGCATTGGGCTGAATGGCAACGAACAGAATGATTGGCACTACTTCGCGCCGCGCTTCGGAGTTGCCTATCGAGTGACGCCCAAGGACGTGGTTCGCCTGGGCTACGGCCGCAGCTACGATATGGGTGTGTTCGGCTCCAACTTCGGGCATACGGTAACCCAAACTTTGCCAGTGTTGGCGGCTCAACTGGCAGTCGCGGCAAATCAGTACACGCCCGCGTTTGCCCTGAGCGCCGGCCCTCCCATCTTTACGTTCCCGGCCATCCCCTCGAACGGACTGCTTCCCGTGGCTGGCCCGAACTGCTACCAACAAGCTTCCATTGACCCCGTCACCGGGCAAAACGATCAACTATGCATACAACCGCACATCCGGCCCACGTTTCAAAGGCTGCCGGAGTTGGACGCCTGGAACGCTACCCTGCAGCACCAGCTGACGAACTCAACTACGGTGGAATTATCCTACGTAGGCAACAAAGGCACGCACGTATTTGCCGGGGATGGCCCGACCTACAATGTCAACCAACCGTCGATTGTCGGCTTCGCGGCGGGAGTCCCACAGGCATACCGTCGCCCGTTTTTCAACCGGTTTACCTACACGGGTTTCGCTGATCCAACCAATACGCCTGCGAATCTTCCCGGTGCGCCGAACCAGGCACCTGGTGTCTTACAGTGCTGCTCGACCGACCAGGGAAACTATCTTGGAAATGATGCCAACAGCACCTACGAAGCGTTCCAAGTCAAGCTGGAGAGGCGATTCTCCCACGGTTTGCAGCTCCTTTCCCACTACACCTACGCCGACGCCAACAAGTACGACAGCAATTACTACGTGGATAATCCCAGGGTTGCATACGGTCCTGACGACGAAGTTCGCAAGAACCTCTGGGTAAACAATGTGGTTTACGAGTTGCCTTTCGGCCGCGGAAAGATGTTCGGAGGAAACTCCGGCCGGGCCGAGGATCTTATTCTCGGTGGCTGGGAGCTTGCCGGTACCACAACTTGGGGCAGCGGCCTGCCTTGGACACCAAGCTTCGGCGAGTGCGGTCCGGAAGAAGACGTAGGGTTATGCCGTCCCAACCGAGGGACGGGATCCTTCCACGTTGGCGCCGGCTCGTATGATCCGATCACCCAAAAGGTTCCTTATTTCACCCCGGTGCCAAATATCACCACGACCAGTGGAGGTCCATTTGCCGACCCCGGCATCGGCAATCTGGGCAACATCGGTTTTGACAGTTTCTACGGGCCGCGGGTGTTCTACGCCGATGCCACGATTATGAAAAACTTCTCCATCACGGAACGCGTGAAAGCTCAATTCCGCATGGACGCTTTCAACGTATTCAATCACCCGGTGTTGGGCTTCACCGCGAACCAAGGCGGTACCGGACAATGTATTGATTGCCCCGGAAACGGTCAGATCAACGACATCGAACACGATGCTTCGCCGGGGTCGGCGACCGGCATGCGTCAGCTCGAATTCGCCTTGCGGTTTAGCTTCTAAGCTGTAACCAGCTTCTCCCAGAGGGAGTCCTTCGGGACTCCCTCTTCTTGTCTGGCATACAATGGGGCCACATTGACAGGCAGGCGATGCGTGATTCTCTGGGAAGGGGTGGGCAGGTGTGCGGCAGTGGGATTTCTTTTCTTGACGATTTTGTCGGTCCCCGGTTCATCGGAACAATGTTCATCGGAAGAGCGATCATCGGAGGGGATTTCATTTCAACAAAATTCATCCCAGCAGAGTTCCGCGGCACAGAATCCAACAGCGAATCCAGCGCTCAAAACCACCGGCCGTGACGGCTATGTCGGCAACCAAACTTGCGCCCGCTGCCATTCCGCCATCTATGAATCCTACCAGCGCACGGCCATGGCCCACGCCAGCGGTCCCGCTATCGACGTTCTCACGCCCGCCGAATTCACCCACAAGGAATCCGGCGTTCACTACCGCATCTACGCCGAGAACGGACGAGGCTGGTTGAGTTTCGACCGCCCGGGCGATTCCGAAGTCCAAGGTAAGCGCGAGTTGCTCTATTACATCGGCTCCGGACGCCGTGGCCGAAGCTATTTGTTTGAGACCGACGGATTCCTCTTCGAGTCTCCCGTGAACTGGTACGCCAACAAGCAGATCTGGGACATGGCCCCCGCCTACGAGACCGCACGCGAGATCCCGCTGAACCTTCCCGCCTACACGAGTTGCCTGCATTGCCACGTAAGCGGGATGCAGCCTCCCGCGCCCGGCACCGACAACCGCTATCCCGAGCCTCCGTTCACTCACAACGGAGTAGCCTGCGAACGCTGCCACGGCCCCGGGGCCGCGCACGCCAACGGTGGTGCGATCGTCAACCCCGCCAAGCTGACTCCCGCCCGGCGTGATGACATCTGCATGCAATGCCACCTGGAAGGCAAAGCCGCCATCGAACGCCCGGGAAGCCATGTCTACGAGTTTCGGCCCGGAGACCAGCTCTCCGACTACGTCCGGTATTTTCTTCTGGTCAATGCCCAGGGGTCAGGGCTGGGTGCCGTCAGCCAAGTCGAAGCTTTCGCGCAAAGCGAATGCAGGAAGAAGTCGGGCGACGCCATGTCTTGTACCAGCTGCCACAACCCGCATCAGTCGCCCTCTGCCGAGGACCGCGTCGCGTTCTACCGCGGCAAGTGCCTGGCCTGCCACGGCGCGGCTTTCGCAGCCAAGCACCATCCGAATCGCCCCGATTGCGCGGCGTGCCATATGCCCGCATCGGCCAGTACGGACGTAGCCCATACTCAAGTCACCGACCATCGCATACCGCGGCGACCCCAAGTCTCCCCTGAATTGCTGCAGAGTGCGGAAGAGACTTTCTCTTTGCCGCGCCTGGTTCTGCCGCACCTCGTCCCGTTCCCCGATACCAAAACTGATCCCGATCTGCGAGACCTTGCCCTCGCCTGGGATTCGATCGTGGAAAGCGGAATGTCGGTGGCCGAGCCTCAGGCGAACGAACTGCTTGCCAAGGCCGTGAAGCAACTCCCGAACGATCCGGCCCTGCTTTCCGCACTTGCCTATGCCGAACAACGGAGAGGATCGACAGATCATGCCCGCGAGCTCTATAAGAAGGCTCTTGCCCTGGATTCGAGCCTGGTCGATGCCGCAACCAATCTCGGCGTGATCGAAGCGCAAGCCGGAGATCTGCAAGATGCGGTAAAACTCTGGCAGAATGCGTTCGAGCGTGCCCCGGCGAGAAGCAGCATCGGACTCAACCTCGCGCGCACATACTGCGCGGCCGGGAAGTTCGCGGAGGCGCGCAGGTTCACACTTCGCACGCTGGAATTTAATCCCGATCTGCCCTCGGCGAGAAAGCTGCTGCAGTCGCTCGGTGGCTCTCCAGCAACTTGCGGCCCATGACGGATCGATCGAGCAGCCGGTATGGACAGCCGAGGCACGCAGTCCTAAAATCTTAGTGGCTCGGGAGGTGCAGAAATCTTATGTGCAGCGGTAGCTCTGCATTCCGGGCAAAGCGTCTCCCGCTGGCAGCAATCGTCGTTTGCCTGCTGGCTCCCGAGCTGGCGTTCGGTCAGCACGGCGCCTTCGATCTCGACGGCAAGCCAGCAAATCCTTTCGACGCAGCTTCCGGCAAGATCGTCGTGCTGGTCTTTCTCCGGCGGGATTGCCCGGTCTCCAGCCGTTACGCCCCGGTCCTTCAGCAACTCAGCGCGCAGCACGAGCGTGATGCCAGTTTCTGGCTGGTATTTCCAGACCGGGCCGAGACCCCGCAGACGATCCACAACTATCTCCGCGAATACGCCTATCACTTACCGGCCCTGCGCGATCCAGATCACGCGCTGGTCAAGCTGGCCCAAGTCGAGATCACTCCTGAAGTCGCGGTGTTCAACCGCAACAATCAACTCCTCTATGATGGAAGGATTGACAACTGGTATCTGGATCTCGGCCGCTCGCGTCCGGCTCCCACCACTCACGAACTCGCCGACGCCATCCAAGCGGCACTGGCGGACAAAACGCCAGCCATGAATCAGGTCAGAGGAGTAGGATGCTACATCTCAGACCTGGAATGAACTCCTGGCCACGAAGTCTGGCTTGGTCGCTTGCGCTCATCGCCACCACCGGCGCCATGGGAACTCTTTTCGCAAAGTCACCTGTGCCTTCGACATCGAAGTCCGCCACTGACGGTTCTCCGGTGACCTTCAATCGCGAGATCGCTCCCATCATTTTTCATTCCTGCTCCAGTTGTCACCACCCCGGCGAGGCCGGACCATTCCCGCTGCTGACTTATTCCGACGTCAAGAAACACGCGCGCCAGATTTCGGACGTAACGCAGGCGCGAACCATGCCNNCAAGGTGCGGTCGAGGGCGACCCAGCCGATTTGCCGCCGCAGCCGAAGTTTACCCAGGATTGGCGCCTCGGAACGCCCGACCTGATCCTCACCGCACAGAAGCCCCTGATCCTTCCCCCAGAAGGCACAGACACCTATTGGAACTTCATCTTCCGCCTTCCGATCGAGCAAACCCGTTGGATGAAGGCAATCGAAATTCATCCCGGCGACAAGCGCTACGTGCACCACGCAAACATTCTTGTCGACCGGGCTGCGTCCTCGCGCCAGCGGGAGGCTGAACCCGGGGCAGGCTTCGGCGGAATGGAGATTCGCATCGAGTCGCAAGTCTTCGACCCTGACAGCCATCTGCTCTTCTGGAAGCCGGGCACTGTCCCCTATCTCGAACCCGACGGCATGGCATT
This sequence comes from Acidobacteriaceae bacterium, assembly GCA_003156615.1. The sequence goes on along the minus strand of PMHI01000276.1, from coordinate 25,372 downwards.
ACGTCTAGACAAGGGCACGGACCTGATTCTGAACACGCACATGCAACCCTCCGGCAAGCCCGAGGTCATCCAGCCCAGCATCGGTCTCTACTTCACGCCCCAGCCGGCGACAAAGTTTCCCATGCTGCTCCAACTCGAAAACGACGTCAAACTCGACATTCCTGCAGGCCAGAAAGATTTCCTGGTGAGCGATCAATTCACCCTGCCCGTCGACGTCTATCTTCTGGCCATTTATCCGCATGCGCACTATCTCGGCAAAGACATCCAGGCCTCCGCCACTCTGCCCGACGGCAGCAACGAAGCGCTGATCCACATTCCGCTCTGGAACCTAAACTGGCAGGCAGTGTATCGCTATGCCGAGCCGGTCTTTTTGCCCAAAGGCACAACCGTGGCGTTGCGCTACGTCTATGACAACTCCGTGGATAACCCATTGAACCCGAACCATCCGCCCGTTCGTGTAAAAGCCGGCAATCGTTCGAGCGATGAAATGTGCCACCTCTGGCTGCAGGTTTTGCCAATCCATTACGACACCGCGCAGGGCGATCCGCGCAGGCTGCTGCAGGAAGCCTTGGCTCGCCACAACATCGAAAAGGATCCCGCCGACTTCGAGGCGCATTACAATCTAGCCGCCATGTTGCAAGCGGCGAACAAGCTGGACGACGCCATGCGAGAGTACGAATTGGCGCTCCGGCTCCGCCCCAACGACGCTGCCGCAAATAACGCAATGGGGGCCGCATTGCTTGCCTCCGGCCAGCCCGGCAAAGCGGTCGCGTATCTGTCACAGGCCCTCAAAACGCATGCCGATTATTTCCCTGCTCACTACAATCTGGGAAACGCTTTAGCTGCGCAAGAGGATTTCGCGGGGGCCACGGAACAATTTCGTCTAGCCCTGCAGTTGCAACCCGACGACGCCGACGCCGAGGCGAACCTGGGAAGCGCCCTCGCCGAGATGGGACGCTTCTCCGAAGCCAAGTCGCACTTCGAACACGCGCTTCAGCTCAATCCCAATCACACTCTGGCCAAAGAGAATCTGGAGGAACTCGAACGCGCCACCAACAAATAACGCATGACCAATGACGAACAAATGCCGACGAAAGCCATCCAACATCCGTCTGCTCGCCGGTGCCTAGTAACGTGTCTATTGGCTTTCACCACCCTCGCACTCGCGCAGCAAACTCCGCCGGCCGAAGCGCCCTCCGCTCCAACCTCGCAGGCTAGGCCCGCTCCACCACCTTCCGATTTCGCGGCAGCGCGCCTGCTCATGCAGCAGGGCAAAATCGACGAGGCCATCTCTCAGTTACAAGCACTCCAGGCAAATGCTCCGGAAGCAAAAGGCCTCGACCTCGAACTGGGAACGGCCTATTACAAAAAAGGAGAGTACGCCAAAGCCGTCGAGTCCCTAAAAAAGGCCTCATCCGCCGATGCCAACAACGGCGAGGCCGTGCAGTTGCTTGGCCTTTCTTATTATCTGGGAGGACATCCTGCGGAAGCGATTCCGCTTCTCGAAAAAGTGCAAGGCTGGTATCCCAGGGCGAACGTGGACGCGTCCTATATTCTCGGAATCTGCTACATCCAGACAAANNGATTCTGCCGCCAGCTATTTGTTCACAGCGCGCATGCTGTTGCGCCAGGAGTTCGATCCGGTCGCCGAAGAGTACGCGCAGAAAGCTGCAAGTCTCGACCCCAAACTTCCGCTGGTTCACTTCCTGCTCGGCGAATTGTTCTTGTACAAGTCGCGAGTTCCCGAAGCCATCGCGGAGTTCCAGAAAGAACTGACCATCAACCCCGCCCACGCGGCAACCTACTACAAACTCGCCGACGCCTACTCCCGCGTCCAGAGGTTCGACGACGCGGAAAGGCTCTTGCAGCGCTCTATCTGGCTCGATGCCACGTCCACCGGCCCCTACATCTTGATGGGAAAAGTCCTCGAAAAGAAAGGGGAGTTCGAATTAGCCGTCCGTGCCTTGCAGAGGGCCGCGGCCATGGATCCGAATAATCCCACCACGCATCATCTGCTCGGTCAGGCCTATCGCGACATGGGGAAGAAAGACGAAGCCGAGAATGAGCTGAAGTTAGCCGAGCAACTGCAAACCAAACAGGATTCCTTGAAGTGAGATTTGATTGTTTTCCTGAGAGAGCGCATGGTTCGCGCGAAGGACCAAGGCGAGCGGCGCGCTGGGTTGCGTTCTTTGCGACACAATACTCGCGGGTTTCCTTCCTTATCTGCTTGCCCCACTGCCCTGTTTCCCGCCCGCCGGAACCGGCTGATCCTGCTCTCTCGCCAACCGTTCCACCATATCTTTCGGCAAACCATGCAGCAATTCCACAAACGCCGCATTGGTCCAACCGAAACCAACCACGTTCACCTGGTAACCAACCTCCACATGGGACTCGGACGATCGAGCCACCACGTTGTACTTCTCCCGAATGTTTCCATCGCGGCGAAAGTTCTCCGCCACCATCGA
>PMHI01000276.1:21422-22803 GCA_003156615.1 Acidobacteriaceae bacterium | reverse complement strand
AGTCGTCGCGTAGCGATAGGACGATCGCTGCCCAGTCTGCCCGTCGAAATCGAAAAAGAATCCCGCCTTGTCATCCCAGAGATAGCGCGCGATGAGCTTCTTCCGCTGTTCGGCACGCTTACTCCATTTTTCCGCATCGGTCGTATGGCCCAGCCAGCGGCTGATCTGCTCCAGATCTTTCTCCGTCTTGTAGAGCAAGCTGTTCAGGCACACCGGCGCATAGTGATGCGTCGCTGCGCCGAAGGGCCCAAAACGAAAACTAACGTCGAATCCCGATTCCCGCATCGATCGGTCGCCCTTGTAGTAATCGGAACTCAGTTTGAACTCTTGCCGCTTCTGGCACTCCGCGTGCGCCATCGCAAGCGGAACCTCACACACCTGCTCGGTATAAGCAGCCCCTGCAACCGGCTCCGTCACTCCCGGCAGGTTCTCCACGATGTAGTGGTCCGCTTGCGCGGGATGAAAAAAGAAATACGCCGCGACCTTCCGGTAAATGCCCGTCTCGTCCTGCAATGCCTCGGCCGGCGGACCCTCCCCGAAATCGTAGTAGCGAGACAATCCCGTGTCGCCCGCCAGGTGTGGATCTCGGTTCCACATCTCATAATCTTTTTCAAGATCGGCATAAGCTCTCGCGAGCCACGCCGTATCCCCGTGTCCTGATTTCTCGAGCGCGTCGTACACGTCCACGAACATCGAACTCAGAAAAGGCGGCTGCGAACGAGTCAGGTAGTAGGTCCGGTTCGCATTCAGCATCGCGCCATAGTGCTCAACCTCAAAAAAGAAGTTGTCCACCATGCCCCGCGCCAACTCCAGGCGCCCCGCCCGCACCAGCCCGCGAATAATGAAGTAGCTGTCCCAACCATACATCTCGTTGAAGCGGCCCCCGGGAACGACGTATTTGTTCTCCAGGTAGAGCAGGCCCTGGGGTTGGATCTTGCTGGTATCGACCTCGCCCAACCGGTGAATTTCCGACGGCAGGTGCTCGATCCGTACATTGCATTCGCTCGAAAGTTGCCGCACCGCCGCTGGCTCGGCCATGCCCGCCGGCAAGTACAGGACGGCAGCCACTTTCATCTTGGGGTCCACTAGGCTCTGGCAATCTGTGATCGAACGCGTGAGCGTATCCCACGCCGTCGAAATGTAATCCAGAATCGGCTTGAGTTCTTGCCGCTGAGCTGGAGTCGATTGTGCGGCCGCCGGGAGCGGCATGAGCATCCCGCTAGCGACGGTGACAAGCACCAGCAAGCGCAAAACGAACGCCCGGAAAACCGATCGGCGAGACATTTTCGAAACTTGAGGGGCGGGCATCGCTTTAGGGGAAAAAGGAGACCTGCCTATTGTAGCCGTATGGCTAAGGCATTCAAAATGAATTCGTTAGCGG
>PMHI01000276.1:10472-21343 GCA_003156615.1 Acidobacteriaceae bacterium | reverse complement strand
GCACTACATGGTCGTTCACCATGCCCACGGCCTGCATAAACGCGTAGCAGATGGTCGATCCCACAAAATTGAAGCCTCGAGTCTTCAGCGCTCGACTCAAAGCATCCGATTGCGCAGTCCGCGGCGGGACTTGATGCTGCCTCTTCCACGAATTCAGTCGCGGCCGGCCGTCCACAAATTGCCACACGTAGCTGTCGAAACTGCCGAATTCTTCCCGCACCCGCAGCAAGGCCTGGGCATTCCGCACCGCCGACGCGATCTTCAACCGGTTGCGTACGATGCCGGGATTGCTCAGCAACTGTGCGATCTTCCGCCGGTCGTAGCCCGCTACGCGTCGCACATTGAACTCGTCAAACGCGGCGCGATAGTTTTCCCGTTTGTTGAGAATCGTCTCCCAGCTCAGCCCGGCCTGCGCCCCTTCGAGGACGAGAAACTCAAAAAGCGTGCGGTCATCGTGCACCGGCACGCCCCATTCTTTATCGTGATAGCGAATCATCAACTCGCTGCGCGCCCAATCACAGCGCACCTGCGGCTTCGGAGACGTTTGAGGTTGCATGGATCTTGGGTGACGCAGCGCTTCGGCGCTGCAGTCACTGCCCTATTATTAAAATACGGCTTCAGCCCTGAGGTCACTGTCTGGCGCCCGAAAACGATTCTTCCAGCTGTCTCCCAGACGCTTGCTCACTGGTTCTCCGCGCTACTCGAGCGACTTCGGATCTGATTTGTTCTGCGACGACTTCGCATCGAGCAGCGCCACCAACTCTTTCGCACTAGCCGGAACAGCAACTTTGTGTTCGACAATAATTTCCTTCGCGCTTAACTTTTTCCCGTAGAGTTTTGCATTGGCGCTGCCATCGGAGCGCAGGGTTGAGCCTTCGAGCGATACTCCCGCAAACAACCCCTTATTGCGCGAGTAGGAAAGGATTTCCGCATTCATCACAATGTCGGTAGCGCCCTCCAGCGTGCGACCCTTGGGACCGGCGGCAGCCGAAGCGTCCGCCCCCAACCTCACTTTGCTCGACAACAGCGAGCGCGCTCCCTTCGCGTTCATCACCAGGAAAACAAAATCCGTAGCCTGGCCTCCCAACTGGAACCCAACGCTCACTCCTTCGAGCGCGTACAGCGCCGGCGCCCCCCACGGCCCGGTATAGTGCTCGCCGCTGCGGCAAATCATGACTCCCCGCCCATAGCTCGCTCCCACCCCAAACGCGCCCTTCAACACCGAAGGCATAATCACAACGCATTCCGCCTTATCCAGCAAGTCCTGCGGAATGTCATCGGGAATGTTCAGAATCTCCTTCATCACCTGCCCGGCATCTTTCACCCGGTCTTCTACCCTTTCGTCGTTAGCGCCCGCAAACTCCGGAATTGCAAACCAGCACATCGTCAGAAACCAAGCTGCAATCTTTTTCATCTCCATCACTACCCGTTCCTCCGGACGCGCTCTCCTCATCTCGCAAGACCAACCATCTTAAACCCTAGTCAGGAATTGTAATTTCCCAGACCAGGAAATTCGCAGGATCCCTGGGTCATTTCCCGACGCCTGTGACCCACCGACTCCTCGAGCCTCTCGGCATGCCCAAAAGGGTGCTCCTTTTGTAACTTGGCACTTTGCTCGGCCCCCCTCTAGAGTCAATTCAGATTATGACGGACGGCGACCGCCTTCGGCCCGCCGCGTGCATCTAATCCGTTGGAGTACGCTCTGGCCACGGGTAAGAGTGAAAATATTGGATGGTTTGGGCATGAAGTACACGCACACTTGTCGGCTGCTTGCCGCGTTACTAGCGGCTTTTGCCCTGGCTTGTAGTGCGCCGGCCCTCGCCCAGGCGCAGGCTTATGCCGCCAGCACGGCCGCCGTGAGCCCCTACACCGCCGCTTCCGATGACGATCCCCAGTCCGGCTCGTTGCTCACCATTCGCAAACGAGTCGATGAAGTGAACGTTCTTTTCATCGCAACCGACAGGCACGGCAAATTTGTCCGCGATCTCAATCAAACCGATTTCGCCATCCTCGACGATCACAAGCCGCCTCAGTCCATTCTTAACTTCCGCCGCGAAACCGATCTCCCGCTGCACCTGGGCTTGCTGATCGATGTGAGCGGCTCCGTCCATAGCCGTTTTGATTTCGAGCAGGGTTCGGTCATCAGTTTCCTGCAGCACTCGATCCGCGCCGGCTTCGACAAAGCTTTCATCGTGGGCTTCAACACCCAGAGTCAGATGACCCAAGACTTTACCGACAACGTCGAGATGCTCTCCGACGGCGTGCACAAACTGCAGGACGGCGGAGGCACTGCGCTCTACGACGCCATCTATCGCGCTTGCAAGGATAAATTTCTGAAAGACCGTCCCGATCATCCCGTGCGCAAGGCCATCATAGTCGTAAGCGACGGCGAAGATAACCAGAGCGAAATCACCCGAGCCCAAGCCATCGAGATGGCCCAGCGCGCCGAAGTCATTATCTATGCCATCTCCACCGACGACAGCGGTCTCATCCTCCGCGGCGACAAAGTTCTCGAACAGCTCGCCGAAGCTACTGGCGGCCGCGCCTTCTTTCCTTTCAAGATGAAGGACATCACCCATTCCTACGCCGCCATAGAAGACGAACTCCGCAGCCAGTACATCGTCAGCTACAAGCCCGCCGACTTCGACGCCGACGGCCGCTACCGCTCCATCGAAATCTCCGTCCTCAAGAAGGACTTGCAAGTCCGCGCCCGCAAAGGCTACTTCGCCCCGCAGCAATGACGTCAGAATCTCCCAACACAGGCACAGGCCTGGGCCGGCTCTTTGTCGCAGGCCTCACGGCTTATCTACCCGAACGAAGCGAACGAACCTAGCTTCTTTCATGGCAGTGTCCTGATTCGCCCTTATTTGCCCTTTTTCGGATCGCAATTTCCCGACGTCGGTAGATGCTTCTCCTCTTGGAACCGGCGTTGCAGGCTAGCGTTCGCTTGATACCGCAACTTCGGGTCGCATCCTTCGCCCGCAAGTCCATGTAATTGGGTAATTGGCACTCATCCCCGCCAGCGGCAACCCCGAAAACGATCTCCCGCGCTTTTTCTTCGCCTTGTGTCTTTTTGCCCTCATTTCGACGCACTTCCCCTAAACCCCTCCGTTCCAGCCTCTTGCGCGCTCTCGAATGATAGCTTTGAGGTGGTTTTCCGAGTTTTCCACAGTATTCCCGGCAAAACGTGCGCGGCGTCCAGCTGGTTTCCGGTCCAGGGCTACCCGGAGATTAGGTTCCGACTGGAACATTGGTGCCAAGTAGGAGCCGGCACGCCTCGGTCCCGTCAACAGGTTTATAATCTCAAGGGGTTCATCTCACCCGCCCCTGATTAGTATGACCGATCAACTCAGAAAGAAACTGCAGGAAGAAGTCGACGCGCTCGAGCACGAACTGGTTCATGAGCTGCCCAAAGAGATCAAGCGCGCCGCAGCTCTCGGAGACCTCAGCGAGAATGCCGAGTATCACATGGCCAAGCAGCGCCAGGAGTTCGTCAAGGCACGCTTTCGCCAGCTCGGTAAGCGCCTCGCCGACCTGTCGCTGACCAATATGAACAACATCCCGAAAGACAAGGTGGGCCTAGGTTCCACCGTCAAGGTCTTCGACAGCTCAAAGAAGGAAGAGATCGAATACAAGCTCGTGACCAGTGAAGAGTCTGACGTAGGCGCGGGAAGAATTTCGACCACATCTCCCATCGGTCGGGCGCTGCTGAACAAAAAGGTAGGCGATGAGGCCACCGTGATCACACCGAACGGCAAGCGCGAACTGGAAATCCTAAGCCTGTCCACCATTCACGACGAGGCCGACTCCGAGAAGGCGGACGCCTGATGGCCCATAGCTGGACCAGCGCCTTCGGACGCGCCTGCGGCGTGCTGCTCGATACCATCGTCCGCTGGCTGGCGCTCTCGCGCATCAATCCCAACGTACTGACCTTTATGGGACTGGTGGTGAATACATGGGCCGCGATCCTGTTCGGCTCTGCCACCGCGCTGACCCAGAGGCGCCTGTTCTTCTACGCAGGCCTGGTGATCATCGGCTCAGGATTTTTTGATCTGGTGGATGGACAGGTTGCGAGGGCCACCAACCGGGTCACGCGCTTCGGCGCGTTTTTCGACTCAGTCGTCGACCGCTACAGCGACGCGTCGCAGTTTCTTGGGCTGCTGGTCTTCTATGCCCGGGGTGACCGCTTCTTCTATGTGGTGCTTACTGCGTTCGTGATGGTGAGCGCCATCATGGTGAGCTACACGCGGGCGCGCGCCGAGTCACTGATTGGATCCTGCCGCGTGGGATTTATGGAGCGTCCGGAGCGGCTGGTGCTGGTGATCATCGGCGCACTCTTCAACCGCATGGCGCCGGTGCTGTGGGTGATTGCGGTGCTGTCGACGCTGACGGTGATCCACCGCATGCGCTACACCTGGACCCGCACCCAGGACGCCCCGAATACCGTGGCTAAGGCGGGGCAAGCGGCTTAGCTAAGTTGGTTTATTGTGCGTTAGCTAAAAGCTAATACAACAACTACAACAACTACAACAACCACCTTTCGACTTGCCGGCCCAAGTCCGGGAGTCATTTCCGACCATCATGCCGAATCAGCGTCCCTCATCGGTACCCGATTTTCTCTATGGCACCGCCTGGAAGGAAGAGCGCACTCCGGCATTGGTCGAACTCGCGCTGCGCATGGGATTTCGGGGCGTTGATACCGCCAACCAGCGGCGGCACTACTTCGAGGCTGGAGCCGGTCAGGGGCTGGCCGCCGCCTACCGAGCGGGAGTGGTGGTACGCGCAGATCTTTTTCTGCAGACGAAGTTCACGTATCGGCCCGGCCAGGACCATCGGTTGCCCTATGATCCCGCAGCCAGCCTTTCGGTGCAGGTCGCGCAATCGCTGGCGAGTTCGCTTGAACATCTTGGGACCGATCACGTCGACAGCTACGTGCTGCATGGGCCCGCCTCTGGTTACGGCTGGACCGATGCGGACTCCGAAGTGTGGGAAGCGATGCGGAAGGAGCGCGATGCCGGCCGCACGCGTCTGCTCGGGGTGAGCAATGTTTCGCTGCGGCATCTGGAGCAGATGGTGGATGTCCTCTCGGAAGTTCCTGCGTTCGTGCAAAACCGCTGCTACGCCCACTTCGGCTGGGACCGGGATGTGCGCTTGTTCTGCAGCCAGCGAAAGATCATCTACCAGGGGTTCTCGCTGCTCACCGCGAATGCGGAACTGCTCGAGCATCCTGTGGTTACGGGCCTCGCCGCAGCCGCGAGCGCGACTCCGGCCCAGGTTGTGTTCGCTTTTGCCCGCGCGGTCGGGATGCTGCCGCTGACCGGCACTTCCAACGCAGAACACATGAAGCAGGATCTGGCCAGCCGTTCCTTGGCGCTTGCGCCCGGTGGCGTGCGGGCCATAGAGTCTCTGGCGGGCTGACCTTGGCTGGAAGCAACATCATCTCTTCGGCGCGGACCCAGGCCCAGGCCCAGGCCGTAGATGTCCAGAGGCACACCGTCATGCCAGACGATTATCTGGGTCGCGACTAGCGTTTGGTCGCGACCAACTCAGGGTGCGACTAGAGCCAAGGCGGGCGCACCGCCGACTTTGAGGATGCGAATCTGGCGCATCTTCACGGCGTCGATCACCAAAATACTGTGTTTCCGGGGAACCATCGCATAGAGCATCTTGCCGTCATTGTCAGTAACGGCGCTCCAGAAGGGCATCTTGGTCTTGATGGTGCCGATCTTCCGCCAAGTGTGGGTGTCGAGCACCCGAAATTCGCTCGCCGTCGCGTCATTGGGGCGGAGATTCGGGGGCCGGCCATAGTCCAGATAAAAGCGGTTATCGTAGTCCCGGTCGTAATTCTTGTTGTACCCGAGATAGATCTTACTGCCGTCGGGGGAGTTCGGCCAAGCCGCAGGAAGCACGCGGTCGGGTAGATCGGGATGGGCCGAGGTCTCGGCAAATTCGTGGGTGACAACATTCATCTGAAAAACTGCGCCGTCTCCACGAACGATCGCGAGATCTTGACCGCCCGGAGCCGCAATTGCCTCGGCAGCGCCGACTCGCCTTTCCCACGGAAGTACGACATCTAAGTTCTGAAGCTCACGGGAGTCGGCGTCCACATTAATCAGCCTGATCCTATTCGTTCTCGGACAGAGAACATCGAACTGATCGGCGGTTGGGTAAGAAATGAAGCGGCCGGGGCCGCAGTTCCCCAGGTGCACGGTCTTAGTCTGAAACTCGCCGGTCTGGGTGTCGAACGTGGCGAGCAGGAACGAATCCGCGCTTGCCGATTTGGGGGTGTCTAACAGGATCCGCAGCGCCAACCCATCGCCGGAAACCGCCATGGTTGAAAATGCCGGGAGCACATTGGCCACTTCGCGGTCCTCAATCAGGCCCCTCTGGAGGACGGTGCCTTGGGCGGTATCGATCGCCGCGAGTTCGCTCGAATCGCCCTCCGTTATTGACGCAACATAGAGGCGGCTTCCATCCGGCGAGAGCGCAAAATCCGCATTGTCGCCGGTACGAATGCTACCCATCACTTTGGCGGTTTCAGGATCGACCAGCCAGACGCGGCCCCCTGGCCCCCCTGCGTCGGGTTTGGCATCGAGCACATACAGCCAACCGGGCTCGGGCTTGACCCAATTGTCTACCACAATGTTCGAGTCTGCTGACGCTTTGCTCTGGCTTGGCGCACTAGCCTGGCCGGCGGTTGCGGCCGCCTGGGCGGGGCGAGCCGCGAAACACAGGGCAAAGGGCACGGAAAGGAGACAAAACAAGGACGACAGGAGATTCGCTCTCATACACTGCCCCCGGAACTTCCGAGTTCGACCTCTAGTTACTCACCAAGGCTGTCCCACAATCTTGTTTAAATCCGAGATTGGAAAGATGGAAGCGTCATTTGGCGAAGCAACTGTCATGCCAAAAGCGGAGTGGAGGGAAGTTCCGTAACTCATTTATTTTCAGAGAGGAACGTGACAGCGTTCCAGCGAAATTACAGGCTGAATTCCAGAATCGGTGGCCACCCTGAGCCAACGTGGTGGTTTTCAGCCAATGACGGTCTGCCTGCCCGAGCTGCGAACTATCCTGCTGCTATGTCATTTCGCAGGGTGGAGCAGCGCCAGAGCCTGATCTGTGGTGATGAATCTTGCACCCAGAGCTTGTAGTTCGGCCACGGTGCGCTGCCCATCTTCGGTCTTCAAAGTTTCGATCGCATCCTTGACCACCCAGACGCGGCGGCCGCGTTCAAGCAATCCCTTGGCCGCGAAACGAACACAGTATTCCGTCACCACGCCAAAGACTACGAATTCGGCGTCGTCTCCCAATCGCTTCACGAGTTCCCCGGCGTGCCGGCTTGCAAAGATGTCGAGCGTCTGTTTTTCGAGATGAATCTGCTGATATTGAGAAAGATCGTGCGGCAGTACTGCCGTGGGCTCGTTTGGGACGGTGACCATTTTCTCGGTCAGCGCTTCAGGGACATAGGCGGACCCTGCTGTGTCTTTGATGCAGTGGGGCGGAAAGGTCTTGAACTCGGGATCGTCCTTAGTGTGATAGCAACCATGCGACACGAGAAAGACGCGGCCCTGACGGGCGGCATCCGTAAGCCGTCGAATGTGAGGGAGCAATCGTTCGGCGCCGGGGACGTAGAGCTTGCCGCCGGGAAGCATGAAGTCCGCCTGAGTATCGACCTCCCAGAAAATAAGATTGCGAGATACCATTGCCGTTCCGCCTCATCGCCGTCGCAGGAACCAGCTTATAACATTCGTTGGGAATTGCCGGATTCCATCAAACGCTACCGACAAGAATTGTACAAACTCATGACGTGGCGATGACAAACCCCAGATTCGCTGGCTCGTAACATCGATCCCGCAGCAGTCAGAGGGATCACCGACCAAGCCGGCTTCAAATTTGGCTTACTGGACCTTCCCCTGGCTCTGATCTGCACTGAGAGGAGACTTATGGAGAATCGCAGCATCGCTTTCACCGCTTGCCTCGGGTTGGTGTTGACGTTTGTTTCAAATGCAGCCCAGGCGCAGTATCAACTCACAAACCTAGTTTCAAATCAGGTGGGAGCCGCGAGGCATACGGATCCTTTGATCGTGAATGCGTGGGGATTGGTGCACGCACCCGGCTCACCCTGGTGGATCAGTGACAACGACTCCGGATGGTCGACTCTTTACAATGCCGAAGGAGTGACGGTGCAACAACTGAAGGTGTTGATTCCGACAGCGGGAGAAAACGGCCCAGGTTCGCCGACGGGGATTGTGGCGAACGGATCGAGCGAGTTTCAGGTGCAGGGATGGCCGGCGGTCTTTCTGTTTGCCGCACTGGATGGAACCATCAGCGGATGGGCGCCGCAGTCAAACTTCAACGATGCGATTGTGGCGGTGAACAACGCGTCGGAAAAGGCTGTGTACACCGGCCTGGCGATCACGAACAAGACGTCAGGAAACCGCTTGTACGCTGCCGACGTGGCGAACAACAAGGTGGATGTGTACGACGGAAACTTCAACCTGGTGACTTCGTTTACCGACGCCACCCTACCTTCAGGCTTTGCGCCATTCGGCATTCGGGACATCGATGGACTGGTCTACGTTAGCTTTGCCAGCGTTTCCGGCGGAAGCGGTGGCTTCGTTGACGTATTCGCTGAGGATGGCACACCGGTGACTCCAGGCAGGCATTTGATCCAAGGGTCGCCGCTGAACCAGCCTTGGGGAATTGCCGCCGCGCCGAAAAGCTTTGGGCCCTTTAGCAACACGCTGCTAATCTCGAACAACACCAACAACGGAACCATCAATGCCTTCGACGGATTGACCGGGCAGTTTGTGGGAACGATCAGGGACAGAAGCGGCAAGATCATTAGTATTGACCAGCTTTGGGGAATTGATTTCGGCGATGGCACGGGCGAAAATGGAAGGGTCAACCAGATGTTTTTTACCGCCGGTCCCTTCAACAACCTGGCTGGCACGTTCGGCACGATTGGGTTCCAGTAACAAGATCCTCTTGTCATTGCGAGATGGTTTCGCGAAAGGACCGCCTGCAAGGGCGGCCTTTGCTTTTGCGTGAGGGTGCGCACTACTAGCGCGGGTGATCGGACCTGCGGGTTAGCGATTCGTCGTGACTTAGGATGCCGGCTGCGGCTGAACGAACGACTGCAGACTGGTCTGCAAAGCACGCTTGCTGGCCTCAGGCAGATCAATGAAGCGGAAGGGCTGGATCCAACCCTGGGTGGCCCACATGGGGAACATGATCTCTGCCTTTTCGCGGATGGTGGCCTCTCCGAGGTGGAAGACCAGTTCGACTTCAAGTTTTTCGTCGAGCGGCCTCTCCACGTTCAGCAGGCCGCCAGTGGTGGAAAGCTGATGCAGTTTGCCGCGCACCTCACACCGGTTGGGTAGTCGCATGAGCGCCAGGACAGATCCCCGGAGCTTGACCCGAAACGGGCGCCCCGGCTCCTGGGGGGCGGGCCCGGCCGAACATGAATTCGGCCCGACTGATTCTGGCGTGTGCGACATCGTGGCTAGAGTATGGAGCCTCACCGTGCCTGGCACGAGGTTACGAAAGAACGTCCGGCGGTGGGCGGTGGCTTGTGGCCGATGGTCAGTGGCCAGTGCGAGTTCATCTAGTTCTTGAACGTCGTGGGTCACTGACCAACCACCGACCACTATCTTCGGCCGGCATGGGCCTCGCTGTGTCCGCAGAAGAGGTGGTAGGGCCAGGTGTTCTTGCTGATGCACACAGTCTTGCCTGCGCCGTCAACGGAGGCTGCGCCAGAAGCGGAAAGGCTTGGGACGCGCGGAATCCGCAGCCCCGGGCTCACCACCAGGGCGACACCCTTCGCGAAAAAGGGATGGTTCCGCAACATCCGCCTCCGGCGAAAAGCCGCTGTCTGGCCTTGTTTAACAATCTTGCCCTCCTAAGATGGCTCGACATCGGGAAACCACATCCCTGAAACCACGTCCGTGAACTCAGGATCCGCCACATCCGTGGACCGCCCAACCATAGCTGCTGCACTTGTGCCCGAGTGGGATCTTGTCCTGGCCGCAAGCTGCGTCGATCCGCGGGAGAGTGATCTTGGCCGCATCCGGTTTTTGCTCAATCCACCGGTGCCGGAGAGGCCGGTCGAGTGGGAGGCTGTATTTCGCCTCGCCGATCATCACGGCACATCGTCGCTGCTGTATCAGAATCTCTCGCGTTTGGGTGGCATCGTGCCTCCTTCCGAGTTGGCATTGGCTCGCCAGAGTTATGAGAGAAACGTTCACAAGTCCCTTTTTCTGGCGCGCGAGATGATTCGTATTCTGGACCGTCTCGATGCAATGGGCATCGAAGCGATTCCTTACAAGGGCATCGTCCTGTCGGAGGTTTACTGCGGCGACATGGCGCTGCGCCAGTCCGGCGACATGGACTTGTTTGTGCGAAGGCACGACGTGGCGCGCATCCCGAGCGCAATTCGCCAGCTGGGATACATACTGCGCGTACCCGTTCCTGAAGATGCTGCGGAAGACTACATCGCTTCAGGATACGAATGTACGTTCGACAGCCCTGCTGGACGCAACTTGCTCGAGTTGCAGTGGGCGCTCGAGCCGCACTTCTATGCGGTCGACTTCGATATGGGTGGATTGTTCAAGCGTGCGGTGAACGTCACCGTCGCGGGCCGCCGCGTGAAGACGCCTTCTGCCGAAGATCTGCTGCTGGTGCTCTCCGTGCATGCGGCGAAACATGTTTGGGGACGGCTGATCTGGCTCTGCAACATCGCACAGATTCTAAAGCTGGGGAATTTGAATTGGGACTGGGTGCAGGCTCACGCCCGGAAATTCGGCATCGAACGGATTCTGCACGTCACGCTGCTGTTGGTGAACCGCCTTCTGGCAACAGCGATTCCAGCA
>PMHI01000276.1:0-10348 GCA_003156615.1 Acidobacteriaceae bacterium | reverse complement strand
CGCGGATAACGGAAAGAAACAAAGAAAGCATGCTGGGAGTGACAATCAAATCCTGTCGGGTTAGAGTTTAGCAACATGCAAGCCACGGAGGGCTGCGATGGCGAAACAAAAGCTGCGATTCACAGCAAAGATCGAGGGGAAGGAAGCAGGCGTGGTAGCAGCGATCACTCCCCCTGTCAACGTGCCGGAGTTTTTTGGGACGCGGGCCCGCGTGCCGGTGCGAGGGACGATCAACGGATATCCGTTTCGTTCGTCGCTATCGCCATGCGGAGGGTATCACATGATGCCGGTGAACAAGATGCTGCGCCAGGGTGCGGGCGCGCAGCCCGGCGACTTTGTGGACGTGGTGATGGAGCGGGACGAAGAGGAACGCACGGTGGAAGCGCCGCCGCTGTTGAAGAAGGAGCTGGCGAAGAATAAAGTCGCGCAAGCGAACTGGCAGAAGCTCTCGTTTACACATAAGAAAGAAATGGCTCTTGCCATTGTCGGAGCGAAGCAGGAAGAGACGCGGGCGCGGCGGCTGGGGAAGATTGTTGAGGTTCTGAAGACGGGGGCGAAGTGGAACGGGTGAGGTGTGTGAAGTAACGCAGTTCCCTAGTCACGGTTGGGCGAGGGATGGACCAGCCACTTCAGGATCATATTCACCAGGCTGAGCAGGATTGCGCCGAGGAACGCGGCCGTGAAACTGTGCACTTGAAATCCAGGCGCCAGCAACGCCGATGCGAGCTCGAGCATCAGCGCGTTGATCACGAACCAGAAGAGTCCCAGTGTAAGCAGGGTCAGAGGAAACGTCAGGATCTTCAGCAGCGCTCCGAGCGTGGCGTTGATGAAGCCGATCACGAGCGCCGCGATCAGAGCGGCCAGGGGGCCGCTGACGGAGATTCCTAGTCCGAGGCGGGCTACGATCCACACGGCCACCGCACTCAGAACCCAGTTCAATAGCAGCGACATTTTCGCTCCTTGCGCCAGTTGACTGGAGGACGCAGCTTAGCCTGCTTAGAGACTATACCAATAAGCCATCTCATCGGTCTCCGGCCGAGGGACCGGAGTGAAACACGAATCGAGTTCTGGGTGCGGGTTTCACCCCTGATTCCCCTGGTAACCCGTTCGTACACTCCCTTTTGGTAACCCTTGGTAACCATGCACTTCCCCCTTCCAGTCGTACAATTGCCCTTGTCCGACCGGCCATCTGCGGAAAAGTAGTTAGGCCAGTTGGCGTTTCGCCGGGCAACACCCCCGAAGCTCCCGGTGCAGAAGTTTCGGTTTGGGAGTTCTTGGGTTAGAAGTTTCTCGGTTTAGAAGTTTCTCGGTTCAAACCAGGGGCTGGAGTTCGTACTCATATGGCGTTCGGTTTCGGGTTCAACAAACAGAAGGTTCTCAGCGCTGCGGAGAAGTACGTTCAGCAAGGCAAGATGCAAAACGCCATCGCTGAGTACGAGAAGATCCTCAAGGCCGATCCCAAGGATCTCACGGTCACTAACACCGTCGGCGATCTCTACACCCGTCTCGGGCAGGTCGACAAAGCCACCGAGCGCTTCAAGACTGTAGGCGATGCCTATGCCAACCAGGGTTTCACGGTCAAGGCGATCGCCATGTACAAGAAGATCAGCAAGCTCAAGCCTTCGCTTGAGAGCGTGCTGAAGCTGGCGGAGCTTTATACCCAGCAAGGACTGTTCAACGACGCGCGCGCCCAGTACCTGCAGGTGGCCGAAGAATTCCTGAAATCGGGCGCACTAGAAGACGCCGTCCGCATCTTCCAGAAGATTTTGGAAATGGATCCGGAAAACACCACCATGCGGGTCCGCTTGGCGGAAGTCTATGTCCGCCTGGGAAAGAAAAATGAAGCCTGGCAGATTTTTTCAGCGGCCGCCGAGACTCTGCGCACCAAGGGTTCGCTGAGCGGAGCGGAAGAAGTTCTGCAGCGCATGCTCACGCTCGATCCCGGCAACAGCTACGCGCTTCTTATGCAGGGGCGCAATCTGCTGGAAGCCGGGGACGCCGCAGCCGCCATCGAATCGCTGCAGAAGGTTTCCGATCTCGATTCCAATCCCGACGGCCTGCGCGACTTGCTCAAGGCTTATCTGAAGATTGGCCGCCTCTCCGATGCCGGCACTCTTGCCAGCAAGCTCCAGGCTGTCCACAATGACCTGGGCGCCATCTCTGCCTTCACCGATGCCCTGATGCAGGCCGGCCAATACGAGAACGCGCTGCAGGTGTATGAGCAGCATGCCGAGCGCCTGCTGGCCGAAGACTCCGACAAGGTTCTAAGAAACCTGCATTCCATCATCGGGCATGTGCGCGACAATCCCGCTTCGCTCGAGAAACTTCTCGACCTCTTCCAGAAAGCCGGAGAGAGCACTCACATCACCGAAGTCATGGAGTTGCTGGCTCACGCCTCGGTCCAGTCCGGCGACCTGCCCCGGGCCCGCGANNAGCCAGATCGGCGGCGATGCCTCCCGCAGCCTCATCTCCGCGGAGGAAGCGGCCGTTATCGTCGATGAATTGGAGGCTACTGCTCCTTCTATCCAGCAGCACTACTCCGATGAGGTTGCCCTGGCGGTTCGTTCCGCGCTTACCGATGCCGAACTTTTCATTTCCTACAACATGCCGGCCAAGGCTCTAGGCCCGCTGNNTTCGCCGAAGCCGGTGTCTGCTGCCGGACTCTACAGAATGTCTACTCCGACGCGGGCTATCCCGAAGACGCTACGCGTTACGGCGAACTCGCCGGCCGCTACGAAGAGCGCTCGGCACCACCCGCTGTCACCGACTCCATCATGGAGCACGCCGCTTTTCCGGCAATTCCGAAAGAGATTTCAGGCGCCGCAGTTTCGGCTTCCTGGTCGGCGGATTCGCCTGAGCCTGCGGACGAAACCGAATTTTCCATCGTCAACGATCCAAACCACAGTCAAGACCACGTTCAGCACGACCGCCAGGCCTCGCCCGTCGCCGAATCTCGTGAGGATCCCGCTGAGATCGATCTGTCCTCCGAGTGGGATGACTCCATCACCATTGAAGACGAAACACCGTCTGCCGAAGCTGCGGAGGTCGAGGTCACCACGGCCGCTGGCGATCATGCAAAGCCCGCGGACAAGCCCCAGCAAAGCGGGCGAGGCGAAGCACGGCTCGACCGGGCGAAGACCAAGGAAGCCGTTGAAGAGATTCGTTTCTACCTTGAGCATGGCATGCCCGAGCAGGCCTCGTCCGCTTTCGAGAAGCTTAAGTCTCGCAGCAGCGACCTGGACANNGACTACCCTAGAAGCCGTCTCTGAATTCGTCACCGACGACAACGAGATTCCAGCCGCAGCAGCAGAGTCCGCGGTGGTTGTCGAACAAACTTCTCCCGAACCACAGGCCCCGGTGGGGGGAACGCATGCTCCGTCCGCACGGCGGGATAAGCGTGCTGGGACCGAGCCTCGGGTGATCGAGCCTCCCATCCCACCGGCGCCGGGAGTCCTCCAAGAGTTCGTTTCCGATCTTGAGTCTTCCCTGGACGAGAACTTTATTCCGGGAACAACCTCGCGCAAGGCCGAGCCTGCTCGCGAGCATGCTTCAGGGCGAGCACCCGCACCACAGCACGTTGTCCAGCCCCGTGACGCTAAGCCCGAACTTGAGCGGGTCGGTAACGCCCCACCCGCAGCTTCCGGCACACCCCAAGCGGAACTCATGGGCGAATTTGTAGCCGATCTGGAAGCTTCCCTGGGCAACGATTTCCTCGAAGAGACGCCCCTGGCCAAACCTGAGCCCGCGCCGCAGATTGAGACCCGTGTCGCTTCAGTTCCGGGGCAGCGTCGGCCCGCACCCGCTCCACCGGTCAGCCCTCGGGTCGCCGCCGCAGCGGCGGGGACGTCCTCTGGCTCTCCGACGCTTTCCACACAAGGCACGGTTCTGGTACCACACCAGCCCGCGCCCGGTGCGTCCGTGCCCCCCATTTCTCCAGTCATCCCGAGCACAAGCGCCGCCGATACCACGACTTCGCCCTTCGGTGGAGAACCTGGCGTGGATCTCGCGGAAATGTTCGGCGAGCTCAAACACGATCTCGAGGCCGGTTCTTCCACCACTGAGGAAGATCCTGAAACCCATTACAACCTCGGCATCGCCTTCCGTGAAATGGGACTGCTCGATGAAGCCATTGGCGAGTTGCAGAAAACCTGTCAGGCTGTCGATCGCGGACATCCTTTCGCGCAAGTGATGCAGACCTATACCTGGCTGGCCCAATGCTTCCTCGACAAGGGCTTGCCTGAGGCCGCGATTCGGTGGTACGACAAGGCTCTTCATGCTCCCGGCATCGATGAAGAGACGCGCACCGCTCTCCATTATGAACTCGCCGCCGCCTATGAAACCGCCGGCGACAAATCCTCCGCCCTCAAGCACTTCATGGAGGTTTACGGCCGCAACATCGATTATCGCGACGTCGCCGAGCGCATCAAGCCCCTGAAGTCGTAGAATAACCCGATGGGTTTTGTCCCTCACTCGTTGTTCCCGGACCACGGTGGATCCAGCCCCCGCCAGCGGCAGCGGAGCGCCCAGTGACCCCAGACTCCAAGCTGCCCGTCGAAAACAGCACCACCGCGCCCGCTCAACCTGCGCCCGCGCTGAACGAAACCACTGCGACGCTCCTCGATCCTCCCCCTCCCGCCGCCGTGCCCCACGCGCACAGCGGATTGCAACTCTTGCTGCATCGCACCTCTGTTTTCCTTTTCGTCTTGATTAGCGCCGTCGCCGGAGTCCTGCTCGTGATCCTGCCTTGGACGCCCGAGTGGACCGACAACTATCTTCTGCTCTCTTTTCCCTGGCTTCGTACCTTCGTCTCCACCGGCTTCTTCCGTGGCCTGTGCAGCGGCCTCGGATTACTCGACATCTGGATCGGCTTTTGGGAAGCCCTCCACTACCACGAACACCCATAGCGCGCCCCGGCTTCATCAAGGATGAATTTCGTAACTCAGGATTTCATAACGCTGAACTTTGGAACGTGAGTCTCGACATGACCAATAAACTTCAACCCGCGCCTCTGGCCTACCAGAACGAACCCTTCCTCAGAAGTCCCGACGGACGCATTCTCCGCATTCTGGCTGAGTATCAAGAACCGTTGTCGCGCTTTCGCCGCGAACAGATCCAGGACACGGTCGTCTTCTTCGGCTCGGCCCGCTTCCNNGCCGCCGTCGACATGGCGCGGTACTACGAAGACGCGCGCCGTTTGGCCTACCTTCTCACCCAGTGGTCGATTCAGATTCCCGCCCGCCGCCGCCGCTTCGTGGTCACCACCGGCGGCGGTCCCGGCATCATGGAAGCCGCCAATCTAGGAGCCCAGGAAGCCGGAGGCAAAACCATCGGCCTTAACATTAATCTGCCTTTCGAGCAGTATCCCAATCCCTATATCACGCCCTCGCTCAACTTCGAGTTTCACTACTTCTTCATGCGCAAGTTCTGGTTCGCCTACCTCGCCAAAGCGCTGGTGATTTTTCCTGGCGGCTTCGGAACAATAGACGAACTCTTCGAAATCCTTACCCTCGCTCAGACCGACAAACTCGCAAAGAAGATTCTGGTCGTCATTTACGGCAGCGAATACTGGCACCGCATCATGAATTTCCAGGCCTTCGTCGACGCCGGCACCGTCGCTCCCGAAGACCTCAACCTGTTCAAGTTCGTCGATTCTCCCGCAGAGGCCTTCGAGGTTCTCCGCGACGGACTGACTGAATACCACTTGGGCGGCCAGCCAAAGAAAGAAGAAGAACAAGGAGTTTTACCCGAAATCGCGAAAACCCGACCGTAACGACCGCGGAAGAATTGGCGTGTGGGGAAGGCCGGCCTCGGGTGTCCACCGGTCGCAGCCCGATACTTGGCCACGCAATGTTCAACCACACTTTCCTGCTTGCTCTAAACTGATGGCTGAAAGCTGATGCCGGAAAGCCCCTTTCTCTATTACATCACCTCCCGCGCCGCCTTTTTCGGCGACGAGCGCACCCGCTGCCGCTGTCTGCTCAACAAAATCGCCGAAGCGGCAAGCCAGGGCATCGACTACATCCAGATCCGCGAAAAAGACATGCCTACTCCTGAACTGGAGTCGCTAGCCCATGAGGCCATCGAAATCCTTCGTGGCCAAGAACTGGCAACCGGCAAGCGGCAAGCGGCGACTGCTCTACTGATCAACTCACGCACAGACATAGCCCTAGCCACCCAAGCCGCTGGCGTTCATCTCCCAGCCAACGACGTCTCCCCGGAAGACGTCCGAACTGCGTGGAAGCGTCGGGAAGGCAAATCTGGCGCAGGCACTCCTACCCGCGAAATCTCTCAGCGAGATCCGCTGATCGCGGTCTCCTGTCATTCCCCACAAGAGGTAACCCAAGCCGCAGCCAACCAAGCCACCTTCGCCGTCTTCGCTCCAGTCTTCGAAAAACAAGACGCCCCAGGATCCATCCCCACTGGCCTCGCATCTCTCCGTCAAGCCTGCCGCGCGAAAATTCCGGTACTGGCCCTGGGCGGGGTAACTCTCGAAAATGCCCAGTCCTGCCTGCAAGCTGGCGCAGCCGGCATCGCCGGCATCCGCCTCTTCCAGGAAAACGACATCGCCACAATCGTGCGCCAGTTGCGTGCGTAATCGCTATCGGTGATTCTGATTTTGGGCGGTGGCGCAACGCTACCAGCGCTGCGATCAAGGCCAGCCTTGATTTTGGGCTTCAGCCTCTTCGGTACTGGGCCACCAAGGAGGAATTGCTCCGCGAACTGCGAGCCTGCCTGTGCAAACCAAGGGCCACGCCGCAAGCAGCGTGGCCCTTTCCGACCGAATCTACTGTGCCGGGGCAGTTGGAGCCGTCGGTGTGGCCGGTACGCTGGCGGTCACCTCAGGAGCAGGCTTGATCTGCACTGTGGCCAGGATCTTCTCCAGCCGCTTGAANNTACTTCGACGCTTCCTCGCGAGTTCCTTGACTGGCAAGGGTTTCCGAGGACTCGAGTTCCATGTCGCCGATCATTAGCTTCGACGGCTGCCGAGCAGCCGGGGCCGCACCTTCCGTCGCAGTCGCCGGCGTGGCCTGCGGGACGGAGAATTGGCCGCACTGCTCGGCGGTGAGCATTTTGTTCACGCTCACGTCGAAGAAGGCCGTGGCCAGATCGCTGTGGGGATAAGCAGACTCGGGAACTGCAACCGCCGCGAGCGCGACTCCACCAGGCTGCACGAAGTCCATGGGAACAGGAGCGGACGAAACAAGCTCGTCCGCGGCGTCGCCGGTCTTGAGCGCGTACTTGCGGGGATATTGGAATGAGACGCCGGATATCTTGTCCGCATAAGTTACGGTCGCTGGTATCTTGCGTGCAAGTTTTTTGTGCACGGGCTTGTCGGCCGCCTCGAACACAGGCGCAGCCGGCGCGTTCGTCGGACTGGCTGCAGCCGGCTGGGCCGACTGAGTCATTGCAGACTGGTTGTTCGAGCTCTCGGGTTTGGGTTTCTCGCTCGAGCATCCGACGGCTATCGAACACAGGATCAACAAAGCGGCGAACACCAGCGTGCCGCTGTTCTTATCGAAGTTAATCTTGCCCCACGCAACCGAGTCGAGGGTTGCCGGGGTGGTGCGAAATGTCGCGGTGCGAAACGGGTTGATACGGATCATGGTTGGTCACCTCCTGCTGCTAAGCAGCGCAGGTGAGAGTGCACGAGGTTGACCACGGGGAGGCGTTGATTTTACGTGGATTAGAGCAGTGCAAATACCCGCGATCGTGGCGCTCCGCACACAATGTGGGGCTCGGGACACGGCCGAACGGCGCGGCGACTACGGCGCGGTTGAGACAAAACCTCGGAAACCCTGGGGATTCGTAGCACGATACGCCTTCAGGCATGCCATGAGTGCCGCCTGACGGTCGCGCCTTCAACGCTTTGAAAACCGAACAACGGTCTAGGCTGCCGCGATGCGCCGAACCAAGTCTTCCTGCTCGGCTTTACTCTCGGCCCCGATCGTAAAAGCATCGAGCACGCCCAGCGACAGCGCGTAACGCAGCGCTTCCGACTGCCGACCGCGCAGATCGCCCTGGCCGAGAATCTTCATTCCGATCACGGCTTTGCCCGCGGCCTTCATCTCGCGCAGAACGCTGACCACGGTTTGAGGGTCGGCATCCGTATGCGAGCCGATGGGGT
This sequence comes from Acidobacteriaceae bacterium, assembly GCA_003156615.1. Next base: position 2,223 of record PMHI01000276.1, on the reverse strand, counting down.
TGATGCGGGCGAGATCGATTTCCACCCACGGCGATTTAGCCGCCGTGCGCAGCGCCTCAATGCTGTGGCAGGAACAGCCGTGTGCGCGGATGATTCCCTTCTGCTTGGCTTCGGAGAGCACGTCCATCACTCCCTGGAAGCGCTCGGTCCAATCTGCTTCAGTGACGCAATGCATCAGGCACACGTCGAGATAGTCGACGCCCAGCTCGCGGCGGAAGCGGTCGAGATCGGCGCGGGCGGTGGCGGGATCGCGCGCCCAGGTCTTGCTCAGCACCGTGACTTGGTCCCGGGGCACGTGCTTGAGCGCTTCAGCGACGTGAGGATGGCTTCCGTAGGAATCGGCCGCGTCGAAGAAACGCAACCCCTGATCGTAGCCATTGAGCAGAAGATCAGAAAGTCCTTTGACGCCGAGCGCGGTCTGGTTCGAATGATGACCGGAACCGACCGTACCCGTGCCCATCGCGAGCCGGCTGGTCTTGATGCCCGTGCTGCCGAGGGTGACGGTGTCGGAAGCGGAGAACTTTGACGGCAGAGGCTTGGTTGCGAGAGCAGCCAGCAGGTCCCTCGGGCTGAGCCAGGCACCTGCCAGGCCCGAAGCTGAGCGAATGAGGAATTCGCGGCGATGCATAAAGCCTCCTCGGAGACGGAATTCTCTCATAATACTCCGGCTGCGCACTCATTCGAAGTGCTTCCGCAACGCCGCGAGCGGTTGGTCGACTCCCGCGGCTTCTCTTCTCAGTTCCAGCGCCTCACTTTCTGCTTAAATTGCGGATCGGCACAGTCCCAATCTGGTTTCGATGCCGGGTCATAGGGCAAGATCATACGATCACAAGCTTAATGGACTACCATGGGCGTTGGGCATAACGGTGCAATTTCAGGTAAAAGCAACTAAATTCGAAGCCCTGACACCTTACTCAAGGCACCCATTATCCAGCTGTGATCACACGTTTGAGCATTTGGCATCTTGCTCACTTGAAGGGCCAAGCCGATCGATGCTCATTCACTCGTGTCTTTCAAACTTTATGCGTTTGTGTGCACCGGTTGTTATCTTCTTGGCGACTTTCACCTGGGCCCAGGTTAAGGTCCAAGGTTCATCGTCCGTCTATGAAGGCCAGAAGGTTGACGCGGTCGATCTCGTCGGCAATCCTCACCGGGACCCGGAANNAAGCTGGAGGCTTTTCCAAAATCACGGTGAACGTCGTCCCGGATCTGTCCGGTGTGCGAGTCAATTTTCTGCTGGAGCCCGTCTATTACCTCGGCATAGTCGATTTTCCCGGTGCCACAAAGGCTTTTTCATACACGCGACTGCTGCAGGTCGCCGATCTCCCGGACGAAGATCCTTACGACCCGGCTCGTGTTGTCCTCGCTGAACAAGCTCTGCAGGTTTTCTTTAAACGCAACGGCTACTTTCAGGCAGCGATTCAAGCTGACACCCAGATCGACGACGGTCACCAATTGGTTAACGTTACCTTCATCGTCAAGCTCGCCAAGCAAGCCAGAATCGCAGCCGTCCAGATTGACGGTACCGATAGTGGCGAAGCCTCGCGCTTGCTTCATTCTTCTCGCTCCCTCCGCGCCCGGCTTACCGGAGGTTTGCTCAAGCCCGGCAAGCCCTACTCTGAGGAACGCATGAAAGCCGCGATCACGCTGATCAAGAGAACGCTATCAAAACAAGATCGCCTGGCCAGCAGCGTGCAGGAGAAGCCGCCCCAGTTTCACGCCGAACAGAACCGCGTGGATGTCTCTTTTAAGGTGGAACTCGGCCCCGTCGTCTCGGTTCGCACCACCGGCGCTAGGCTTTCGACGCTTCCTTTTCTCTCAGGGCGGGAGTTGAGGAAATTGATCCCGATCTACTCCGAACGAACCATCGACAGCGACTTGATAGAAGAAGGTCAGCAGAATCTGATCGACTACTTCCAGAAGAAGGGATATTACAGTGTGGCAGTAAAGATCCAGCTCACGCGCCAACCCGATCAGGTTCGGCTGGTCTACGAAATCGAACGGGGCAAGAAACACAAAGTCGACCGTATCCTCTTTCAGGGAAACCACCAAATCCCCGATTCGAGTTTGCTCGCCCAAGTGATGGTCAAGAAAGCGCACTTCTGGAACCATGGCAGCATCAGCCAGAAACTGTTGAAGCAGAGCGTCTCGAACCTGGAGGCTCTTTACCGCGACAAGGGATATGAAGACGTCAAGATCAGTTCGCGGGTCAGCGATCACGAA
>PMHI01000472.1:1059-5980 GCA_003156615.1 Acidobacteriaceae bacterium | reverse complement strand
AAAGCGTGCCGAGTGTGGAAACCTCCGCCAGCGGCACATCGGGATCGACGGACCAGACTCGCTCCTGAACCTCGTTCATGAAGGAGCGAGAACCGACGCGCGGGCTACGAAGGGTGAACGCGAGGTTGCGCCGCAGGGTCTGTTTTTGGCCTTCGAAATGGTCCAGCATCACGGGCCAGTACACCGCGCTGGGAGGGGCTTTGTCGAGGCCGTCGTCGTGCATGTCCTGAACCACTCCGATGATCTCGCGCCAGTCGTCGGTGTTGGCCACACGAATCCTTTTGCCTAGCGCGCCCTTCGGGTCATGCCAGTACTGGCGCGCAAGATTCTCCGANNACTGCGTGCCCAGAGTCGCGAAAAATCCGGGTGAGACGAACTTGAACCGGCGTATCGGCGGTAGCTCGCCCTCACCATACACGTGGTCCTGCGCAAACACCAAATCGTTCGAACTGTTTCCGTCCATTGGAACCGCAGTGGAGAAGCTGACGGAAGAAACTCCCGGAATCGCCGCGAGCCGGTGCAAAATCTCCTCGTCCATGCGTAGGACGCGCTCAGGCTGAGCGTCCGGTATCTGCGTCTCCGGAATGTAAAAACGGAATGTTTGTACTGCATCGGGCGCGACGAAACCCGGAGACACATGCATCAAGGCGCGAAAGGTGCGGATCATCAGCCCCGAGCAGATCAGCAGAACCAGGGCAAGCGCGACCTGCACAACAACCAGGGTCTGACGTGCGCGATGCCGTTCCCGGCTCTGGCTCAGCGCGCGGCCACCCTCGCGGAGACCGCTGTTCGCATTTGCGCCCGCATACTTGAGGACCGGGATGAAACCGATGAGCAGGCTGGTAAAGAGGCTGAGCCCAAGAGTGAAGAACAGGACTGGGAGATCGAAACCAATTTCATTTACGCGGGGGAGGCCGGTGGGGGCCATCGACACCAGAAGGCGCAACGCACCGTAGGCAAATGCCAGGCCGATCAGGCTGCCGGCAACGCCGAGCACGATGCTCTCGAAGAGCAGCTCCGCCGCGATGCGTCCCCAGCCCGCACCCAGGGCAGAGCGAATCGCCAGCTCCTGACGACGTCCTTCGACCCGGACCAGCAGTAGATTGGCGACGTTGGCGCAAGCAACCAGCAGAACCAGAACGATCGAGCCCATCAGAACCCACAACACGTTGCCCACATTCCCGACAACGTCTTGCTTGAGCGGACGGAGATTAGGCGAGAGCCGCACTTTTTCAAACATGCTGATACTGAATCCTTCCGGGGGCGGGAAACTTCGCACCACCACCGGAAGGAGCCGTGCCATATCTGCGCTGGCCTGGGCCATCGTGACTCCGGGCTTCAAGCGGGCAAACGCGACCTCACTGAAGTCGCCGAGAGTGGTCTTATTCCGATCCCATTGGAAAGGCACGAACAGCGCAGCATCCTGTCGATCGAGAAAGTGAAATGCCTTGGGCAGCACGCCGATAATTTCTCTCGGCTTTCCGTCTACTGTGATGGAGCGCCCAATGACGGAAGCTGAGCCGCCAAACTTCCGCTGCCAGTACCCATAGGAGAGCAATACGGTTTGCGGCGCACCCGCCGAATCGTCTTTGCGGGAAAATAAGCGTCCCAGTACCGGAGCCACTCCCAGGATCGGCAGCGCGCCATCGGTAACGTCGAGCCCTGGCACGTGTTCCGGTTTTCCAGCGCCAGTCACGTCCAGCGAATCACCGGAATACGCGCCGATATCCTGGAGCGTGGTGTTCTGCTCACGGTCGATAAAGTAGATAGACGGCGACATATTCAGTTCCGTAAAGCCGATCCCCGGCGCCGAATGCCACACGCCGATCAACTGCTCAGCATGGGGGTAGGGCAACGGCTTAAGCAGCACCCCATCCACGACACTAAAAATCACTGTGTTCGCGCCAACGCCGATGGCGAGGGTAATCAGCGTAATCGCCGTGAATAGCGGCGCCAGGCTCAGCCTGCGTAGGACCTGCTTGAGTTGGTCGAGGATTGCCATGTGTAGGCCTCCGAGCACACGTACGAGCAGTTACACGGGGTGAGCAACCGGCCCCGAGTGAGATCTATTACGTTATGGAGCAGAGGATGGTTCCATAGACTGGGATAAACAGAGCAATTCCTTACAAGGTCCCGGGGTGCCAGTCCCGGGGCCCAGTCCAGAGCTCTAGACCGCTTCATGGACAAGCTCGGCGACACTGTATACATTGTATACATGGGTGAGGAATCTACTGCGCGAAAGATCGCCATCGCCGCTCGAAACCTCTTGTGTAAGGAAGGCGAAGAAGCGGTGACGATGCGCCGCGTTGCTGCAGCAGTCGGTATAACAGCGATGGCGGTCTATCGCCACTATCCAGATCGCATGGGACTTCTGAATGCTCTGTCTGATGAAGGCTTTCGGGAGTTGAGCGGNNCCTGGATTTTGCCCTGCAGTATCCGCGGCTTTTCGAACTCATGTTCCTGAAGCCTCGCGAAGGCTCTCGTCAATTTCCGCGCGACTTCGAAGCCGGCAAATCCCCTACGGCCAATCCGATGGCGGAATTGATCCAGGAAGGCATGAAAACCGGCTATTTCCGCGAGGACGACGTCTGGGAGATCGTCTTCGAGACAGGAGCCATGCTGCAGGGGCTCGTCATGCTGTATCTGGGCGGACGCGTCGGCACATCTGCCGCGCGCTTTCGTTCTCTCTGTCACCGATCCCTTGGGAGGTACATCAATGGAATTCGTAAGTAAGTCCAAGGGCGCTCTGCCAGCATTCCTGGTGTTTGCGTCCACCGTGACCCTGGTCTGGTTTGGAGATGGGCTCAACCCGTCGTGGCCACTGCTCTGGTTCGCCCCGCTCCCCGTGCTGTGGTTCGCTCTGCGCAATTCGTGGCCGACTACAGCAATGGTTGCAGCATTCTCCTATCTGGCTGGCTGCTTGAACTTCTGGCATTACTTTCGAGTGCTGGGTCCCTACGTGTGGGCTGAGTTTTTCGGTTCTGCGGCGCTGGCATTTGCGTTGGGCGTGTTGCTGTTCCGCGCACTGGTAAACCGCGGTGGTACATGGAGCGCGTTGCTGGCTTTGCCTTCGGTTTGGGTTTGCTTCGAATTTGTCCGTAACTACCTTCTGCCCCACGGTACAGCAGGTAGTCTCGCCTACACCCAACTGCATTGCCTGCCAATTTTGCAGCTGGCCTCGCTCACCGGTCCATGGGGAATCAGTTTTCTACTGTTGTTGTTTCCTGCCGTACTTGCGCTAGGCGTGCATCTACGGCACACAGCGCCGAAGCGGTCGCTGCGTGTTCTGGGTGTAGGCCTTGGCGCGGTGGCGGGTGTTTTGATCTTCGGCGCGGTTCGGCTCGAATGGCCACAAGGGCAGCAGCGCGTAACGGTGGGACTCATCGCCTCCGATGAGCCGGGCAATGGGAACATGGCCCCGGCAGGTGCTGACACCCAGCGGCTGCTACATGACTATGCCATCAGGGTCGAAGAACTTGCGGCTCGTGGCGCTCAAGTGATTGTATTACCGGAAAAGCTCGGCACACTCTTCGGTCAAGATACGACGGCCGCCGACGCCATCTTCCAATCCCTCGCCGACAAAACCAAGGCCACGATTGTCGTTGGCGTAGTCCGCCTGGCGCCGCAATTAAAATCCAATCAGGCGCGCGTGTATGCGCCTGAAGCCGGCGCCCTGAGCTATGACAAGCACCATCTGCTGCCGCCGTTCGAGTCTATGTTCACACCCGGCACAACCCACACACTTCTGTCGAGGCCTTCCGGAACCTGGGGTGTAGCCATCTGTAAGGATATGGATTTCACTCCTCTCTCCCGTTCCTACGGCAAGTCGAATGTGGGCCTGATGCTGGTGCCTGCGTGGGATTTTGACCTCGACCGTAGCTGGCACGGGCACATGGCAGTGATGCGCGGCGTGGAGGACGGCTTCAGCATGGCGCGAGCCGCGAAGGGCGGCTATCTGACAGTAAGCGACGATCGTGGCCGGGTTTTGGCAGAAACGCAGAGTGACTCTGCACCGTTCGCCACCTTGCTGGCCGAAGTTCCGGTGGCACATGATGAGACTCTCTACCTCCTCATGGGGGACTGGTTTGCCTGGCTTGCCATTGCGACGCTGGCATTCGCGATTCTCCAACTCTATCGATTGAATCGTTGAGTGGCCGATCTTCGTTGGGCGGGCTGATGAGATCAAGCTGCCCTATGAGATAACAGAGCGCGCCAACGTGCACAATAGGAATAGGTCGCGAGTGGCCATTCGCTCAGCCGTGGTCGAAGAGCCTATAACGCACAAGGGGAACGATCGGAACTCGGGAGAATCTCGCTTTTGGCCGGCCGGGTGTGCGCCGCGCCGCTCCGCATGGGTGGGGGTGATGAGCCGAAAAGCTTGCGAACTACCCCAGTTCGGCCGGCGTTCCGCCCCATTCTCTCGGATCAACGTCCGCAATCGATTGCGAGAAACACCAATGGTGCCCGGCGAAGTCCTCTACGTTATATTGTCGTTCGCCGTAAGGATAGTCCGTGGGTTCCCGAACAATCGTTAGACCGCTTCGCCTGGCACGCTCGTAGTGAGCGTTGACATCCTCGACCCTTACCATGACTGCAGTCCGCAACGAGATACCCGCGCTCTGTTCAATCAAGACAACCGCGCCCCCAACACCGACGTTAAGTTGAGCGCGGTGATCCGCCATTCGAATGCGGAGGGTAAACCCGAACGCTTTGCACAGCCAATCAATAGCATTGCCGACGTTCGGGTACGCGAGTTCGGGAATCACAATGCTGCGAGGCATCGACCGATTGGTGAGCATCGAATCGATCATACCAAAGCCAGCAAAGGTGGAGATACGCGGCTCATAACTCCCGATTAGTCGGATAACCGGACAAATGCCCGGCTAGGGCTCCAAACATCCGGTTAGCGCGTTTATCAGGA
>PMHI01000472.1:0-1040 GCA_003156615.1 Acidobacteriaceae bacterium | reverse complement strand
AGCAGCGTGATATACGTTAATCAATGAACTCGAAATCTTGGACGGGCCTGATTCTGGTGCCCAGTTTACTGTCTCGGAACACACTCAAGGATACAAAGGAAAATTCATCCAACGGAACATAGACTGAGGGCGAATATGTCTGAACGAACAGGCCTCCTGGCATTTGCAGTCGGAGTGATTCTGGTTCTCGCCGGTTGCAGCAAAACCACTCCACCGGTGATCACCAGCAGCGGCACTGCCAGTGGAACGGTAGGGACGGCATTCTCCTANNGCGACGGGATTGCCGACGGGCGTGACGGTGAATACCGTCTCGGGTTTGATCTCCGGGACTCCGACGGGTGCGGGAACCTCGAGCGTGACGGTGAGCGCGACCAACAGCGGGGGCACGGGCGGCGCGCCCCTGACGTTGACGGTCAACGCGGTGCCGCCGGTGATCACGAGCAGCGCCACGGCTGGCGGAACGGTAGCTTCAAGTTTCTCCTATCAGATCACGGCGACCAACTCACCCACGAGTTTCGGAGCGACAGGGTTGCCGGCAGGCCTGACGGTGAATACCGGCTCGGGTTTGATCTCCGGGACCCCTACGGGCCCGGGAATCTCCCACGTGACGGTGAGCGCGACCAACAGCGCGGGCACAGGGAGCGGGCCCCTAACCCTGACGGTGACTGCGGTGCCGCCGGTGATCACGAGCAGTGCCACGGCCAGCGGGACGGTAGGGTCGGGTTTCTCCTATCAGATCACGGCGACCAACACGCCCACGAGTTTCGGAGCGACGGGATTGCCGACGGGCGTGACGGTGAATACCGTCTCGGGTTTGATCTCCGGGACTCCGACGGGTGCGGGAACCTCGAGCGTGACGGTGAGCGCGACCAACAGCGGGGGCACAGGCAGCGGGCCCCTGACCCTGACGGTGACTGCGATGTCGCCGGTGATCACGAGCAGCGGGACGGCGAGCGGAACAGTAGGGACGGCATTCTCCTACCAGATCACGGCCACCAACACGCCCACGAGTTTCGGGGCGACGGGATTGCCGACGGGCG
>PMHI01000219.1:676-3369 GCA_003156615.1 Acidobacteriaceae bacterium | reverse complement strand
CCCAGCCGATCGCGGTCGAAGATGTGGTTGCGTACCTCATGGCCGCGTTGGTGTTGCCGGTGGAACAGTGCAGAGTTTTCGAAATCGGAGGTACCGACCAAGTCAGCTACGGCCAGATCATGCAGGAGTATGCCCGGCAATGCGGCCTCCACCGATGGATGATCCCGGTTCCGATCCTGACGCCTCGCCTCTCAAGTTTGTGGTTGGGCTTAATCACGCCTGTTTATGCCCGCGTCGGCCGAAAGCTCATCGATAGTATGCGCAACCCAACTCTGGTGCACGACACCTCTGCTTTGACCGCCCTTGACATCAAGCCGAAAAGTTTGCGAGAAGCGATAGAGAGAGCTCTTCACCATGAAGACCAGGAATTTGCCCTGACTAGTTGGTGCGACGCTCTTTCCTCGGCGGGGAAGCCACAGTCTTGGGGCGGAGTAAAGTTTGGCACCAGGCTCGTTGATTCTCGAACGGTGCAAGTATCGGTGCCGCCAGCGGCAGCTTTCGCTCCGATTCAGCGCATCGGAGGTTTGAATGGCTGGTACTTTGCCAATATTCTTTGGTGGTTTCGAGGCGCAGTGGATCTCCTAGTTGGCGGCGTGGGACTGCGTCGGGGCCGTCGCGATCCTCACACTCTTTCCGCAGGCGACGCTCTGGATTTCTGGCGAGTGGAAACCTTTGTACCGGATCACGAACTCGGTCTGGTCGCTGAAATGAAAGTGCCAGGCCGCGCGTGGTTGCAGTTCGAGGTGGAAGCAAACAGCCGAGGCTCCGTCATTCGTCAGACCGCTATTTTTGATCCTGCCGGATTGGCGGGGCTTCTCTATTGGTACATGCTTTATCCTGTGCACCGCTGGATTTTCGGCGGCATGCTCAACGAGATTGCAGCTGTCGCAGGACGGGTACTTCCTCCCATGGGGCATGACAGTCCGTTTCCACATGCTCGTTGAATTAACATCCGAGCCGTGAATGTCACCCACAGAAGCGGTGGTTCGCAACCCGATTCGAGCCATCGAATACAAGCCCCAGTTCGTCGGCCAACAGGAATTCGGGTACTTCCTGTTTTCCCGTGACTCGGGCGCTACCGAGGGTCCCCGGTCTCGCCGGCCCTTCAGGTCCTTGCTTCCTTCCGTTAACTGTGATTAACTCAGAGGAATAATCTCTGGTTAATATAGTTATTTGGACACATTGCCGCCTTGGGGCAATGTGAATGGGGTATTCGTGGCACGCGCAGCGCACATTGCTTTTCTTATGTTTGTGGTGGTGTGTCTTGTTCCAGTGAAGGCGCGGGCACAAGGAGAAACCACGAGTGCCATTGTTGGCCAGGTTCGGGACACGTCCAATGCCGTCGTGCCCGGCGCCATTGTGACAATCACAAACCCAGACACCGGACTGAAACGCACCGCTAAGACCGATGACTCGGGCCGATTCAACTTTCCCCAACTAAAGCCGGGGATCTATTCGGTCAAGGTGGAAGCATCTGGTTTCGAGCCGCGACAAAACAACAATGTCGTTTCGGCCCTGGGTCAAAAGCAAACAGTGGATTTCACTCTGGGGGTGGCCCGATCCCGTGAAACGGTGGAGGTCAGCAGCGAGGCTCCTATCCTCAATCCAGAGAACGCCAACACATCCACCTCCTTGACCGCCCCAGCCTTGGAGGATCTGCCCAATCCGGGCGGCGATCTCACCTACCCATTGCAGTTTGCTCCGGGAGCCCTGATCAACACGGCAGGCAGCGGCAATGATTTCGTTGGCGGCACAAACGGCTATGGCAACGTGGAGTTCAACGGGCTGCCAGCCCTCTCCAACGGCTACATCGTCGACGGGCTGGAAACGAACGACCCGCTCACCAACCTTAACAGCGGCCTCTCCACCAATCTCGTGCTGGGTCTGAATTCGATCTCAGAGGTGACGGTCAATACTCTTTCCTATGCCGTGGATCAGGGACGGTATGGAGCATCCCAGGTCAACTACGTCACCAAGTCGGGCTCGAATCAGTTTCACGGAAATCTCTATGAATTGTGGAACGGTGCTCGGCTGAATGCAGCCGACTACTTCACCAATGCAACACCGGGGAATCGGAAGCCCGGCGCGACCGTCAATCATTTTGGGGGTAGTCTGGGCGGGCCGATTGTGCACGACAAGCTGTTCTTTTTCTTCGATAGCGAATGGGTTCGGATCGCCCTGCCTATCGTGACGCCCACAACGGTTCCGAGCGCGGCGTTTCAGCAATATGTGCTGCAGCAGCTTCCGCTGGGTGGAACGGACTCGGTAACCGGATCAACCTATGCGCCGGCGCCGCAATTGGTCCCGTTCTATCAGAAGATGTTTTCCCTGTACGGGAACACCGGCGGAACGCCTCTCGCGGTGCTCGGATGTCCGTTGAACGCGGACGGCACTTCGGCCTCGGGCGCTCCACCGAATGGAAACGGTTGCGCGAACCGGCAAAGCGTGTCGCACTCAAGCGATGACCACGAACAGGTGCAGACGGTCCGCGTCGACTACAACATCAACCAGAAAGATACGACCTGGTTTCGTTTTCAGGGGGACACCGGCGTACAAGCCGCCTACACAGATCCAATCAACTCTTTGTTTGATGCGGTCTCTCCTCAGCCCCTCTACTCGTTCGCGGCGGGTTACACCCACGTCTTTTCACAAAACCTGGTCAACTATTTCAATCCGGCGTTCTCGTGGTACGA
>PMHI01000219.1:0-661 GCA_003156615.1 Acidobacteriaceae bacterium | reverse complement strand
AATGACAACCTCGCCTGGAGCCATGGCGCTCACGAACTGAGGTTTGGCACGAACACCCGAATCTTTCGCTTGAATGACTATGACTTCGGACAGGGTACAGTTCCAACCGCGGCCTACACGACGTTGCCGCAATTCATCTACGGAGTGGCATCTACTGCAACCCAGACTTTTCCCCTGTCCGCGAACGAACCATTCCGCTTCCTCAATCTCGATTTATATGCCCAAGACACCTGGAAAGTGACGCGTAAGCTTACCTGGACATTCGGCCTGCGCGACACCTTCAACTCAAACCCGCTCAATCCGCACGATCAAATTGCTCGGCTTGGCGGTTCTTTCAGCTCGATCTCGCATGATGTGAATCAGCNNAGCGATATTTTGCCGGGCAGTGTGGCCGACCTGATTGGCACCAACCCTCCTTACGACAAAACCTTCCAGGGAGGTCTGCTAGGTACAGTGGGCGGAACTGCCATCGCTCCGGGAGCGCCGAACAGTGCAGTGGATGCAACGGTCGCCGCAAATCAAAGATTTACTTCAGGCTTCCCTCAAGGCCAGCTTTCGTGCGCATCTTCACAGGCGAATCTCGCAACGTGTCTCCCACCCGTCGCAATCACAGCGGTGCCCACTGGCACTCTGCATGCTCCGTACTTCATGGAGTGGAGCG
>PMHI01000115.1 GCA_003156615.1 Acidobacteriaceae bacterium | reverse complement strand
TAGAGATCGAGCGCCAGTTCGCCGGAACGTTCGGCCGTAACGATGGTCGCGAGTTCATCGATGAGAAAGCGGTTGGTCTGAAAGAATGCCCCGGCACTTACGCGGTAGGCGGCCGTCTTGGTTTGATAGGTTAGTTCCGAGGCGCCCACCGCGACCAGTGGTTCCTGCACGCCTTTCTGCGGCGTTCGGAACGCCACGACGCCCACGATCTCCGGCATGGCTGCGCACAATTCTTCGGCCCACGCCCGCACCGCGGCGCGGCGAGCCTCGGGAGCGCACAANNGCCCGCTCGTCCGGCTTGCCACAGGGCGGCGATGCCACGGTTGATCAGAGGCGAGCTGATCGGACATTCCTCCACCGGAAGCAGTTCGTGCGATGACAGCTTGAAGTATCCCGCGGCGAAGTCAGGGCGCGTTTGCACCTGCAGGCGCGAACGATTGCGATAATTCCAGGGCGGCGAAGGATGCGCTTGAATCTCGCACTGCAGATCGAGCTTGGCGATGCGCCGCAGATTCTCGCGCAGGATTTCTTTCTTGATCTCAAGCTGATGCTCATAGCTGATGTGTTGGTATTGGCATCCGCCGCAGCGGCCGAAATGTGGACAGGGCGGCGGGATGCGGTGCGGCGAAGGCTCTACGATTGCGACGGCGTTCGCACGGGCAAAGCCGGGTTTTTCTTCGGTGATCACGGCTTCGATCTTTTCCCCGGCGAGGACAAAGGGAACGAAGACAGCTTTGCCGCGTCCGCGGTCTTGATTGCCGTCCGATCCGGCAGGAAGACGAGCGAGTCCGTCGCCGCCATAGATCAGCTTTTCAATGTTTAGGAGCAAGGATTAATTCTACGGCATGGGAACGGACAAGAAGGATCGGTTTTCAGCCGGGAAACGGTATCCGACAGACATCGGCGCAGCCTTCGTTCGGGAAACGATTTCATGAGGAATGTCGCCGATTCTTCGTCGCTATCCTATTGCAAATACGGCTGCAACCCACCGCGCTTCCGAGGCCGGCGGCGCAGGCGGTATGCACAACTAATTGCCGCAGGAGGGGTTTTATTGGCCTAGGGGCATTGACCCGTGACTTGGGACAGGCTCTCGTCTGACCATTTGAGGCGCTCTGCAAGGGTGCAACGACACTCCTTGCTTTTGTAGTCTTGGCAGTTCCGCGGTCACGGGGGAGGCAAAGTAAAAGTATGATCAATCTCTGGAGAGCTGGTATCGCTTGGGCAAAGGGCCTGCATCGGGACGCCGCTCTTGATTCCCTCCGCAACGTATTGGCAGTGGTTGGAGGCGCAACCATCTTGGCCGACTTCACCACAATCAAGTTTTGGCTCATTCTGCCAATGCTTGTTCTTGCTTTTCTCATTTGGTTTCTCGATTACGAGCGTCACTTTCGCGGACAGACCGTAGAGGAAGCAAAGATCGCGCGATGACGCTTTCCCGGTTAAACCGAGACCTGCGCTAGCGGGGGCCCTTACTTCGCCTACGTTGATTCGCCCTCACAGCGCCCGGCCGGCGGCCGCGCCCGAGGCCCATGCCCATTGAAAATTGAAACCGCCGAGATGGCCGGTCACGTCTACTAACTCGCCGATGAAGAACAGGCCTGGAAGGTTGCGGCTCTCCATTGTCTTCGGCGAGAGTTCGTCGGTGTCGACGCCGCCGGCTGTCACTTCGGCTTTTTCATAGCCGTCGGTGCCCGCCGGCGAGATCGCCCAGGCATGCGTTTCCTTTTCCAGATTGGCTAGCGCATGATTCGTCCAGGAAATGGGCGCGTGTGCGTCGAGCCAACGGTCCGCGAAGCGATGGGCGAGAAACTTTCGCAACTCCGTTCGCAGAGTCACCAGGTTTCTCGGTGTTTTCGAATCGCGAAAAGAAGCGGTGACCTCGCGTTCCGGCGCGAGATCGATCAGGATCGGCTGCGGCTTTTTCCAGTAGGACGAGATTTGCAGGATTGCCGGGCCGCTCAGGCCGCGATGCGTGACGAGCATCTTCTCGCGAAACTGCTGGCCGGCGCATGCCGCGACCACCTCCGCCGAAACGCCCGCCAGATCGCAGTAACGGGAACGGTCTTCGTCGCTGAGCGTCAGCGGCACCAGGCCCGGCCAGGGCTCGCGGATGGCTAGCCCAAACTGCCGCGCCAGGTCATAGCCAAGCGAGGTCGCGCCGATCTTCGGAATCGAAAGGCCTCCGGTGGCAACGACGAGCACGGGCGCTCTGAATTCCGCATTCGCGGCGCGCACCACGAAGTCAGTGGTTCGCTCGACTTGCTGGATGTTCGTATTCAGAAAGATGCTCACTGCGGCATCACGGCATTCGGCTTCGAGCATGCCCAGGATGTCGCGGGCGGAACGGTTGCAGAACAGCTGGCCCAGAGCTTTCTCGTGATACGGGATGCCGTGCTTTTCTACCAATGCGATGAAATCTGCCGGCGTGTAGCGAGCCAATGCCGACTTGGCGAAGTGCGGATTCGAGGAAAGAAAGCTCTCCGGCCGGCAGTGAACGTTGGTGAAATTGCAGCGTCCGCCGCCGGAGATCAGGATTTTCTTGCCCAGCCGGTCCGCATGTTCGAACAGCGCAACCCGCCGGCGGCGCTTGCCGGCTTCGATGGCGCACATCAAGCCCGCGGCCCCTCCACCGAGAATGAGTGCGTCGAAGGAATGAGTCATGAATCGATCGTCATGAATCGATAGCCATGGATTCGATTATCACTGACTCGATAATCATGGATTCGATAATCAGGCGCTCACATGTAAAACAAGCTCAGGCGCGGCAGGCCGTATTTTTCCAGAAGCCGTTTGTGGATGAACTGCTTTTGCAGTTGCTCGATCTGTGCCGCCGCCATCTTGCGGCGGTAGGGTGTCAGTTCGCGATCGGCCTGGGCGCGCACGGTCACGATATCTTCATCGGGTGTGACGGCGAGCAAGGCAGCAAAAAGCTTTTCCTCGAGCACGGTGAGGTGGCGCTCCAAATCCTCCAGCTTTGATGCCGCCTTTTTGCTCTCGGTTTCGAGCGCCAGCTTGCGCAGCGTGGCGGCGGATTCCGTGGCGACGGCATAAACCGAGATTGCCGCGCTGCGCGGCAACTTCGCCGCATCCAGAAGTTCGGCATTGCGGCGCAAGAACGCCGCGATGACCTCGGGCTCGAATCCTTGCGCCGCGGCTGATTTGCTCGATGCCGACTGTTCGTCAGCCGCGCCTACGGCCGCTTCTTTCATATCTTCCGCCGCAGCCAGCACTTCCTGGGAACAATAGGCCAGGCTGTTCACCTTCTTGGTTTTTGAAGGGCGCTTTTCGTAGCGGTCAAAGGCAGTATCAATCCCGCGCAACACAGCCTCCAGAGGAATTCCGGCGTCCTTCCAGGTTTCAATCAGGGCCCAGTCCAGCGTGGTGAGCAACAGCCCACCGCCGCGCCGGCGCAGGAACTGCTCTTCGATTTCGGTGAAGTAGCTGAAGT
>PMHI01000348.1 GCA_003156615.1 Acidobacteriaceae bacterium | reverse complement strand
CGTAGGTTCTCTGGCCGGTCGTTCTCACACGCCCATTGCGCGTTTCCGACAAAGAATCGCTGCTCAGGCGTGAGGCCGTCGCGGTTTTCCAGGTGCGAGTTCTTTGTCTGGTATTTCCATGCCATCCACGCCAGAATCAACCCTCCAAGATCGGCGATATCCTCTCCTTCGGTAAGCTTGCTGTTGATTTTTATTTCGTCTACAACGACGTACTGCGCGTACTGGTCCACCACGCACTGCGCGCGGGCATCGAAGTTTTGGTCGTCCTGCGCCGTCCACCAGTCTTTCAAATTGCCCTGGGCATCGAACTTGCGGCCCTGATCGTCGAAGCCGTGTGTCAACTCGTGACCGATGGTTCCGCCGGTGTTGCCGTAGTTGGGCGCATCGTCCATCTTCGGGTCGTAAAGAGGGGGCTGCAACACGCCTGCGGGAAAATTGATGTCATTCATGCGCGAATTGTAATAAGCATTGACAGTAGGCGGTGTCATTGACCATTCGCTGCGATCGACCGGTTTGCCTATTTTATTCAGTCTGCGCTTGGACTCGAACATCGCAGCTCGTTCGACGTTGCCCGAAAAATCATCGCGCGAGATCACGACCGAGGTGTAATCACGCCACTTGTCGGGATAGCCGATCTTGTTCACGACGGCGTGGAGTTTGGTCAACGCATTTTGTTTGGTCTCAGGCCCCATCCAGGTGAGCTGCTCGAGATCCGTGGCCATGGCCTGCTCGATCTGGCCGGTCATGGTGAGCGTCTTATGCTTCATTTCCGGGGTAAACGTCCGGCTAACGAACTCCTGGCCGAGGGCTTCGCCGAGTTGCCGATCAACCAGTCCGACGCAACGTTTCCAGCGAGGGCGGAGTTGAGGGACTCCGCGCAGCGTCTTGCTGAAGAAATCGAAGTCCTCGTTCACGAAGACTGAGGACAAAAAAGGGGCGGCAGAATGAACCGTGTGCCAGCGCAAGTAGTTCTTAATGTCATCGAGACTGGCGGTCTGAAGTTGGTTGTTGAGTTCCTTATAGAACGCTGGTTCGGTTACATTGAATGTATTTTCCCCATCAAGCCCGGCTCCCTTAAGGTACACGGTCCAGTCGAAACCAGGCGAGAGTGCTTGCAACTGCGTCAAATCAACTTTGTGGTAAAGGTTGTGTGGCTCGCGGCGCTCGACACGGGTTAGAGAGGCCTTGGCCAGTGCCGTCTCCATGGCCATGATCGAGACCGCTTCGCGTTGTGCCGCGTCCGGTGCATCGCCCAACAGTTCGAGCATTCGCTGTACGTGAGAGAGGTATTTCTGGCGCAGTTCCGCAGATTTTGCATCGGTCTTACTGTAATAATCGCGGTCGGGGAGGCCGAGTCCGCCAGCGGTGGCAAAAGCAATGACCTGAGTCGAGTCGCCGTAGTCCTGGTTCGACCCGAATCCGAAGAACATGCCGTTGCCTTCGGTCTGCAGATGAATCTGCGCCAAAAGAGCTGGGAGTTGACTCTTTAACGTAAGGTCATTGATTTGTTTAAGATAGGGTTTCAATGGATCGGCACCAAGCTTATCAACCGCGGATTCGTCCATACAGGCGGCGAAGTAGTCCCCGATTTTCTGCTGGTTAGGGTTGCGGCCCGAAGGGTTCCTGGCCAGATCGTCCAGAATGCCCCACAGAAATCGTTGATTATCCTGAGCGAGCTTGCCGTAAACGCCCCAGCTCGGCTGGTCGGTTGGAATCGGGTTTTTCTTCATCCAGCCGCCGCAACTGTACTGGTAGAAATCGACACAGGGGTCGGCGCTCTTATCCATGAATTCAGTGTCCAGTCCCGGAGTATAGGGCATCGACGTAATTGGAGTGTCGGCCGCCGTCGTGGCGGGATTCGCGAGTGCTTGACCGAGGGGCCGCGATTTGGCGTCGGATGCTGTCCTATTCGCCGGTGCAGCCTGGCCGAAGGCCGCAGCCGTAAAGGCGACCATTAAGACCTTCGTAAAGAGAGTGCGCATTTTTCGCTCCAATCGCTAAGCCGGGGAGTGTAATACGGGGAACTGGGTGAGATCAATTCCTCGCGCCTGCTGCGAGTTTGGTCAAGGGCAGTGCCCGAATCATGGTTCCGGGTTCTAAACTTCAGCGTCCGGTCGAGAAAATTTCACTGCTTCTTACGACGGCTTTGCATCGACCGCATGCCAATGGCTCAGGTGTCGGCCATCGTCCAGATGATCGAGGCCATGCTTGATCCCGCCTCCCGCCAACGCCCCCGTCGAAGATGAACCCGAGAGCGAAGCCGCACGTCAGGCCGTAGCTACCTCTAAAGCGTGGTTGGAAAAACATCCTGGACAGGGCATCTCGTTAGGAGACCTCAGCGCCGATCTCGGCATCTCCATGGATGATCTCAAGCGGTCACGATAGACGCGTGAAGANNTTTACCATTCAGAACGCCGTTGCATCGCTGCTGCACGGTTGCCTCGATTAGTTTCTCCGGCAGGGAGTGTCAGAATGCAGACGAGATCTTCGCGCTTTCGGCTCGGATGGAGTTTTCGGTAAACACAAGGCTCGCAGGCACGTTCATTTGTCAGACTCCCAGTCAAAACTAACGGTTAGGGAGAGTCACGATCTCGCTCAAATCCAGTAGATTCTCATCTGCTGTGACTAGTGTCAGATTGAGGACCTTTGCCGTTGCCGCCAAGAACCGGTCTGCTGGGTCAGCATGGGGAAGGCCCAATGCCAANNCAGTGCCTCCCACACACTCACTGAGGACAGCCAGAGTTCATTGTTCACGTTGGAAAGTTCGTTGTTCACCCGCCGTCCCAAGCGCTTCGGCTCCAACTTGCTCCAGAGCCAAATATGCGTATCTAGAAGAAGCCTCAATCCCGGTAGGCCTCCATGTCCTCAACATCGAGAACATGCCCCACGATGTCGCCGACAATCTTCCCCGTGCCAACCAGATCACCCACGAATTTACGTGTATGATCCGGACCGGCCGGAATCACTTCCGCCACAGGCTTCCCACGACGCGTAATGCGTAGAGGTTGGCGTGTCTTCTGAACCTCGTCGATCAGGCCAAGGCACTTGGCCTTGAATTCGGAAATCGAGATTTCATTCATAGATTCGGATTTCTCAGATGACCTTTATTATAACCATAGTCATCTATTTAGTCAACCGTTTTACGCAGCCAGCGTGGCTTCGCCGCTTGCCCAGCAAATTCTCAGGCGGCGTCTTCGTCCCTTCGTTCAGGGCGGATTACTGCCGGTTGACCCGTCAACCGCGGGAAACTTTTTTGCCTGGTACGCCATATTTCCTCCCCAGAACCTAATACCGAGGTTCGGAGGAAATACCTTAAAATCCGTAAGCAGAGCTTTTTAGCTCGGAATTACGCTGCAAGTGGTTGGAAATAAAAACGCAGAAAATCTGGTGGAGAGGGAGGGATTCGAACCC